>CAYJAL010000088.1:0-6344 GCA_964367875.1 uncultured Desulfovibrionaceae bacterium | reverse complement strand
GTTTCTTTGCCAAGCTCGCAATTTTTTGCATACAAGCTATGTTTTTTCTCCATAGTCTACGCATCATAACTACGATCTCTTGAGTTGTACGGCAATACCTAACATGGAGTCAGAAGTTTGAATGGCCTTAGAGTTTACCTCGTAGGCGCGTTGACCTACAATCATATTTACCATTTCATCCACCACTTCTACGTTGGACATTTCCAAAAAGCCTTGTGCCAAGGTACCCACATTGTCTGTACCCGGCACGCCTTCTTGCTCATCGCCTGAGGCATCGGTGGGGGTATACAAATTATTACCACGCGCATCTAAACCAGCGGGATTGATGAAGGTATACAGGGGTATTTCTGCCGAGGCAATTTCTGCACCGGAAGCATCCAAGGCAGCAATATGCCCTTGAGGCGAAATGGAAATATTCTTAGTTTCGGTAGGCACGGTAAATTCTGGCTGCAAAGTATAGCCATTAGCCGTTACCACGGTACCGTCTTGATTTAGCTTAAAAGCACCGGCGCGCGTATACATAAGCTCGCCATTCACTTCCACCTGAAAGAAGCCATCGCCTTCAACAGCCACATCAAGAGCATTACCTGTGTTTTGAAAATCCCCTTGCGAGAAAAATTTGTGCACAGCGGTGGGACGTGTACCCATACCCACTTGAATACCGGTGGGAAGGGTGGTGTCCCCTTCGGTGATGGAGCCGGCAATCTTCATGGTTTGATACATAAGATCTTCAAATTCTGCGCGGCTTTTCTTAAAACCAGTGGTATTTACGTTAGCCAAGTTATTGGAAATAACGTCAATATTTAATTGCTGAGCCACCATACCCGTGGCACCTGTCCAAAGAGAACGCATCATAACTTTAGCTCCTTATGTTAAGGCTAACGAACCTTAGCAACTTTATCTATGGCCTGTCTATCAATAGAATCAGATGTTTGCATAACTTTTGCCATGGCTTCATAGTGGCGGTTAACTTCAATCATTTTAACCATTTCTGTAACCACTTCCACATTGGCAGTTTCTATGAAGCCTTGGGAAATACGTCCCCCATTGGCCAAGGGGTCATTTTCTGCAGCTTCCATACCCGGACGCACCCTATAGGTATTATTACCTTCTTTTTCAAGAACTTGAGGATCATCCAAGCCCACATAGGCTATGGAATTAATAAGCTCTCCATCGGCAAAAACCTGCCCATCGGAGGCAATATGCACATCACGCGCATCTTCGGGAATAACAATGGGGCCATCGGTACCCTGCAAAGTCCAGCCCTCGGGGGTCACCATCATGCCATCGGCGCTTTTGACGAAATGCCCACTACGAGTATAGCGCTCCCCAGCCGGTGTATCCACCTTTAAAAAGCCTTCACCGGAAATAGCCACATCTAAGGGATCTCCGGTAAACTTCATGGATCCTTGCGAAAAATCTATCTTCGACACGGCAATACGCGTACGTGAGAGGTTTTTAGGCTCAGGAAACAAAGGCTCAGAGCGCACAGTGGCAAGGGGCTCGCGAATTTCATCATGGGCATATTGTGCCATGGTGTTTTTGAAGGCTAAATGATCTTGCTTATAGCCTGTGGTATTCACGTTTGCCAAATTATTGGCTATGAAATTCATGCGGTGCTCTGTGGATAAAGCTCCAAAAAGTGCACTAAACATCATGTCTTGCATATAAAAATCCTCCTACGTGCCACTGCGCTTTGCACAGCCCATGCTGTGAATAGCATTGTAGGAAATACTATGCAGTTTGTGTGCCAAGGTAAGGAAGAAATGCTGTATTCCCAGCAAGATTTTTTGTAAAAAAACATTGCCCCCACCGAGCTCAAAACACTCCATAGGGGCAATGGCAAAGTATAGTATGCGACAGTAGCAGCCCTAACTTAGACCACGCCAAATACAGGTTGCCCCGCCGCAAGCAATAACCATAAGCAATACGCGCTTAAAAGTATTGGCATTGATGCGACGCACCACCGGCATGGCACAGGCAATACCCAGCATGGCCGCCGGCACGCCCATGGCCGCCCAGGTGAGCACCTCTTCTGTATAAAGGCCTGCCGAAGCTTGAATGGCGCAAGCAAAAATATAAGCAAAAACCGAAAAAATATTTGTGGTGCCCACCGTTTGTAAAGGCGTCCAGCCAAGGTACAAAGCATACACCCCCAGCGGCGGATTACCAAAAGAAATGGAGGTATTTAAAATTCCGGAGCAAAGACCGGCAAAGGTACTTTTAGCAAAGGTTTCCGGACGCTGTACCGTATTTAATTTGCGCATAAATTGCCAGGCCACAAAGAGTACCATAACTATGCCGGTAAAAAGCTGCATGGACTTGGTGGGAATATAAATAAGCATGGCCAAGCCCAACAAGGAGCCGGGCACTGCCCCGATAAACATGTTTTTTAAAGAACCTAAGCGAATTCCCTCACGAAAATTCCATGACATATGAATGGACACCACCATAACAATAATACAAGCTATGGGGGTAAGCATGGCCGGCGGCATAATGGCTGTGACCAAGGGAACGGCCACCATGGCAGCGCCCATGCCAGCAATGGCATTAATAAAACCTGCTAAAAACCACGCAAATAAGAAAAAATATTCTGTAAATTCCATGCTCTCTCACTCTCATACCTAAAAAATAAAAGGGAACCGCTTTCGCAGTCCCCTTGCTAGCATAGCTCTCAATAAAACTCTAGCTATTTTCGGTGCGTAAATCACGCACAATGCCATTAAGCTTATCACTTAAAAGAGATAGCTCATTCACAGCCGCATTAGAAGATTGCGCGCTATGCGCCACATCTTGCGTTAAGCTGCTAATGTCATTGGTGCTATTGTTAATTTCTTCCAAAGTAGCCGACTGCTCTTCACTGGCCGTAGCAATGGTGCGCACTTCTGAAGCGGTATTTTCTACCATGGCTTCGATGGAATCTAAAGCCGCACCGGCATTGCTGGCTACAGAAGTAGATTTACCCACAAAGATGACTGTTTCTTCAATGGCCCCTGTATTTTCCTTGGTGCTTTGCTGAATGGTTTTAATGGTATTATCCACCTGTTTGGTAGCTTCCATGGTTTTTTCAGCAAGCTTGCGTACTTCATCGGCCACCACAGCAAAGCCACGCCCGGCTTCACCGGCTCTGGCTGCTTCAATGGCGGCATTTAAGGCTAGCAAATTGGTTTGGTCTGCAATATCATTAATAATATTCATGATTTTACCAATATCATCGGCGCGCACTTGTAAGGAATCAAGGCCTTTTTGTAAGGATAAAGCCTTATTTTCAATTTCCATCATGCTTTGCACCAGGTCTTGCACAAGACCTTTACCCTTACGCACTTCAGCTTGAGCATCATCAGCAAGCACAGCCGTGCGCGAAATGGAATGTGCCACTTCAGCCACCACGGTATTCATCTCGCTGATGGCATTGGCAGTGCCGTGCATACGCCCTTCTTGCTCCATGGTAAGACGCCCTGTTTCGCTGGCCTCTTGAGCAAGATGGCTTGTGGCTGTGGAAAGTTCATCCAAAATACTTCCAATTTGCTCTGCCGTATGCAGTACGCCTTGTTTACGAGCAAGTTCACCGGCTTTTTTGGCTTCTTCAGCTGCGTCTAAGGCTTGGCGCGACGTTTCAAGGGCTTGCTCGGCTTCTTGTATTTTGCTTTCGGCTGTACCGATAAGCTCAGAAAGCTTTGCCACCATGTGCACAAGGCTGGTGTGTAAGGTGCGCAATTCACCCGTAAAAGCTTTATTTTCTGTAGGAATGGCTTGTAAATTACCGGCAGATACAGCCTCGGAAGCTTCGGCCAATACAGCTATGGGCCTAGCAATGGAGCGGGCAATAAGCCAAGCTAACACAAAGGCCACCAAGGCAGCCAAAAGTCCCACTTGCGCAATGGCAATGGTCACATCCATGGCGCCGGCATACAATTCAGCCTTTTCTTGCAACATAATAATGGTCCAGCCATTGGGCGCTGTAAGCACGGAGCCAAACATATCTATGCCATTAAGCTTAAGCTCTTGGAAACCATTTTTTTGTTGTACTAAGGCTTGCAAGGGAGCGCGAACGCCAGCAGGCAAATCACCTACTTTTTTGCCCAGCCAACGTTCGGATTTGGCAATGTGAGAACCAGAATTTTTGGGATCCCCCACCACTTGCCCTTTATGATCCAAAAGCAGCATATAGCCGGTCTTGCCCACGGTGGCGGCAGCAACTTGCTTGGTAATAACTTCTAAACTAATATCAATACCCACCACGCCGGCATTACGGCCTTGCTCATTGCGAATAAGGCCAGTAATGGTGCACACCACATCGCCGGTGGTGGAAAGATAAGCTTCGGTAAGAATACCCTTACCGGCCTGCATGGTACCGGAAAACCAGCCTCTGGTGGAAGCGTCAAAGCCGGGAGGCAATGCTGTATAAGGGCTAATGGTTACGGCGCCATCACTGGCAGCGGTAAAAATCATTAGATAGGTGCTGGACATGGCGCGCACCGCAGTAAGCGTATCAAAAACTGTTTTTTCCCCAAAGGAATATTCTTCTAAAGTTGGGGTTTTCTCTACTGTCTTATAATTGGTAAGGTTGCCGAGGTTTTGTACAATTTCTGGATCTTTGGCTAAATAATCCGCAACATTTTGCGCATTTTCAAAAAAACTTTGCGTAAAGCTATTCATGCGCTCCAATTGCGCACTACTATTTACTTTAAAGTTTTGCACAAAAACCGTATCCATTTTGTACGAAGCGGTAATGAGTACGGCGCCCATGGAAATAACAGCCGCCAACATCATCCCTAATAAAATCTTACTGCGTATGGTCATAATCATACATCCTTTAAGCTAAAGTATGCCCCTTGGTACTATAAAAAATCCACATCGTCTAGTTTTAGATATCGGTAACTTTCTGAAAAACTTTAGAAAAAACAATATTGTACAAAACACTAAACTTTTTGTCTCTTTTTCCGCAAAGAAATATATATAAAATCTCTTAAGCCGTGAAAGACACTTGCCTCCACTTTTGCGCGCACTTGTCTAAAAAACATTTTATTGCCACCATGAACATTTATTGCTAGAAATCAACCCTATGCACTTTACTATCATTTCTCTTTTCCCAGAATTTTTCGCCTCGCCCTTGCAAACAGCTCTTATGGCAAAAGCGCAAGAGGCAGGCATTGTTTCCTTTAGTACACATAGCCCACGCGATCACGGCCATGGCGTACATAAAGCGGTGGACGATAGACCTTATGGCGGCGGCCCCGGCATGGTATTTATGCTGGATCCCTTGGTTAAAACGCTTCAAGAATGCGGCCACGCTCTGCCCTCTCAGCAAACAGATATACCTACAAAAAAGCGTGGGCGTATCTTAGTTATGTCGCCGGCGGGCAAACCCTTTACGCAAGCCATGGCAGCAGAACTGGCGCAAGAGCAAGATATAACCTTAGTTTGCGGCCGCTATGAAGGTTTTGATGCTCGCATAGAAGAGCTTTTCCCCATAGAATATGTGAGCATGGGTGATGCAGTGCTCAATGGCGGTGAAGTGCCGGCTCTAGCCATTATAGAAGCCGTATCACGCCTTATCCCCGGCTTTATGGGCAAAGAAGCTTCGGGCACGGAAGAATCATTTTCTGCCGGATTATTAGAATACCCTCATTATACAAGACCGGAAAATTTTGAAGGGCATCAAGTACCGGAAGTTTTACGTAGTGGCGATCATGGGCGCATAGCCACGTGGCGTCGCGAGGCTGCCCTTGAGCGTACCTTACGCCACAGGCCAGACCTGTTACGCGAAACGCCTCTTAGCCCCAAGGATGCGCAATTTCTTGCATCTTTACCGCGCACCAACCCTGGGCGCAACCTCTATATTGGCCTTGTGCACCACCCTGTTATCATTGAAGGCAAAAATTCTGGCACTTCTTCTTTGACAAATCTAGATATTCACGATATAGCTCGTGTTTCCCGCACTTATGGGCTTGGCGGTTATTATGTAATAACCCCCTTAAAAGACCAATTAGAAGTGCTACAAGGAATTTTACGTCACTGGCTGCACGGCCCTGCTGGCAAAAGCCATGCCGATAGAGCTGAAGCTCTACAACTTGTGCGACCGGTGACCAGCATTGCTGAGGCTCAAGAACATATCCACAGCCACACAGGCAAAGCTCCGCAATTATGGGGAAGCTCTGCCCAATGGGGTGAAGCGGCCACCATGCCCTTTGACGTTGCGCGTCAAAAACTGCATGAAGAGCCTGCTCTGCTTTTACTTGGCACGGGACATGGACTTGCACCGCAAGTTTTGCAAAACTGTGATGGATTTTTGCGCCCCTTACGTTTTTTGAGTGATTATAACCACCTATCTGTAAGGGCTG
>CAYJAL010000087.1:0-8946 GCA_964367875.1 uncultured Desulfovibrionaceae bacterium | reverse complement strand
GCCAGCAAGAACGATATTCGCTTTGTGGAAGACGATTGGGAATCTCCCACTCTGGGCGCTTGGGGGCTTGGTTGGGAAGTGTGGCTCAATGGCATGGAAGTGACGCAATTTACCTATTTCCAGCAAGTGGGCGGCATTGATTTGCATCCTGTCAGCGTAGAGCTTACCTATGGTCTGGAGCGCCTTGCCATGTATTTGCAAGGGGTGGAGTCTGTATACGACCTTAAGTGGAATGAGCACGTGACCTATGGGCAAATCTATCATCAAAATGAAGTGGAGCAATCACGCTACAATTTTGAAGAAAGTAATGCAGCCATGCTTTTGACCTTCTTTAATGAGTACGAAGCTGAGTGCAAAAAGCTTATCGCCTTAGAATTGCCTTGGCCGGCTTATGATTATTGCCTTAAATGTTCGCATACCTTCAATCTTTTGGATGCGCGTGGTGCCATTTCCATCACCGAGCGCACAGGATATATAGGCCGTGTGCGTGCTTTGGCTTCCGGCGTAGCTCAATTATATGTGACCCAGCGTGAAGCCCTTGGGCATCCCATGTTACAAAAGTAGGGGAAATTCCATGTCTTTATTTGTTCTTGAAATCGGTAGTGAAGAAATACCTGCGCGTTTTTTAGCCACAGAAGAAGCAGAGTTGCAAAAGCGCTTTAGCGCCGCCTTTGAAGAAGTGGGCATTGCCTATGGTGCCATAAAGGTTTTGTCTAGCCCTCGCCGCGCTGTGCTTTTTGTGGAAGACATACAAGCTGTACAATTGGAAAAAGAAGAGCTTATTTCCGGCCCGCCAGAGCGCATTGCCTATGACGCCGAAGGCAAACCCTCCAAAGCTTTGGAAGGCTTTTTGCGCACCAACAATGTAAGCCTTGATGACGTATTTTTAGAAGATACCCCTAAGGGAAAATACCTTGCTGTGCGTAAGAAAACCGGTGGCGCTGCTGCCAGCAAACTTTTAGAAGAAATTTGCCCTAACATTATTTCTGCTTTGCCCTTTGCCAAAAAAATGCGTTGGGGCGCCAATTCTTTTGCCTATGCCAGACCATTACGCTGGATTGTGGCTCTTTTTGATGCTGAGGTAATCCCCTTCACTGTGGGGCCGGTGACTTCCGGCAGGCATACATGGGGGCATCGTATTCATGGTAAAAATGATCAAGGCATTGCCCATGAAGTGAGCAGCGCACAAAAATATCTAGAAGTGGTGCGTGCCAGTGGCGTTGAGCCCGATACTGCGCAGCGTCGCCAAAGTATTATTGACGGTGGTAATGCTGCCGCCGCCGCCCTTGGTGGTAAAATTCTTTGGAAAGATTCTTTGCTGGATGAAGTGCAAGGTCTTGTGGAGCATCCCGTGGCCATCATCGGTAACTTTGATCCTTCTTTCTTGGAAGTGCCGCGTGAAGCTTTGCTTACCAGTATGGAAAGCCATCAGAAAAGCTTTGGTTTAGAAGATGCCGAGGGTAATCTTTTGCCGCATTTCTTAACGGTGCTTAATATTACGCCGCAAGAAATGTCCATTGTACAAAAAGGGTGGGAACGTGTGCTACGTGCGCGCCTTGAAGATGCGCGTTTTTTCTGGAATTCCGACTTACAAAGCCCCCTAGATGCTTGGCTTGAAAAATTGGATTCTGTCATTTTCTTAGGGCCTCTGGGCTCTATGGGTGACAAAACACGGCGTTTAGAAAAATTGTGCCTTTGGCTTAAGGACCATTGCGGTGTGCATGAAGATCTGCCGCTTTCTGCCGAAGTTGCCCGCGCTGGGCGCCTTTCCAAAGCGGATTTAGTGTCCGGTATGGTAGGGGAGTTTGACACCCTTCAAGGTATTATGGGCGGCATATATGCTGGCAAAAAGGGCGAAAGCGCCGCCGTGTGTAAGGCATTGCAAGAGCAATACTTGCCTGCGGGGCCGCAAAGCCCTGTGCCTAGTTCCTTATTAGGCGCCTTCTTATCCATGGCCGATAAAGCTGATACTTTGGTAGGGTGCTTTGGTCTTGGTATGATACCCACGGGCACCGCTGATCCTAATGGCTTGCGTCGTTGCGTGCTTGGTATTACTCGCTGCATCATTGAATTTAATTTACGCCTTGATGTGCCCGCCTTCCTCTCGGAAGCTTTAGCTCTTTATGGGCAAAAAGCTTGGAAGCTTGAAGGAGAGGCCTGCCTGCAAAAGTTAGATGAGTTTTTCGCCGCGCGCGTGAAGAATTATCTGCAAGGGCAAGGCGCTGATACCCTCTTGGTGGACGCTACCTTGGGCGCTGAAAGTACTGATGTGTGGGCTGCTGCCAAGCGATTGCAAGCCTTGGAAAAATTTCATGCCAGTGAGCATTATACCGCTTCAGTGCAAACCTTTAAGCGTGTGGCTAATATTATCCGCAAGCAAGGGCAAGAGTACACCTTGTCCGGGCAATACGACTTGACCTTAGCGCAAGAAGATGCGGAAAAAGCTCTTATGAAAAACTTGGATGCTGTGCTGCCACGTTTTGATGCCTTATGGCAAGAAGATATGTATGATGCCATTCCCGGATTGCTTTTAGAAATGCGCCCTGCCATCGACGCTTTCTTTGATTCGGTAATGGTTATGTGTGATGAGGAAAACGTACGCCTTAACCGCTTGAATATGCTCAAAGCCTTAACCCAGCGTATGGAAAAATTTGCAGATTTTGCCGCCTTACAGGTGTAAATAAATACTGCTAATACATAATAAAACTTGGAGGAAATTATGGCTAATCATAAATCTGCCCTTAAGCGCCACAAGCAAAGTCTTGTTCGCGCCGGACGTAACCGCGCTGCCCGTACCCGCGTGAAAACTGTTATCAAAACTGTACGCGCTGCCATTTTGAAAAAAGATAAAGTTGCTGCTGAGCAAGCCTTGGTTTTGGCTACATCTATTTTAGATAAAGCGTCTACCAAGGGCGCCATGCATTGGAAAACTGTGGCACGTAAAATTTCACGTCTTGCTAAAGCCGTGAATACCATGGAAGTGGAATAGTTTTTTCATATAATTTTTCTGGTGGGAAGGTGTGTTTAATGCAACCTTCTCACCACGAACGCACTTTATGTGCTCTAAAAATCCTCCTTTGTTTGTAGCAAGGGAGGATTTTTTTAGCCTTAAGTCAGTAAAAGTTCCCTGCGCAAAAGCTGGTAAAAGGTAGCAACCACATGGGCATTATATGTTCATAAGAATGACTGCTAAAGTGTAGGCTATGAACTGTGCATTTACGTGACAGCACAAAAAAAGAGGGAAACACTTTTTACAGTCTTTCCCTCTATACAGATGATATTTAAACTATTTAATTGTTAATAGGTGATTTTGAGGTGGACACGGTATAGATTTCGTGCGGATCTAAGATAAGGATAACGGAACCGTCGCCCATAATGGTGGCGCCGGAAATTCCCTTAAGGTCACCCAGATAGGAACCAAGAGGCTTAATAACCACTTCTTGGCGCTCTAAGAGCCTATCTACAACAATACCAAGCCTGCGACCATTGTCATGGATAACAACCACGGAGAGTACGTCTGGCTCTTCGGCTGGCGGTGGCAAGTTGAGGATTTCTGACAGCTCAATAATACCTAGCACTTCACCGCGCAGGGTAACAGCTTTGCGGCCGTTAATATCCGTGAGCAGTTCAGCATCAATTTTTGTGGTTTCAGAAACGGCATCCAAGGGGATAGCAAACATTTCATCAGCTACATTGACCATAAGAGCATCAATGATGGCCAAGGTGAGAGGCAAGAGCAAGGTAAAGCGTGTACCTTTGCCGATTTCGGAAGAGATATTTACGCTACCTTTAAGGTTTTTAATATTGGTGCGCACCACGTCCATGCCCACGCCACGACCGGAAATGTCGGTAATGGTTTCTGCTGAGGAGAAACCTGGGGCAAAGATAAGCTCCATGGCTTCACGGTCATCCAATTGCTTGGCATCTTCTGGGGTGATGATACCCTTGCGTATGGCCACTTCGCGCATTTTATCGGGGTCAATTCCCTTACCATCATCTTCAATTTCAATGGCTACAGAGTTACCCTTATGGAAGGCACGTAAGACAACTCGGCCCTTAATGGGCTTGCCAGCGGCAACGCGATCTTCTTGAGGCTCAATGCCATGGTCTACCGAGTTACGGATAAGGTGAACTAAAGGATCACCAATAACTTCTACAACGCTCTTATCAAGTTCTGTTTCTTCGCCTTCAAGAATTAAATCCACTTCTTTGCCGCTTTTGCGCGAAAGGTCACGCACCAAGCGTGGGAAGCGAGAGAATACCGAAGCCACAGGCACCATACGTACTTTCATGATAGTATCTTGCAAATCATCAGAAATACGCGCCATGGCGTAGGTGGTTTCTGACAGGCTTTGCGCTACATGCTGTATATCCACTTCATTATTGGCGTCTTCAAGGTGACGCGCAATGAGGGTGTAGCGGTTACGGTTGATGATTAGCTCACCAATAAGGTTCATAAGGTGGTCAAGCTTTTCATGATCCACGCGAATGGTGGAAGATGCCGAAGATTTTGCAGGCTCAGTAGCAGCGGCAGGCTTGGCAGCAGCGGCAGGCTTAGCAGCGGCGGCAGGCTTAGCAGCGGCGGCTGGCTTGGCAGCAGCGGCAGGCTTGGCAGCGGGTGCTTCAGCTTTTGCTTCTGCTTTGGCTGGGGCTTCCTTGGCTTCTGCTTTAGCTTCTGGCTTAACTTCTGCTTCGGCTTTTGGTGCAGGCGTTGGTGCACTTGAACTGGCAGCTTTAGGAGCTGTTTTTTCTGCAGAGCTGTCCGCAGAAGCAGCAGCTTCAGAACTTTCTGCGCTTTGTTCAGTGCCATTGCCGTTAGAAATATCAAGACTTGCGCCATCTAACTCTTTAACGACCATTTCCTTAATAATACCAACTTCTTGCCCAAGCATGTCAAGCAAGAGAGCAAAGTCCATATCGGAATTACGTGCTGAATCCACAATACCAGCTGTACGCTCTGCATAGACGCGGATGTCTGGTAGGTCTACAAAGTTACAAGCATTTTTAATAGCTATAAGGCAGCGATAAATGGCATCTATGGAAGGCTTATGATTGCTGTCTCCTTGTAGGGTTTCCATGCAGGCACGGATAATTTCTAGTTGCTGGGCTACGGTGAGACGGAACATTTCTCTATCGTCTGCATCAGCGCCCATGGCCACCACGGCTGGTGTCGCCACGGTTGTACCATTTGCTGTGCCGTTGGTATCAGCTTGTACTTCTGATGTAGAGGCTGGGGCTGATTCTGCGTCTGAGGTTTGCGCGCCGGCAGCTTCTTCATACATGCCTGGGGGCAACATAACAGGACCACCTGCCAAGGCTACTTGCAATTGGTGCAAGACTTGGCTAGTGTCCGGAGGAGTAGCTGTACCGTCGGCGCAATCAATAACTTCTACTAAGATTTCTAAAATATCTACCACAAAGAGCAGTAAATCGATAAGCTCATGGCTGGGCTTCACTTCACCCTTGCGCATGTTGTTGAGCACTGTTTCTGCTTCGTGGGTAAGAGCATTTATTTCATTGTATCCAATGATACCGCTATTTCCCTTAAGATTATGGAAAAATCTAAAAATATCGTTGATGAGCTCATCTTGCCCATCGGCTTTGTCTTCTAAAGAAAGCAAGCCGGTATTGAGGTTTTCCACAATTTCGCGAGACTCGTCTACAAAGTCTTTTAAATGCCCTTCACCAAAGGCAGTAAGCTTATAGGTATCACGATAAGGAAAAGCTGAAATCCATTCCTTGGGGCTTTTATTCCCCTTTTTAAGCTCTTGTTCGCTGGCATTGGGGGCTTGTTCATTGCTGGATTGGCCGGCATCAGCAGAACCACTCGGTGCATCCTTTTCAGCACTTTGAGCCGCATCTTGCCCTTCATCTTCGGGCGCATGGGTATCAGCAGGCGTAGGAGCCACCACGTTCCCATTATTTTCCATTAAAGTGTCAATCTCAGAAACTAAACCTTCAATGGGCACACCTTCATCTGTATTTTCGCTTTCCAAAAAATCCAGCATTTGGCGCAAGGCGTCGGTGGATGCAAGAATAATATCCATAATACCCGATGTCATGGTCATTTTAGCATGACGCACTTCATCAAGGATATTTTCGCATCTGTGTGCCAATTGGTTGATGCGGTTAAGCCCAAGAAAACCGGATGCACCTTTGAGCGAGTGCATAGGACGGAAAATTTCATTGAGCAAATCAAGGTTATCGGGGCATTTTTCCAGCTCCAATAAGTTTGGCTCAATTGTCTCCAGATGTTCACGTGCTTCTACTATAAAGTCCGCAAAAATCTCAGCATCCATAAAATCTTGACTCATAACAAACCCTTAGGCAAAAATTATCGTAACGTAATTGCCAAATAACGCTTCATAAACACTTATCGGTTATCCTAGCAACATCTTTATGTTTCGCACCATTTTTTCTGGTTGTGCTGGTTTTACCATATAAAGATTAGCCCCAAAGCTCATGCCTTGTTGAATATCCTTTTCTTGGCCTTCGGTGGAAAGCACAATGATAGGAGTGTCTTTGTAGGCATCTTGCTCACGCAATGTTTTAATAAAGGTAAAACCGTCCATACGTGGCATGTTAATATCAGAGATAATAAGATCCACTTGGGCGCCATTATATAACTTTTCTAAACCGTCAAGGCCGTCTTCGGCAGTGGTGACTTTAAAGCCTTCTGCCTTCATAACAAAGGCCAATAGATTACGAATGGTTTTAGAGTCGTCTACGACCATGATATGCTTACTCATAGTGTACCTCGAGATTGGAGAACTTGATTTACAATTTTATCTGTGGAAATAATACCAAATATTTTCTTATTATGTTCAATAATACCGCAAATACATTCCACATTAGAACCTAATTCCGATTCTATATTCCATGATATATCTTTTTGATTAATAATAAACATATTATCAACTCTATCTACTATCATGCCAAATTGAATACCTTTTCTTTGGCTGACAATGATAAATTTATGCGCATTGTTTTCGCCTGCTCTTTTGTCTGAAAGCAAGTTTTGCAAATGTATAAGAGGTGTCACTCTGCCTCTTAAATTTATAACACCGGCCACATAATGCGGCGATAACGGAAGCTGCATGGGCTGCGAGTACTTAATAATTTCTTTTACCGCTTCCACAGGTAGGGTGTATGTTTGCCCAAGTACCTGAAAAAATATAATGCGCAATTGCGGTAAATGCCCAAGTTCATCAGCAAAAGTAGGGCCACTTTTTAAGGACTTGTCAAACTCTTCCATATAGGCGTCGTCAAGTTCAAATCCTAATGCTTTAGCTCCCTCAGTTCCCACATACTTAAACAAAAAAGCCTGTTCTGCTGAGGTTAAGTCTGTGCCCGGGAGACTGTCCGGCAGGGCAAAGTCTTGGTCTTGAAAGTATTGTTCAGGCGTTCTTACCATAATTTTACAACTTCTTCACTCAATTCATCATATGCTTGAGCGCCTCGACAATCCGGCGCAATGGCGTAAACCGATGTTCCTAAAGCGCTGGCTTCGCGAAAACGCGTATCCACGCCAATTACTGTTTCAAACATGGCATTGCCCATCTTATGGCGCATAAGCTCCAATACGCGCGTACAAGCTCTGGCTCTTTTATCATACATGGTAGGCAAGGCCTTATATCGTATGGGGCTTGGCAGTACTTTATTCAAGGTGCGCAATGTATCAAAAAGCAATTTTAAACCATGCAAGGCCAAAAAATCTGTTTGGATGGGTATGATAAGTAAATTTGAAGCCACCAAGGCATTTACCAATAAAATTCCCACATGCGGCGGACAGTCCAGTAAAATATAATCGTACTCGGGCCTAATGGCGTCCAGCGCTTTGGAAAGCACCATGCCTTTGCCGCGTCTTTTTTGTAAATCAAGTTCTAGCTCTGAAAGGCGTATGCTTCCAGCTGCAAAAAATAATTTGCCCCCGGCCACAGGTTTTGCAAGTTTTGTCCATATTTGTGGCCATTGATATTCCTCTGCCAAAATAAGGTCATGTAAGGTAACTTCTTGTTCTTCTGGATATAATTTCACATGCAATGAAGCGCAAGCATGTGGATCCAAGTCCAAGATAAGTATTTTTTTACCTTTTCGTGCAAGAGCCATACCTAGAGTGAGCGTGGTTGTTGTTTTTCCAACGCCGCCTTTTTGATTGGCAATGGCAATAACCTTAGCACTCATATTCGTTTAACTCTGTTTACGATATACTATGATGCCTGTGTAATGTTCCGGTGAAAAAGCACGGCTAATATTATGTAGCGATTCAGAGTGCCCAATATGCAGCGAACCTCCAGGAAGTAAGTTGTCATAAAAGGAATTGATAACACGCTTTTTCATATCATTATCAAAGTAAATAATAACGTTGCGGCAAAAAAGTGCATGAGATTTATCTACACGGCTCATTTGCATTTTATCGTTAAGATTTATTTGACAAAAATTCACTAAACGCTTCACATTGGCATTAACAGCAAAAGCACCATCTTTGGGCGTAAAATACTTTGATATAATGTCCTTGGGTGTAGTGCGTAGGGCATATTCGCTATAAATACCTTGGCGACCCGCCTGTAAGACAGCCTCAGACAAATCACTGGCTGTGATTTTAATATCCCACTGTGTGATTTCTGTTTTTAAAATTTCATGTAAAATAATGGCAATGGTATAGGGCTCTTCACCTGTTGAACAACCCGCAGACCAAATACGTAAACGTTTTTTTCCTGCTTTTCGACATTCATCAATGGTATTTTTCATGACAGTGTCTTGAAAAACCTTGAGCTGCGGCGGATTTCTATAAAAACTTGTTTCGTTGGTGGTGACAACTTCAAACAGTCTGTTTAATTCTGTTTTTTTGCTAATGTCGAAACGCAAAAAGTTATAGTACTCAGAATAAGACTTAAGCTTTAATTCTTTAATGCGATTGCTTAAGCGATTTTCCACAAGATACTT
>CAYJAL010000086.1:0-8975 GCA_964367875.1 uncultured Desulfovibrionaceae bacterium | reverse complement strand
GCTGGTCTTCCTAAGCCTACTGGCTGTGTGTAGTTCCTAGAGCTCATCGAATTGTAAAGGCGGAACTTTCTTTGGGAAGTTCCGCTTTTTTATGTTATACACTCCACGTTTTTTGACGTAAAAAAGGTATTTTTGTGCATATTGTTCTTTTTGAGCCGGAAATTCCCCCAAATACAGGGAATATTGCCCGCCTGTGCGCCGCCACAGCCACTGAGCTGCATCTTATAGAGCCACTAGGCTTTTCCATATCTGATAAACATTTAAAGAGAGCCGGTCTGGACTATTGGCCCCATGCCAAGGTGCAAACCTGGCCTAATTTTGCGGCCTATGTGGCAGGGGCAGGTATGGGCAGGCGCCTTGTGATGACTTCTTCCAAGGGCGGAGAACCTGTGCATCGCTTTGATTACAGCCCGAGCGACAGCCTTATTTTTGGCCCCGAAACGCGTGGCCTTTCGCAAGATATTTTAGCACAAGGGGCAGGGCGGGTGCGTATACCCATTCGCGGTGAAGTTCGCTCATTAAATCTTTCCACAGCGGCAGGCATAGTGCTGTATGCAGCTTTAGCGCATTGCAATTTACTGGATATGTAATTTTTGCCTTATGGCCGCTCGATACCCCATACCCCATATACTGCCTCCAGAAGGTGTAGCCCCTACAGAAGGTAGCATGGTCATGCACCGCACAGAGATGACCATTAAGGGCAGTCTTTTTTTGTGCTCCATGGGGCATGCCGATACGGTGGAAGGTGCGCGCGCCTTTGTGGACAGTATTAAAAAAGAATTTGCCGATGCCACGCATAATTGCTGGGCTTTTGCCGTAGGCCCTCCCAAGGACACAGCTAGGGTGGGTTTTTCTGACGATGGAGAGCCGCACGGCACGGCAGGGCGCCCCATGCTCACAGCTTTGCACCATAGCGGCATTGGCGAGCTGGTGTGTGTGGTGACACGCTATTTTGGCGGCATAAAATTAGGCACAGGCGGTCTTGTGCGTGCTTACCAAGGGGCCGTGCTGGATAATTTGCAAAGCCTTCCCACCAAGGAGCGCATTAGCCCTGTATTTGTACATGTGGTGTTGGAATATTCGCAAATAATTCTTTTTCGGCGCCTTTTGCCCACCTTTGAGGCAGAAATTATGGAAGAAGAATTTGGCGTGGATGCCGCCTTTTCCTTGCGCCTGCCCGAAGAACACCTGACAGCGCTTACGCAAAGCTTATTGGAATTGACAGATGGCAATGTGCTTATAGATGTTGTTGAAGTAGAATGAGTTTTTTATTTATTATGTAAAATGTTCCTTCCCCCCACAAAAAAACAAAAACAAAATAAAACAAAAATAAAAAATACAAAACTCGCATACGGAATTTATTTTCGTGCCTCCCTTGCCACAAGGCTTTTTTGATACTAGTTTTTTAGCACTTTCGTCATTTTAGCCTCTGTTGTTGAATAGAATAAAGTGTAATTATTTTCCCAGTCCTTACAGGAGTGAACATGGTAATGCCGCAACAAAAGGAATTAAGCTTTTCCTTTGCCAGTATATGGCAGCTTACTTGGCCGCAGGTTATGGTCATGTGTTTTTTCTTTTGCTTGCAACTGACCGATGTATGGACAGCAGGCAAACTTGGCAATGATATACAGGCGGCCTTTGGCATGGCGGCGCAGGGCAATATGTTTTTGCAGGTGGTGGCCATGGCTTTAGGCGGCGGAGCAACGGCGGCCATTAGTCAAGCCATAGGCGCAAAGCTTATGACGCGTGCTGTGCGCTATGTGAATTTTGTGCTGGTGGCGGCGGTGAGCTTTGGGGCACTTTTGGCTTTGCTTGCCTATGCGGGCAGACATGCTTTCTTTGCCTTTTTACAAACGCCCTCCAGTATTTTGCCTGTGGCATTGGAGTATTGGAGCATTACTTTATGTACCTTGCCTTTGGGCTATCTTTTTTCTATATCTACCACACTTTTTCGTGCCACAAGGCAGGTTATACCGCCGGTATTTGTGGCTTTTTTCATGGCCGTGGCTAATCTTATAGGCAATTTAGGCTTTGGACTGGGCTATTTTGATTTTCCGGCCTATGGCTATGTGGGGATAGCGTGGACCACCTTTGTGTGTACGGGCTTGGGCGCATTGGCGAATATTATGTTGCTGATGCACAGCGGCTATGTGGATTATAACAATTTCCCTCCGGTGAAGTGGATGCGCGCGGCCACGCCGTATCTTTTAAAGGTGGCCTTACCGGCGGCGGCTTCGCAATTGGTATGGCAATCGGGCTATGTGGTGCTTTTTGCGGTGACGGCATCTTTACCGCAAGATAGTGTGCATGCCATTGCCGGCATGGTTTCCGGTATGCGCCTTGAGGCCTTACTTTTTTTACCGGGAATGGGTTTTAGCACCACGGCTTCTGTTATGGTGGGCAATAGCCTTGGGGCAAAAAACGAAGCGCAAGCCCAGCGCATTGCATTGATTATCATGGGCGCCGGAGTGGCTTGCATGAGCCTTGTGGCCTTGTGCCTATGGCCTTTTATTCCGCAAATGGCCGCTTTTTTGACGGATAATGAACTTACGCAAAGCATAGCGGAACAATATTTATATATTAACTTTTTCGCCACGCCCTTTACCTTAATGAGTATGATTTTGGGCGGTGTTATGGTGGGAGCCGGCGCCACGCGCTATAATCTTATGGTATACGGCACGTCCTTTTGGTTGGTGCGTTTACCTGTGGCGTGGATATTGGGGCATTTTGTGTGGCAAAGCGCCTCGGGCGTATTTGTGGGTATGTTAACATCACAAGTGGTGCAATCGGTGGTGATGCTGGGGGTACTTTTTTATGCCCCGTGGAAAAGCTATGCCATGCAGCAACAAAAAAATAAGAAGAGATAAATATGCAGGTGGAATTTCGTCCTTTAGACCTTGCCAAAGCGCAAAAATACGAAGCTTTATGGCATAATTGCCCGCAGCAATCCATGGATTATACCTTGGTAAATTTATGGGGCTGGCAAGAATATACGCAAATGACTTGGCACTTTAGTGATGTATTGTGCTGGCTGAAACCGCAACATCAAGAAGAGGATATGCCTGTGTTATGGGCGCCTGTGGGGGCATGGCATGAGGTGGATTTTACTCAAGAAGCCTGCCTTGAGCAGGGAGCAAAACTGGTACGCGTTCCGGAACAATTGGCTTTTTTGCTAGAAAAATCTTTGCAGGGGCGCGTGCAACTGGAAGAAGATCGTAATCAATTTGAATATTTATACGATAGACAATCGCTGGCCACTTTACCGGGGAATAAATATCAAAAAAAGCGTAACCATGTGAATGGCTATAAGAAAATGTATGGCGAGCCGGACTATCGCCCCATGGATGATGCCGTGGTGGAGGATATGCTATCTTTGCAAGATGAGTGGTGCAAATGGCATGAGTGCACCAATTCCCCTTCCTTACAAGCAGAAAATACAGCCATAAACAAGGTTTTATCCCATTGGCATGATTTTCCGCATCTTATGGGCGGCGCTTTGTATGTGGATAATGCCATGGTGGCTTTTAGCGTGGGCGAAGTGCTGGATGGCGGTACCCTTGGTGTGCACTTTGAAAAAGGGCATAGCGGCTTTAGAGGCGTGTATCAAACTATGAATACGCTTTTTGTGCAAAAAGCAGGGGAGGCCTGCAGTCTTATTAATCGTGAGCAAGATATGGGTGAAGAAGGCTTGCGCCAAGCGAAAAAGACCTATTTTCCTGTGGATTTTTTGCGTAAATATACATTGACCATACAGCCTGCCTAAAGTAAAAAAGCCTATGCGAATTTTTTCTTATTGTTCTTCTTCTCTTTCTTGGTTGTGCTTGATTGTATGTTGTACTTTATTAAGCGCTTGCGGTGGCAAAAGCGGTATGACGCCTAAACCTGAATATTCTTCTTCTGTGCAAAACGGCATGATTGAAGATATTCGTATTTTACCACAAGATTTAGAATATTATGCGCAAAAAATGCCCACATCTCCCTTACTGTCCTCGGCGGTGCAAAGGGCAGAAGTGGCAAAATTCACGCGCATTTTTTATGCCCCGTGGCAGCAAAATAAAGCCGGATTTTCTTTGCAAACCTTTAAGAATACCTTAGGTTCTGCGCGCGGTTATCAAGGCACCATACCCTGGACAGAAGGGCAATGGAATACTTTAACTTATAATGCCTTTACGGAAAGTTATCCCAATACGCAAAGGGCGGCCATTGTCTTGCGCCAAACCTCTTTGCGAGAACTGCCCACCATGGCGCCGCGCTATGGTAAGCCCACGCCTCAAGAAGCCTTAAATCCCTTTGATTATTTTCAATACTCTACCTTGTCGGCAGGCTTGCCTTTATATGTGAGCCATAAAAGCCGTGACGGACAATGGTATTTTGTGGAAAATTCCATTGCCGGCGGCTGGGTGCAAGCGCGTGATGTGGCCTTTGTGGACGCGAGTTTTATAAAAAAATACAGCCAGCGCCCTTTGCTTGCGGTGATACGCGATAGGGTATCCTTAGATGAATACGGCTATGCCTCCTTGGGGGCGGTATTTCCCTTAGTGCGTCAAGGCTCTAGCGAACATAAAATGTACTTCCCCGTACTTGGCTCCAAGGGCATGGCAAAGCTGGAAACGCTGTATCTTTCGGCCTTGGACGCGGTGCCCATGCCCATGCCCATAACGGCGCAAAATATTGCCAAGGTGGGCAATGTGATGATGGGGCAACTCTATGGCTGGGGCGGTCATAATGAATGGCGCGATTGCTCAGCTACTTTGCGCGATTTATTTACGCCTTTTGGAGTTTATATGCCGCGTAATTCTCGCGGGCAATATAATTCTGCCTACACCTATCCCTTAGATACCCTTACTTTGGAAGGCAAAAAAGACGCTGTGCGCCGCTTTGGCAAACCTTTCTTATCCCTTATTTGGATGCCGGGGCATATTGCTTTGTACCTTGGCATGGAGCAAGGTCAGCCGGTGATGTTCCATAATGTATGGGGCATTCGTGTGGATGAACAAGGCCTTGGCGATGATAGACATATTATAGGTCGTGCTGTGGTAACCACCTTGGAACCGGGGGCGGAATTGCCTAATTTATATAATGATCAAGCTATTTTGCAGCGCATAGGCGGTTTTTCTACCTTGCCGGGGCCGCAATAAGGTGTGCGTATGACGTTGCGAAAGTATGAATATACAGTGGATTTTGGACAGGGCGGGCGCTTAGATGCTTTTTTAGGGGCGCATATTCCCGATATTTCACGCGAAAAAATTAAAAAAGCCATTCAGCAAGGGCAATGCCTTGTGGATGGCCTTGTGGCGAAATCTGCCAGCACCAAGCTGAAAAGTGGCCAAAGTGTAGAGCTAAGCCTTATACCGCCGGCCACGCATATTAGCCCTGAAGAGGGGCCTGTAGATGTGGTGTGGGCCGATGAGCATATTCTTATTTGCCATAAACCTGCAGGGCTTACGGTGCACCCATGCCCTTCTTGTGTGGAAAATACCCTTATTCAGCGTCTAGCGGGAAAATACCCCCAGCTCTTGCAACAAGAGGGGCCGCGTCCCGGTATTGTGCATAGATTAGATAAAGACACCAGCGGCCTTATGGTAGTGGCGCTTACAGAAGAAGCGCGGCTTATACTCAGCGAGCATTTTTCGCAGCGCCGTGTGCATAAGCAATACTTAGCCTTGGTGCAAGGGGTGCCGGCCCCTTATGGCGAGATACAAGAGCCCATTGGGCGCCATCCGCAAGTAAAAGTGAAAATGGCTGTGGTACCGGAAAATAAAGGTGGCAGAACTGCCCATAGTGCATGGGAAGTGCTGTATGCTGACCCTGCCCAGCGTTTTTCCTTGGTGCGTGTTACTATTTATACAGGGCGAACCCACCAAATTCGTGTACATATGGCGCATTTGGGCTTTCCTTTATGGGGCGATACAGTCTACGGCGCCAAACCTTTTATGCGCGGCGGTGAGGCTTTATATCCTGCTACGCGTCAAATGCTGCACGCTTGGCAATTGGAATTTTTGCACCCCATCACGCAGGAAGAATGCCATTTCTTTGCGGCTCCTCCCCAAGATATGCTGGATTGCGCCTTAAGCCTTAGCGAACACATGCAAAAAATTGTGCTTACAGGCTTGCCGGGCTGCGGTAAATCTACAGTATTGAAGGCCTTAGAAGCGCAGGGTGTTCCTGTGTGGAGCGCCGATGCCGTGGTGGCAGGGCTGTATGCTGTGGGCGGCGCCGGGTATGAATTTTTTGCTTCGCGCTTTGGCACGCGTTTTATTGAGCATAAAGGGGCAGAGCTTAATCGCACGGCCTTGCGTCTTGCCATGCAGGAAGATGCCTTCTTGCGTCAAGAGGTAGAATGCGCCATTCATGGTATGGTACGTGAAAATTGTCAGCATTATTGGCTGCAATGCGAGGCTGAAGGGCGGGATTTTGCCGCGGCGGAAATGCCTTTGTATTTGGAAAATAGTTGGCAATACAATGAACAATCCCATATAGTGGGTGTGGCTTGTGCACAAGAAGAGCGCCATAGCCGCTTGCAAGCCCATCGAAGCTGGACGGCAGAGCAATGCGCCATGATGGATTCGTGGCAATGGCCGGAAGAAAAGAAATTGGCCGCTTGTCATACGGTTATAGATAATAATGCGCAGCAAGCTGTTTTGCAGCAGAAGGCGCAAGAGCTCATGCAGCAATTGCAAGCGCAGCGCGCGGAAGCTTTGCAAGCTTTAGCCATGGAGCTTGAAAATGTATGGACAGTGGATGAAGCGGAATACGCCTCTGCGTACCAAGGGGATTTAGCCCTGTATGAAGGGGAGGATGCTGATGACCACTGTTTTGATGACTTTGAGGACGATTTAGCGTAGAAGCACTTTTGTAAAAAATAGCAATATAAAGGATACAGTATGGAAGTTTGCCTTGCCTATATGCGTGGAAAGCCCATTATGCTGAGTCTTGAAAATGGCATTGCCTCCATTGATGGAGAAGTGCAGGCCATTAAGGGGCTGGAAGAGTCGGCTTTACAAGAATTTTCTGCCGCTGTGGCGGCCATCCCTTATACCACCGATGAAGAGAGCTATAAGGCTCTTGTTAATGCCAAGCGTACGGCCTTTTTGGCTTCGCTTTTAGGCTATGCGGTGGGGGATGAATGTATCAATAAATTAACTCATATTCTGGATAGTGTGCACTATGATGTGCTGGTATATCTTGGAGAAGTAGAAGATGCTTGAGATTAAAGATTTACACGTATCCATTGGGGATACGCCTGTACTTCGCGGCATTGATTTAACCATTGAAAGCGGCGAAACCTTTATTTTATTTGGGCCCAATGGTTCCGGTAAGACCACCTTACTTATGACGCTTATGGGTTTTTCCGGCTATACGGTGACCAAGGGGCAAATCTTATTCAAGGGCGTGGATATTACCCATGCCCCCATGTATGAGCGTGCGCGCCTGGGTATGGGCATGTCTTTTCAGCGTCCGCCCACCATTCACGGCCTGCCCACAGGCTCTTTGGTAAAGCATTGCGCCCGCGGTCGCGACATAGACGTAGAAGCCTTGGCCAAGCGCGTAAATTTTGAAAATTTCTTGGATAGAGATATCAATGCCGGTTTTTCCGGTGGAGAGATAAAGCGCTCAGAGCTTTTGCAGCTTATGGCGCAGAAGCCGGATTTGGTGCTCTTTGACGAGCCGGAATCAGGCGTAGACCTAGAAAATATGGCTTTGGTGGGTAAAACTGCCAGATCCCTTTTGGACGGAAGCATAGAGGATGGCTGTATGGCCACCTTGCGTGAACGTAAAATGAAACGCAAAACCAGCGGTCTTATTATCACCCATACAGGGCATATCTTAGATTATGTGGTGGCCGATCGCGGGCAAGTTATGTATCACGGTGTATTGTGCTGTGAAGCCAGACCACGCGAAATTCTTGATCATATTGCTAATCATGGCTATCAAGAATGTTTACGATGTTTGGCCGGTGATATGTTTGGTAAAATTTCGGAGACGCCTTTATCATGAGTAAGCATGTAGAATTATCACGCTATGCCTTTTCCGGTGGGCAGAGTCAGTCCATGGAAAATTTGCAAAATCTGCCTTCCGAAGATAAGCAGCGCCTTCTCTTAGCCGGCATTGATGTGCATGATGCCAAAACCAGTGGCGCTTTCATGCATGTAAATCACGGCGGTGTGCATTGCCAAAGTAAATACGAAGGCTTAGAAATATTAGATATTAAGACAGCCCTTAAGCAATATAATGGCTTGCCTGAATATTATTGGAAATTACTTGATCCCCATAAAGATGAATTTACCCGCATGGCGCATGAAAATTTGCAAGGGGGATATTTTATCCGAGTGCGTAAGGGCGTAAAAATTCCCGAGCCTGTACAATCGTGTCTTTTTATTAAAGGGCAAAGTACAGGGCAAAGCGTGCATAATATTGTGGTGGTAGAAGAGGGCGCTGAGCTTAATATTCTTGGTGGCTGTGCCACAGCGCATAATACTCATGACGCTGCCCACATAGGCATGACAGAATTTTATGTGGAAAAGGGCGGTAAGCTGTCCTTTACCATGATTCATAATTGGGGTAACGACGCTGTGGTACGTCCACGCTCGGCAGGTATTTTGGGGCAAGATGCCGTTTTCCAAAATAACTACGTGCTTTTAGAGCCTGTGGGCAATTTGCAGATGAATCCTTCCATTCGTCTTACCGGCAGTGGTGGTGTGGCGCGCTTTAACTCCGTCATCGTGGCGCCGGAAAACTCTTGGGTAGATTCCGGTAATGTGTTGCACTTAGATGCTCCTCATACACGCGGAGAAATCATAGCGCGCACCCTTACTACCGGCGGTACCATTATCAATCGCGGCCTTATGACAGCCTCTGCCACGCCCACACGTGGTCATTTAGAATGTAAGGGGCTTATTTTGGGCGGCGGGCGCATTCATGCCATTCCTGAGTTAGATACAGATCAAGACGGTGTGGATTTATCCCATGAAGCG
>CAYJAL010000085.1:0-9019 GCA_964367875.1 uncultured Desulfovibrionaceae bacterium | reverse complement strand
TTGGCTGGCTTCCCAGCCTGCGCTCGGAACGTTTTCCGTAGCGCGGAGAGGCAATTTGCCTCAAGTCGTGAACTGTGTCAACAACTTTTTTTCTTTTTTGCAATTTTGTTTTTGACGCTTTCGAGTCAGCGCTGTGTGCCTCAGCGCGAAAAGGAAAATGCACTAAGTCGCCCTCTTGGTCAAGCACTTTTTTATTTTTTTTGTAATTTTCTTGTCACACAAAAGCCATAGTCTGTAATATTCAATAGTTAGACACAGATAAAAAAAGACTAGTTTTCCATTTAGGACTTGTGGACTTTGTACAAAAGGTCATTAAAGAGGAGCTGATGCTCGTGCTGGCGAAGGCTTTCATAATCCTCATGACTATACTTCATCTGTAATTTAAACAAATTAGACCATATGGACATGCGAGAAACAACATCTACTGCCGCGGCACTGCCTGATTTACGCATATGCCCAACACAAAGATGACCTTGATATACAGGCCACTGCCCTTGCAATGCCAAACGTATATCGTGTTCAAGGTCATCAAATTGACTGGGTGAAAAGCGCAAGTCAAAATGCCCAATACTATCTAAGGCCTTACGTCTGAAAAGATGGCAGCATCCTGTTACCGATGCGCAAGGACGCAGAAAGGAAAATGCCCCATAATCTACCCCTTCTGCTTGAAGGTTAGAAATGGAAAAGCGCTGTACGTGTCCAGGCTCTGCACCATTTTCGCCACCACGCATGGAGCCCAGCACACCACCTGAAAGAATATGTAGGTCTGCACTTTGTACAATTTGAGCATTATCGTGGTTAACCACACAGCAACCATACACCGGATGCTGTGGGTAGGCCTTCATGGCAGTGCCAAACAGGCGCAACCAATCTTTAGGCACCTCAGCATCGTCGTCTAAATAAGCTACCCATTCACAATCTTGCGTTTGCGGCATGGCCAAAAGCCAGTTGCGCGCCGCAGGAGCACCTATATTACAAGGTGCGCGGAAAGTTTCCATGCGTTCTCCCAGCCTATCTTGCCATGCAGAAAGAACCTGTGGAGTGGCATCGGTGCAGCCATTATCAAAGACAATTATGCGCGCATCACCAAAATCTGAATTCGCCAAAGCCTTAAGGGATACATCTATGCACTCAGCTTTATTCCATGTATAGAGTAAGATAGCGCCCTTGCCCTCAGGGATTTCCCCTGGCAAATCGCGCCCATGCTCAATATCAAAAAGCTTGAGTTGCAAAGATGCATGCCAAGGCCTTTGTTCCAAAACCATACGCCATTGTTGTATTGCTTCCTCTTTCTTACTGCTTTTGTGTAGAACATCACCCAATCTTTCGCGCCACGTTAAAGAAGGAATCAAGCGCAAGGCATTTAAATAGTACTTTACAGCTAAATCATACTGCCCCAAGGCATAGTACACATCGCCTAATAGCCCTTGCTGAATGGGTTTAGGAATATGTACATTGCCCACAAGCCAGCGTTCTAGCCATGGGCATTGCCCCTCGGCATGGGCTAAAATCACCGCACTGCGAATCCAAAACAAATTTTGTGGGTCTTTTTTTATTTTCAACTCAAGATAAGGCAATATCTGTGATCTATCTTCCAATTGTAAGATGGCTTGATATTCTTGCACATCATCTGGCACTTCCGACTTTGAAATAAGCTTTGCAAAAGAAAGCATTTGCGCAGAACATATGGGGGAAAGATTATGCACTTGTAAAATATTTTTGGCAGCATTGGCATTAAAAAGATCCCCCTCCCAAACGGAGAGCAACATCTGCCCAGCCAAGGTAAATAAATCCTTCACTTGGCTTTGCGGACACTTTTGCGCCAAACTTAAAGCTATTTCTGCTATGGTGCCTAATTGCAATCGGCCTACACTGCCTTGCACAAGTGGGCGTAGCACCTCATGGGGATAATCATTCCAAGAAAAACTCATGTCCACTCCTGTGCGAAAAATCCATTTTTTGCGGTAGATAAAAGAATTATAAATACAAGTGCCGCTATACCTTCTACTATAAAAGCAGAAGTAAGCCATCTTTTTACCCTTCCCCAAAAGCTACAAATAGCTGTTTACTATTTCAGCTTGACAAAAAAGGGTACATTAAGAAAAATAGCACAGTATTTTTTCGTAAAGTATGGGTACTATTTCATAAAAAAATGCAAAACGCAAGACGTGCGCAAACAAGCCTTTACGCTAACAGTTAAGGAGCCTACAGTGCCAAAAATTTCTTTTATCATACCTGTCTGGAATCTTTGGGACATGACTAAAGCTTGCTTAGAAAGCTTAGTCAATGCTTGCGCTAAGGATGAAATACTCGATCAAATAGAAGTTATTGTGGTGGACAATCATTCCACCGACGCCACCAGCACAGAGCTTGCTCCCGTACTGGACGCGCTTTTGGCCAAACAAGGGCGTAGCATTAGCCTACCAGAAAATTTAGGTTTTGCTAAAGCGTGCAATATTGGCGCGCAAAAGACTAAGGGTTCTTTACTCTTCTTTCTTAATAATGACACGGTAGTTACAGATAATTTTCTCCCTCCGCTCTTACAAGCTTTAGAAAGAAATCCCAAGTTGGGGGCTGTGGGCTCCTTACTCCTCTACCCCGGAAATAAGGTGCAGCATGCCGGTATTTGCTTTAGCCCCACCCTTGAACTTATGCATGCCTACCACCTCTTGCCAGCGCCCTATGTGATACATCAAAAACAACGCTTTTGGCAGGCTATCACCGGTGCTGCCATGCTTATGCCCAAAGAAATCTTCTTTCAATGCGGCGGTTTTCACGAAGAATATATCAATGGTTTTGAAGACTTAGACCTTTGCTGCCAAGTTCGTCAACGAGGTTATAAACTCACCGTGGTGCACAAAAGCCTCATCTATCACCATACCAGCCAAACACCTGGACGCTTTGAGCACGATGCGGCCAATGCGGCTCTTTTAGGAAAGCGCTGCGCCGGGCAATTTAGACCAGATCAGCATAGCATTGCTTTGGAAGCTGGGTTAGCGCCTATACTTAGCCCAGATTTAGAGCTGTATATACGAGCTGCGCAGGCAAAAGAAAAAGCTTTAGACCTTGTCTTTGCCCAAAAGTTTGATGAAGCGCGCTGCAAAGAGCGTTTAGAAGCAGAGCCTTATTGGTTAGGCGGGTATGAAATTTTAGCCGTACATTATGAACAAAATCAACGCTGGGATGACGCTCTTGACATGCGACTACAACAATCGCGCCTTGAGCCCACTGTACAAAATTTTGCATCCTTAGGCCTATGCGCTGCCTTTACAGGTGATACCGAGCTTGTGACCCATGCCAAGCAATGCCTCATAGATATAAAAGAAAAAACAAATAATATGCGAGAGCTGCATCATAAGGCCTTGCGCTTGCAACATTTTTCCGTACAAAATGACGACCCAGCCCTTAAGGCCATTTTTGACCGCTGGTTACAAGAAAATCCTCTGAGTAAAGAAATAATATGAAAAATAAGGAATACGTATGAAATATTGGCTATTTAAAAGTGAAAGAGAATGCTTTTCGTGGCAAAACCTTGAAGAGGCTGAGGGACAAAGCACTTCTTGGGATGGCGTGCGCAATTATCAAGCGCGTAATTTTATGCGCTCCATGGCTCTGGGTGATAAAGGCTTTTTCTACCATAGCGGTAAAAACCCCGAAATTGCCGGCATTGTAGAAGTATCGCGCGAAGCTTATGCCGATCACACATCCTGGCAAGAAGGCAATGATCATTTTGACCCACGCTCTACACCAGACCACCCCTTATGGTTTATGGTGGATGTGCGCCTTGTGCAAAGCTTTACTCCGCCTATCTCTCGCGTAGAGTTGCGCGAAGAGCCGGAACTTGCTAGCATGGAGCTTATGAAAAAAGGAAGCCGTTTATCTGTGCAAGAAGTAACAGCTGAGGCCTTTGCACATATACTCTCCTTGCGTTCATAATAAAGCTGAAAAAACCATAGAACATAACAAAAATACCCTTTGGCTAACACAAATAATCAATCCTAATCATTTTAATAATAAAAAATTTCACAATTTTGTAACTTTTTTCTTGCTTAGGCCTAAAATCAGCGCTATATGACATTCTACTCTAGGTCAATGCTAGGCAATGCTACAAAATACAAACTATTTTGAAAGCTTACCCCCTTGCAATAGTGATAAAGCTTCTTGTTGAACAGGCCTTTTAAAGCCCGCAAAGCCCCTCCTTTCGCAAGCAAATACACCCTTAATTTTGCATTGACAAAAGTATCGCAGCTTATTACGTATAACTTGTCTGTTTTCTCACAAGCTTAGTAATAACTATTTTTCGTGGAGGAAAAACATGAATCAAGTTAAAAACGTCCATATCCCCAAAGCTACTATTCAGCGTATTGCTGTATATTTACAAGTGCTTGAGCATTTAGAACAAGAAGGTGTGGACGTTATCTCTTCTGATCCTTTGGCCAAAGCTTGTGATGTAAATGCTTCACAGGTACGCAAAGACTTAGCCTTTTTTGGTGAGTTTGGCGTGCGCGGCGTAGGCTATTACGTAAAGGCACTCATTGCCTCCATTTCCGAAGCTCTTGGTATTGACCGTCAATGGCGCATGGCGTTGGTGGGTGTTGGTAATATGGGGCGCGCTATTTTGAATCATGGTGAATTTCGTAATAAAGGCTTTCACATTGTGGGCGCTTTTGATTGTGACCCCTTCAAAATTGGCGAAAAGGTAAATAACTTAGAAGTTATGTGCACCAAAAGACTCAAAGAAAAAGTGGTGGAGCAGCATATAGAAATTGGTATCATTGCCACCCCTCCCGAAAGAGTGCAGCGCGCCGCTGACCATTTAGTAGATGCTGGCATTCGCAGTATTTTAAACTTCGCCCCTGCCAGATTACGTGTGCCGGAAGGCATTGTGGTAGAGTATGTGGACTTTTTCCATCACCTTTACACCCTTACCTTTAAGCATACGCGCTCTTCTTAATTTTTTGTCCATACAAATAAAGAGCCTTGCTTGCCATATATACGGTTAGCAAGGCTTTTTTTGTTCACAAGGCCCCTGTTCCCTGCCAAAAAAGTCCCCTGCCCTAGTCTTTACAAAGCAGAGCATTGCTTTTATGGTACACTGGTCTTTGCAAAGGAGTGACCTTGCCTATGCAGCGTTCACAGCATGAACCAGCAACAAGGCGTAAGCAAGTTTTCTCCTTACTGCGGTAAATATAAAGATTTTTGCGAGGTATATATGGATTTTATAAGCTTAGTTAAAGAAGCGCGCTCTTGCCGCCGTTTTTTAGAAGCAGATCGCTTAGGCCTTGATGCCATCTATTGGTTGATAGATTGTGCGCGTATTGCCCCTTGCGCACGCAATGCCCAAGTATTGCGTTTTATGGCCGGTGAAAGCAAAGCGGCTTGTGAAGCTATTTTTACCCAAACGCGCTGGGCTGGCGCCCTTAAATGGGACGGCCCCATAGCCGGCGAACGCCCCACAGCCTATATTGCCATCCTTACACCGGAAAAATGCGGCAAGCTCGTGCATATGGACGTAGGTATCGCCGCCCAAACCATACAATTAGCCGCTCAAAGCAAGGGCATTGGTTGCTGCATGCACGCCTCCTTTAGCCCCAAAGAGTGCGCAGAAATTTTTGAAGTGCCCGAAGGTTTAGAAATTGCCCTCATATTAGGTCTTGGCATAGAAAAAGAGCGTCGTGTTTTGGCAGATATGCCCCAAGATGGCTCCTTTGGTTATTGGCGCGATGATGATGGTGTACACTTTGTACCCAAGCGCCCCCTAAGTGAAGTACTTCTGCGTACTTTCTAAGCATTTCCCCACTGGAGGGCCTGGTGTATAGCTATGCGCTCTCCTTTTCTCCAAACACCATTAACATAACTACAAGCCCTTGCCCTTTCTGGCGCAAAGGCTTCAAAGAAGGTTCTATGTATACAAAAGATTTTACCCTTGTGCGTGAAGAACAAGTACAAGAAGTATTTGGCACAGCACGCCTTTGGAAGCATAATGCCACCGGTGCTGAAGTTCTATCTATTAGCAATAATGATGAAAATAAATGCTTTGGCGTCACCTTACGTACACCTCCGGCGGATTCTTCCGGCGTGGCGCACATCTTAGAGCACTCAGTATTGTGCGGCTCTGAAAAGTTTCCCGTGCGTGAACCCTTTGTGGAGCTGCTCAAAGGGTCCTTACAAACCTTTTTAAATGCCTTCACCTTTCCCGATAAAACCTGCTACCCTGTGGCCAGCACCAATACCCAAGATTTTTATAATCTTATAGACGTCTATATTGATGCTGTTTTTCATCCACGAATCAGCGAAGATATTTTTCGCCAAGAAGGTTGGCATGTGGAAGCCGAAAGCGCCGATGAGCCTTGGACTTTTAAAGGTGTGGTCTATAATGAAATGAAGGGCGTGTATTCTTCGCCCGACTCCATTTTAGCCGAGCAATCCCAGCAATCCCTCTTTCCGGATATGATTTATAGTCTGGACTCCGGCGGCCATCCCAAAAGTATTCTTACCCTAAGCTATGACGCTTTCAAAGAATTCCACGCTTCCTATTATCACCCTTCCAATGCGCGTTTCTTCTTTTGGGGCGATGATGCAGAAGATCGCCGCCTAGAAATTGTGGGCGCTGAATTGGCACGTCATACAGTTTTAGACCCTGCCAAAAAAGCCGCCTCAGCCATAGCCTTACAGCAAAAACTGGATATGCCGCGCCATATAGAAGTGCCCTATGCCAGCAGCGAAGATGATAACAAGGCCATGTTCACCGTCAACTGGCTTTTATGCGAAACAGCCGACGTGACTCAAGCCTTAACCTTTGAAATGCTAGAACATATACTGGAAGGCTTGCCCGGCTCCCCTTTACGTAAGGCCCTTATTGAATCCGGTCTTGGCGAAGACACCACAGGCATTGGCCTAGAAAGCGATTTGCGCCAAATGTACTATTCTGTAGGCCTTAAAGGTGTACATGCGCGCGATTTACACGAAGCAGAAATGCTTATTCATGAAACTTTGGCCGCTTTAGCCGAAGATGGCATAGACCAAGAAGCCGTGGAAGCTGCCGTGAACAGTGTGGAATTTAGCCTACGCGAAAATAATTCCGGCCGTTTTCCTCGCGGTTTGTCAGCCATGGTGCAAAGCCTGTCCACATGGTTATACGACGGCGACGCCCTAGCCTCTTTAGCATGGGAAAAGCCCCTGGCCACCATTAAAGGTCGCTTAGCCAAGGGCGAAAAAGTTTTTGAACAATGCCTCAAAGAGTGGTTCCTTAACAATGAGCATCGCAGCACAGTTATCCTTCTGCCCGATGCCAGCCTTGAAGAGCGCCGCGCCCAAGAAGAAGTGGCGCATTTAGCGCGCATTCAAGAGGCATGCAGCCCCGAAGAGCGCCAAGAACTGGTACAAGAAACCTTGCGTCTGCGTGCCCTTCAAGAAGAGGCCGACAGCCCCGAAGCTTTAGCCACCATTCCTTGCGTGGGCGTGGAAGATTTACCCTTACAAAATACTCCCCTCCCCATTGAGATAAAAGGCATAGAAAAACAGCGCTTTATTGCCCATGATATAGACACTTCCGGCGTGGCCTATGTCAATGTGCTTTTGCCCCTCAGCGCCGTGCCTCAGCGCCTCCTGCCCTTAGTGCCCCTGCTTGGGCGCGCTCTCATTGAAATGGGCACACAAAAGCGCGACTTCGTAAGCATGGGTATGTATATGGCCGCCAAAACCGGCGGTGTGGGCGCTTCTGCCTATCTTTCCACTCAAACCAATGGCGCCCCTGTGGCCTATTTGTCAGTGGGTGGTAAAGCCGTGCGCGATAAGGTGGGCGATCTTTTTGCTATCCTCGAAGAAGTGCTTTTACAGCCTAATTTTGATCAGCAAGAGCGCTTTAGCCAAATGTTGCTCGAAGCCAAAGCGCGCCTTGAGCATGGCCTTGTGGCTGCCGGGCACAGCGCTGTGGCCTCACGTATTCGCGCTAGCCTTAGCCTCACGGGCTGGTTAGAAGAGCTCACCGGCGGCGTAAGCTTTTTACACACAGTGCGCGCCTTAAGCCAACAAGCCGAAGAAAATTGGGCAAGTGTATTGGCAGATTTACAAGAATTATACAGCCTTATTGTCAATGGCAGCACCTGCCTTGTGGATAGCACAGCCGATGCCCAAACCCTAGCCCTTGTGGAGCCCAAGGCTCTAAGCCTTATGCAATCTCTGCCTGCAAAATCCCTCACCCCCGCCAGTGATTGGCTGGCTCCAAGCTTTGCCCAGGCCGAAATATTCACCGCCCCTGCGCAAATTAACTATGTGGCTAAGGGCGCCAACCTGTATGACCTTGGCTACAAATACCACGGTTCAGCACAAGTGATTTTGCGTCACTTACGTATGGGCTATTTGTGGGAAAAAGTGCGCGTTCAAGGCGGTGCTTACGGGGCTTTCTGCTTATTAGACCGCCTCAGCGGTTCCCTGGTGCAGGCCTCTTATCGCGACCCTGCCGTAAAGGGTACCCTTGCCACCTATGATGCCACCGATGCCTATTTACGCGCTTTTGACCCCGATGCCCGCACCCTTTCCGGTGCCATTGTGGGGGCCATTGGCGACCTTGATACCTACTTATTGCCCGATGCTAAGGGAGCCGCCTCTTTGGCTCGCCATCTTTGCGGCGATACCGACGCATCAAGGCAGCAAATGCGCGATGAAATCCTTTCCACCACCAAGCAGCATTTCCAAGACTTTGCGCACATTATGCAAAAAGTTGCTGAGCAAGGCCGCATTTGCGTGCTGGGCGGCGCCCTTGCACAGAAAACTGCTGAAGAGGAAGGCTGGAGCGTACAAAAATTGTTGTAAGCTTTGCTCTACTTTGCAGCCTACTAGCACAGCTAGCTATTGCAAGTTACAGCATAGCACACTGTAAAAAATAACTTTACCAAAAGAAACATAAAGTCCCTTGTATTAAAATTTACATAGCGCTTATACGTCTCTTACAAAGATAAGACACCGCCGCCATGAAAGTTTTTTGGAAAGGGGGTCTGGGGGAAGAACCTTTTTTTCA
>CAYJAL010000084.1:0-9082 GCA_964367875.1 uncultured Desulfovibrionaceae bacterium | reverse complement strand
AAAGCTCTTTCTAATTTAGCAGCCCAGCCAAAAGAAACCACAAAGCGAGAGCCGGCCAACTTAGCACCACATTCAAAGTCCAGACCTTTCAAATCTGTACCCAATTCCCAATGCTCTTTGGGGCTAAAATCAAAGGTAGGCGGAGTTCCCCAGCGATGTACCTCAGGATTATCTTCTTCGTCCTTACCCACAGGCACACTTTCATGAGGCATATTAGGCACCCCTAAAAGCCATTCTTCCACCTTGGCCTTGGCGGCTTCGGTTTCCACATCTAAAGCTTTAATGCGCTGCGAAAGCTCACCCATGGCGGCAATGCTTTCAGAAGCATCTTCACCGGCTTTTTTGCGCTTGCCAATTTCAGCCGAAGCGGCGTTAAGCTGGCTTTTTAATTGCTCAACTTCTAACAGTAAACGACGGCGTTCCCCATCAAGGCTAAGAAATTCTGCCACGTCTAAAGAAGAATTACGCGCCTTTAAGGCCGTAGCTAAAGCTTCGGGATTTTTTTGTATAGCTTTCATATCTAACATATATGGTCTCCTTAACAGCCTCTTTACTATTCAGTTTTTTAACATTGTTATGCCGTGCTTCGAGTAAGCAGAAAGATACACGAAAGAGCACGTACCACTTTATGCAGGGCATTCTATACGGAACATGGCCCAGCGTCTAGGCTTGCCAAGGCCCAGAATACGTATTTTCGTGATTTTATCTTCAATAAGCAGTATGCGCGCCTCATTATCAGCCCAGTAAAAAGAAGGAAAAAACTTACGCCACACAAATGCCCCTAGGTTGCCACAGTATGACATGTTGCCATTGCTCAGAAAAATCTATATAGTTTAGAAATTCTCTAGAAAATGAGATACCATTATCTCAAAATTTATTCCCTGTTTATACCGGAGGTTTCATGAAGTTCCCATCTTTTACCAAAATGCTTGGCCTTGTTCTGCTCACCTGTCTTTGTGCGGCATGTGGCCCTAGCAATACCGTACCCTTAACCTATCCTGTTAAAGAAGATGCCATTTTGCCTACTCCCAGTGCGCCTCGTGTAGCTGTGGTTATCTTTGACGATAAGCGCACCCAAGCGCACCTTGGACAACGTAGCGACAGTACCACCTTTGTGGGCACAACCTCTGTAACAGAATGGATGAGTCGCTCTTTTGCAGAAGCTCTACGCACCCGCGGCATGCAAGTTTCTTTAGCCAATACACTACAAGAAGCCCAAGCCAGTGGCATGACATACATTATTACCGGTGCTGTGAACGAAGCTGTGCTTAACGAAGCTTCCATGGCAGAATTACAAGCAAAAATGCAAGCTGAATTCACCGTACGCGGTGCAAGCGGTGTACTTGTAAAAGAAAGCATTGCCGCCAGCCAAAGCACTGCCGGTCTTATTACCACCGGCACAGCCACAGAACTTATGCAAACCACGGTGCAAGAATTATTGCGCCCTGCTGTGGAAAAAGTTGCCAGCGCAGTAGGCGCTCAGTAGGCTTATGCCCACACAAACACAAGGCATATTCACCCCGTACGCGTTGTTTCTTTCAACGCTTACGGGGTTTTTTACGCCCTCTAGCAAAAAACGCTGCCTTCCCATAAGGCTTTGGTTTTTACTCCCCTGCGCCCTGTTTTTTTTAGCTTTTAGCCCCAAGGCCCATGCCCTTACGCCTCCCATCTCCAGCACCTCAGCTGCAGCATCGTTAACCTTTTCCTATGCCAAGGGCATTGATGGCAAAGACGCCAGTTCCATGGTAAAAGCCTTGGTTTACGTAAAAGCCCTGCGCGAAGTGTATGGAAAAATACGTTCACAACGTGTATTGGCCTTTGCCACACAACAAACCTTAGCTCAAATGGCCTTGGTGGCAGAGCTTTATACAGAAAGCTTTACCCAGCAAGGAGGCCTGCAACAAGGCAATGGCACTGTACATGTACGCGTGGTACTTTCTCCCAAAAACGATGCCACCACAGCACAAATGCAAAAAGCCCTCAGCCTTCTTTTGCCAAAGCAAAGCCTCATTGCCATGCGTTTAGAGTGGCTCACAGCTTTAAGCACCTATGCACAGCAAGGGGAAGATCTTTTACTCTATGCTTCCGGTATAAAAGCACAGACAGCGCAAAGCCCCCCGCAACAAACTTTACAAGAAAGCGCAGCCAAGGTGGGGCGTAGCCTTGAGGCCTTATGGCTAGTCAATCAAGCCTTGGAGCATTTTGATGAAATATGGCATACACCGCACGAAACCATGGAGCTTATGCAACAAGCCTCACAATGGGCTCCGCATTTGCCCTTAGTTTGGACCTGCCTTGGAGAAGCGCAATTGCTTATGGATAGCCCTAAGGCCGCCTTGCACAGCCTTGATACAGCCCTTAAGCTTGAACCCATGCGTGGGCGCGCTTTGTATATTCGGGCTTTAACGTATTTGCGTTTGCAACAGCCCTCCTTAGCCAAGATAGATATAGATGCGGCCCTCACCGTCAATGCAGAAAATGCTCACTGGCTGGAAGCTCGCGGTGCTACCCATAAGCTTTTAGAAGAATATGACCTCATGTGCCAAGATTTTACCAAGGCTTGTGCTTTGGGCCAATGCCAAGGCCTACAAAATGCCAGAAATAGACAATGGTGCTTACCAAGCACAGACAGCTTTCAATAGATATTTTTCTTAATTTTTGAGGATAGATATATGGCACAAGATATTCTTATTAAAGTGTATGGGCATGTTTGGCCTATATCAGAAGAGATAGTGCAGGCATTACGTCCATATTTTGCGGCATCTGAACATATGGAAGCCGAAGAAATGCTGGAATATGACAAAGACATGCTTCGTCTTAGCTATGAAGGTATTTATTTAGATATGGAAGAAATTTTACCCATCATACAGCGTTTTTTACAAAGCAACAGCCAAGGTAAAATTGATTATATTGACATGGAAGCTTGGACTCTCACAAGACATAGCATACAGCAAGGCCTTATGACTGTGAGTTCCACTTCCATTAATAGTGTTATGGATTATTCCGGCTTTTAACAGGCCGTTGAAAAAGGGTGGGCTGTACAGAATGAAACATGCTAGAAGACCACAAAACGCACGACCCAGCATTATATAATAATCTGTTACAGCCCCATATGTCCGGCTAAAAAGCGGGCCACATTTTCAGCATCAAAATATTTTTCTGCCCTCTGCCTGCCCTTAGCGCCCATATGCGCTATGAGCCCAGGTGCCTGAATAAAACGCTCCAAAGCTTCGGCCAATGCGGCGGGGTTTTGCGGCGGCACTAAAAAACCATTTTTTCCAGGTTGCACAGCTTGCCTACACCCTGCCACATCACTCACCACAGCGGCGCGGCCCATACTCATGCCTTCCAAAATGGCACAAGGCATCCCTTCTCGCCATGAGGGTAACACCATAACTGAGGCTTGTTTAATGTGTGGGCGCACATCTTGGCAGTGGCCTAAATATTCAATACTCCCCTCTTGTTGCCATGCTAGCACCTGCTCCACAGGCACAGCCCCGCCACCTTGCTCAGGTGCACCTAAGATTTGAAAGCGAGCTTGTGGATACGAGCCTTTCAAAATTCGAGCTGCCAATACAAAATCCTGCAAACCTTTGGCCTCTAAAAGACGCGCCATAAGCAAAAATGTAGGTACAGCGGGATATTTGGGCTCATACGCAAACTGTACAATATTAACCCCTGTGCCGCGGCAAAGCACACATTTGCCTTGAGAGGAAGGTGCAACCATGCCCTGTGAGAAGAAGTATTCTTTATCCTCTGGGTTTTGAAAAAAAACTTTTTGCGTACGGCGTAAAGCAGAAGTGTATAAAGCTTGGGCTAAAAGTCGCAGAGCATTACGCCGTAAGGAATGACTTTTTTCAAAGGCATAGCCAAGACCTGTAATGCAAGCATAAAAGGAGATTTTTTTTAAAGGAATTTTCTGACGCCCATCTTTGCGGTATTTAGGCAAAAAGCGCAAGGCGAAGGCAGAATAGATAATGGACTTAATGGTAAAGGCAAAGACTTTGTCTGGTCTTTCGTCACCTAAAAGTTGCCAAAGCACACGCAAGCTTTGCCATTGACGCCAAGGATTCATGGAACGACGCTGCAAAGGATAGGTTAAAACCTCAATACCTCCTTGGCTCAAAGCATGTAAAGCCTGCACATCTTTTAAGGGAGCACCGTCGGGCACAGCTACGAGCACTTCATGTCCGCGGCTAGCCAAGGTTCGTATAAAAGTGCCCCAAAAGGTCAGCGTAGAACGCGCTTGATTACCTATAATAAGTACTTTCATATGCAAAGAGGAGGTGAAAAACGGTCTTAGGCAGAAAGCCTATTTGGAAACCCGTGAACGGCCCTTAGAAACTTTAGCGGAAAATTTAGTAGGAAATTTCATGCGTAACCACATAAGCCCCAAGGCTAAACCTCCGGCTACTCCGGTCAAAGAGGCCACAGTCACAAGAATAAGCAAAGAGATATCCCAATGCCCCAAAACTTGCTCCAAGGGCAAATCTATAAGTAACATTATTGCCACAGTAAAAGTGTGTACCAGCATGGCGGGCCACACATGCCCTGTAAGCTTTACACCCATATACCCTAGCAATACACAAAAAATACCACTGAAAATCATGCGTAAAGACAGCACATGCTCCACCATGGCCGCTGTTACCGTGGCACTATCTTGTAAAATATTTGCCGCATAAAAATGCATAACCGTATAGAAGATACCACTCAAAACGAGAAGCACTGTCATGGGTGATGCAAAGCGTAATAGAAAATTCAACCACATATCCTTAGGCCTTTCTCACATCGCTTTCTAAAAAATCTGCATAGGCGCCGCGTAAGCCCTCTTCCAAAGCTATGCTTGGTTTCCAGCCCAATTGTGTAATTTTAGAAATATCTAAAACCTTACGCATGGTTCCGTCAGGTTTATTGTCATCCAATAAAATACCTCCGCCATACCCCACCACCTTAGCCACCAATTCTGCCAGTGCTAAAATAGTAATATCTTCTCCGCAGCCTACATTTATATGTTCAGCATGACTATATTTGTCCATAAGCATAAGGCAAGCTTCAGCTAAATCATCCACATGTAAAAATTCACGGCGCGGCGTACCTGTGCCCCAAATCCACACCTGCGGAACATTAGCCACTTTAGCCGCGTGGAAACGCCCTATAAGGGCCGGAATCACATGGGCATTTTCCGCATGATAATTATCTCCCGGGCCATACAAATTGGTGGGCATGGCAGAAATGGCGTCAAAGCCATATTGCTTACGATAGGCAGCGCACATTTCTAAACCTGCAATTTTAGCAAGAGCATAGGCTTTATTGGTAGGTTCTAATGGCCCTGTAAGTAAATATTCCTCCTTAATGGGTTGTGGGCATTGCTTTGGATAAATGCAAGATGAGCCTAAAAACAGGAGTTTTTTAGCCCCATGTGTATAGGCATTATGAATAAGCGCATTTTGCATTTGCAAGTTTTCATACATAAAGGAGGCTGGGTAGGTATTATTGGCATGAATCCCCCCCACTTTGGCTGCACACACAAAAACGTATTCGGGCTGTTCTTTGGCATAAAAAGCTTGCACGGCTGCGAAATCGCATAGGTCTAATTCTTGGCGACTTTGGGTAATAATATGCGTATGCCCCTGACTTAAAAGAGCACGCAGCACAGCTGAGCCCACAAGGCCTTTATGCCCTGCCACAAAAATACGTGATTGTTTTTCCATGTATCACCTAAGATTCTAATCGGCCATAGGCATCATCAAAACGAACGATGTCGTCTTCTGCTAAGTAAGACCCTGACTGAATTTCAATGAGAATCAATGGAATAATTCCTGGATTTCTTAACCTATGTACTGAACCTTGGGGAATATATGTGGATTGATTTTCTGTTAACAAAATAACTTCATCCCCTTTGGTCACTTCTGCAGTGCCGTTCACCACCACCCAATGCTCTGCCCTGTGATAATGCATTTGTAACGAAAGCGTCGCACCAGGTTCTACCACAATGCGCTTGACCTGAAAACGCACATCCTTTGCAAGGTTTTCATATTGCCCCCAAGGGCGAGCCACAGTGCGATGATATAAAGCCTCATTGCGCCCTTGAGATTGCAAAGCTGCAGCTATAACTTTCACATCTTGTGCGTATTTTTTTTGCGCCACAAGAACAGCATCGGCGGTTTCTACCACCACGGCATCTTCTAAGCCCAAGGTGGCTACCAAACGTCCTTCCGAGTGCACATAAGAGTTACGCGTTTTTAGCGCAAGCACATCACCACTGAGTACATTTCCCATGGGGTCTGCATCCCCTACTTCATAAAAAGACTCCCAAGAGCCCATATCATTCCACTGCACTTGCAAAGGCACCACGGCAGCTTTTTGCGTATGTTCCATGACGGCATAGTCAATGGATTGAGCCTCGCAGGAGGAAAAAGAAGCCGCATGGGGACGCGTGAAATCTTGATCTTGCTGGCGCTGTTGCCATGCATGACGGCATAAATCTACCATATCAGGCATATACTTACCAAGCTCTATCATATAAGCCGAAGCACTGAAAAGGAACATGCCGCTATTCCAAAAATGCCCACCTTGTTCTAGCATGGTCTTGGCTTTGTCTACGGGAGGCTTTTCTACAAATTGACGAACTCTAAAAACTTGAGGCGTATCCACAAATGGATTGCTGTCTTGCTCCGTGATGGAGTCGCCGCATTCTATATATCCATAGCCCGTTTTTGGTCCTTCTGGTGCAATGCCAAAGGTCACAAGAAAACCTTCACGTGCCGCAGGTGTAGCTGCTTCTACAGCCTGTAATAATGCTGTGTCCGGTTTTACAATGTGATCAGAGGGCAAAATAAGCACCAAGGGATCATCACCATCTTCCAATGCGGCAAGGCATGCCATGGCAATGGCTGGTGCTGTATTACGTGCTTCCGGCTCTAATATAATACGCGGCTGACGAATGCCGGGAATCTGCATGTGCTGAATGCTGCCCGCTACGTAAAAGCGGTATTCTTCGTGGCAAAGAACTATGGGAGCTCCTAAAGAACGTTCATGCTCTCGCTGTAAATGCTGAATACGTTGAAAGGTTTGCTCAAAAAACGTAGGTACATTTTTTTGATATTGTACAAATTGCTTGGGGCAATGAGTACGCGACATGGGCCACAAACGTGTTCCACTTCCACCACAAAGAATAACAGGATACAGCATAATCACCTCGTCTCTGATACATTACCAATATACAATTCTCAAAACATGCCAGTATTCTTATGAGGTGTCAATAAAAGCCTCTTACATGTGCAAATACCTAGGACATAGGCAATTTTGTTGCATTGCCTCGCAAGAAAGATTGCGCTACACTGCCCCCATGACACAGCACACGCCTAGACCAAAAAGACCTTTTGTCTGGAAAAAACCACAAAGCATACGCATTGCCCTAGAGCGCTTTTTACGCCGCTGCGGCAAGCCGGAAATTGTTATGCTCAACAATCTTTGGCAGCATTGGGAAATGGTCATGGGCCCGGATATTGCCGCCTTAGCGTGCCCTCTTGGCAGTAAAGCCAATCCCGGAGTAAAAGCCAGTCAACGTGAAGGCGTAAACTCTCCCCTCGAAAAAGCACAGCATACACTTTTACTAGGCGGAGAAGACACCATGACCTTGCAAGACATTTCGTATATGCAACAGGAAATCCTAGAGCGCGCCAATGCTTTTATGGGGCAAGAGTTTTTCTCTTCCATCAAGGTACATCTTACTTTAGACAAAAATCCCCTCAATCAAGAAATTCAGCCTAAAGAATTTATTCCTGTACAATTACCCTCAGTGCCTTTAAGCGGAAAATATCTTAAAGACATGTCCATGGACTCTCCTGTGGCACGCTGTTATGCGCTCTTTGCACAGCGTAATACTTAACTCCTGAACGAACCATTTTCCCCCATAAAAAAAGCCTCTATATACAGAGGCTCAAAGTCTTTTGTCCGATGAAGCTATAGAGTTCAGCTTAACCTTGATCTTTCAAGGCTTGTTGCTTCTCAATGTATCTTTGCAGTTTTTTAGCCTGTTCAAAATCAGGGTCCAATTTTAAGGCCACGTTTACCGCTTGGGTAGCCTTGGGATATTTTTGCCATTCAAGATAAAGGCGTGAAATATTAAAATATAAATTAGGGTCATTACGTAAATATTTAGAAGCGCGCAAATAATACACTTCTGCGGAAGAAAAACGACGCAAATGGCGCAAAGCTATGCCAATACTATTATACAAGGGCAAAGAATCTTCACGTAAATCCAAAGCTTCGGATAAAAACTCCACCGCTTCTTCATACAGCTTAGCCTCCAATAAGGCTTGCCCCATATTACCCATAAGCTCCACATCTTGAGGATGCTCGCGTTTTAACACATTAAAGGTATTAATACCTTTTTGCGGATTAGAAGAAGTGAGCTCTTCCTTGCCACGCTCAAAGGTAGCGCGTTTTTTCTCTTCCAAAAGCCTTTGAGCTTCTATGGCTTCTTGCTGGGCGTGTTCAGCAAAGCACACTTGCAACTCTTGCATGGTTTGCGCCAGCTGCGCTTCATTTCCGGGGGTATATTCCAAAGCCGTAGGAAAAATTTGACGCACCAAAGCATCACCCTTTAAACACTCTACAGCTGTGATTAAAAGGTCCACAAACTCTTTGCGCTCAGACTTCATAAGACTACCGCGCATAACATTAAGGGCATTTTGTACTGCTTGTACCGAGGGCTGACTCTTGCCTTGTTTTATATTACTTGGTACCTGCCTAAGCCCTTGGCGTGCATTTGCAATATGTGCTGACATAAGATCTCCATCGTTAAATTCCCAGAAGTAAACCTAACACCAAACACAGACAAAGTCTAGAAAAATACTAGAATAATAAAACAAATTTTTTTTCATCCTTGACAGAATCTTAAAATAGGTGCTAAAAAAGACCCATGGCGCTTAGTACATATGGCGCTTGAAAAAAGTATCTAACAAACAAGCTCTTTTGCTATGGTGACAATACTTACTAACGATATATGACACAGGAGACTACTATGGGTGTAGAAGGTAACGGGCATTCTATGGAAAATGTATGCCTAAAACATGAC
>CAYJAL010000083.1:0-9085 GCA_964367875.1 uncultured Desulfovibrionaceae bacterium | reverse complement strand
TTTTGAAAAAAAAGGTTCTTTTCCTCCCCCAGACCCCCTCCTTTTTCCAAAAAACTTTCGTGGCGGCCATACGCAATTCATAAAAGAATATTGTGGCGCAATGAAATCTTATTTCGAAAACTATAAAAATGTGTTTTGTAAAGAGAGGGGGAGAGGCTCACTCAATAAAAGGGCTTTTTTCGCTTGGAAAAGGTTTTCCCTCTCCCTCACAAAAAACACAAATAAATTTGTCTTTTAAAACGCTACCTCAAGGAATATTGTTTCTGTTAAAGTATTGTTTAGGTTAAAGTATTTTGTATATTTATGTACACCACAAGACTTTAAGGAGAGAAAAATGTCTGATAAAAAACTTACTACAGTGGCCGGATGCCCTGTGAGCGGCGCTACCAATGTGCAAACTGCCGGTAAGCGCGGCCCCATGCTTTTGCAAAATGTCTGGTTTTTGGAAAAATTGGCACATTTTGACCGCGAAGTTATCCCAGAGCGTCGCATGCACGCCAAGGGTAGTGGCGCCTATGGTACTTTTACGGTAACCCATGATATTACTAAATATACCAAGGCGGCTCTTTTTTCTGCCATTGGTAAAAAGACCGATCTTTTTTTGCGTTTCTCCACCGTGGCAGGGGAGCGCGGCGCAGCCGATGCGGAAAGGGATATTCGTGGCTTTGCCATGAAATTTTACACAGAGCAGGGCAATTGGGATTTAGTGGGTAATAATACGCCGGTATTTTTCATGCGCGATCCATTAAACTTCCCCGATTTAAACCATGTGGTGAAGAGAGATCCGCGCACGCATATGCACAATCCGCATAGCAATTGGGATTTTTGGACTTTACTGCCCGAAGCCTTGCATCAGGTAACTATCCTTATGAGTGATAGAGGTATTCCTGCTACGTATAGACACATGCACGGTTTTGGTAGCCATACGTATAGCTTCTTAAATGCGGATAATGAGCGTTTTTATGTGAAGTTTCACTTCCGCAGCCAGCAAGGCATTAAAAATATCACCGATGCAGAGGCGCAGGTCATGGTGGGGAAGGATAGAGACAGCCATCATCGTGATCTTTTTGAAGCCATTGAGCGAGATGACTTCCCGCGCTGGACGCTTTTTGTGCAGGTGCTGACGGAAGAAGCCGCGAAAAATCTTCCTTATCATCCCTTTGATTTAACGAAAGTTTGGTATCATGGAGATGCGCCCATGATGGAAGTGGGTGTACTAGAGCTCAATAAAAACCCCGAAAATTACTTTGCTGAGGTGGAGCAGGCGGCCTTTAATCCGGCTAATATCGTTCCCGGTATTGGTTTTTCACCGGATAAAATGCTGCAAGGGCGCCTATTCTCCTACGGCGATGCTCAGCGCTATCGCTTGGGGGTAAACCACCATCTTATTCCTGTAAATCAGCCGCGTTGCCCAGTGCATAGTTATCATAGAGATGGCGCCATGCGTGTGGACGGTAATTTTGGCGCCACAACGCCTTATGAGCCTAATTCTGCCGGTGAATGGCAAAATCAGCCGGAGTTCCGCGAGCCGCCCTTAGATATTGAGGGTCCTGCATGGGATTGGGATACTCGTGAAGATGATGACGATTATTTCACTCAGCCGGGTAAGCTTTTTATGCTTATGAGCTCAGAGCAGCAACAAGTCTTGTTTGAAAACACGGCTAGAGCCTTGCAAGGCGCCAGTGCCGAAGTACAGCAAAGGCATGTGGATAATTGCAGCCGTGCCCACGCGGACTATGGAGCCGGCGTGGCTGCAGCTTTAAAGAAAATGGCTATATAGTTGATTATTTGAATGATATTTTTCTAAGGGCGATTTTTTGATCGCCCTTACTTTATTGTGCAAAATGCTAAGAAAAAGGAACATATAAGAAAATATGTTGCCATGTTGCCACTTCTGTTGTAGCGTTATCTCATATACTTATTGAGGCTGCTCGCTTCTGTCTTTGACCATAACTTTGACTAAGGTGTTGTGTTATGTCTAAACAAAATAGGAACGTACCTCATGTCTTATCTCAAGACTCTTGTGTTCCGTCACCGCGTTGGTCCATGTACAGCTCTGGTGCTGTAGGTTTGGAAGCTCTTTGGAGTCCTACCCCCATGACGCAAACTATTTTAATGTATATTTGTGTGATGGCTGTGGTGGTTTTGGCCATTTCCATTGTATGGGCGGCAAAAATGCGCAAAGGGCAAGGGAAAGAACAAGACTTTTCTTTTGAAGTGGACCCTGACCAAATTGTGGCCAATATTTTGGATAGAGCTGTTGAGCTCAATGCTAAATTTGACCTTGTTTGTACGCGTGCTTCCTTAAAGCAAAAGCATATTCAATGCCACGGTATTGCGGAAATGCACCCCAGTAATATGCCTACGACGCATGATGAGGATGCTTCCACCGATAAGGATAAAGACAAAAAGCCTCGTAATCCTTATTTAACTTTACGCTTAGTGCCAGGTTCTTTACCTCAAGGCTGGGATCATGCCCCCATTGATGTGTATTTGCAATTGGTGCAAAATGGCCAAGGCACTCTTTATCACTTTGCCTCCTTTGTGTGTAAAATTGTTGAGCAAGGCGCAGAAAAGTTTATTATTATCCAGCGTCCCAGTATTTTGGGCAATTCTCAATCACGTGAAGAAGTGCGTATTGAGCCGGCACCTGGATCTGTGGCTTTAGCTTCTGCATGGCTGTATGCCAAAGATAGCAAGGTATTACCGGATAAAGTGCAGGGCCTAGGCAAGGCTTTTGGAGTGTTTCGCCCTGAAGGGGATAGTGATTTTCGTATTATCAATATTTCTGCCTGCGGTATACGTTTGCGCTTTTTGCAAGATGATATAGAAAAACTGCCCTTTGCTTTAGAAAGATTTATGGAGCTAGGGCTTTTCCTTGTGGTAAATACGGAGCAAGAAAAGTCAAATCGCCTCTATTTATGGCTGAAGGCTGAGTGTAAGGGGCTGGCTCCTTGTACCGATGCCGATTGTGTGGATGTGCGTTTTTCTTTTACTCACTGGCAGCAGATTTATGAGCGCAGTGAAGATATTCATTGGAAAGAAGCCACCTTGAAAGATCGCGTGCCGCCGGTCATGCACTGGATTATGCACAGTGCTTATGGCATGTATGGCGATAGGCATATTATTGAAGGGGAGCAGCCGCAGGCCACAGTGCAAGCGGCAGTAAATCCGAACACTGCCGCAAAATAAGTTTTTATTTTTCGCAGTGGCAATGCTGACCTATCCACGCTGCAAAGTTTTTTTCCGCTTTTTCTAAAGGCATAGCTATAATACAAGGTGTATCGTAGCTATGCTTTTTTTGTATGGTCAATTCCAAAGCGGAGTAGCTTTGCTTGGTGCATTGAAAAAGGCAAATGCATTCTTCTGCATGCACTATTTTTTTTTGCCAGTGGTAGATGGAATACGTCTTAGGGATAATATTGGCGCCGGCGGCAAGGCCCTGTTCTACTATATATTGAGCAAGGCTTTGCGCTTCGGCAAGGCTTGGGGTGGTGGTATAGACAAGTAGCATAAGCGTCTCCTTAGTGAGTTTTGATGACTTTTAATGCAAGATATAACATAACAGGCCACTGGAAAAGAGCAAATGACTTCGTCAAGCTTGTTTTTGTACTTTTTCAAATCCCCATAGAAACTGTTGAAAAGTCCGCATGATAAAACTTAGTTAAAGAAGATACGTTAATGATTTTGATTCGGGCTGTTCAAAAAGTGTAAAGTGCGAGGAAGACGAAGTTTTTTGCGAAGGGAGTGTACTCTTCTGGTACTCGACTGGAGCAAAAAACGAGTCTGACGACGCTATGTACACTTTTTCAACAGGCCGAGAGAATACTTCTTGACAGTAAAGACAGTGTGGCGTAAGAGTCACACATCAACAACAAAGGAAAGATATATGTCACATGTATTTTACATCAGCTATTATTATTACCTGCCTGTACAGTTACGGGAAGGGTCTTTGTTGTAGGTAAAAAACAATACATGCAAGAATAAACCGTTTCCCTTGGGAGGCGGTTTTTTTTTATATTAAGCATAAGAGAGGATGGTCATGGAAATTATTATTTGGCTTGCGTACATTGCGGTCTTTTTCTTTTTGGCGCGAATGGGTGCCGGTAAGGATGCTTTGCTCAGCGGTAAAGTGGGTTTTGGAGTGCAATCCCTTGCTTATGTGGCCACCTATATTTCCGCTGTGGCGCTTATTGGTTTTGGGGGCCTAGCCCACAAATTTGGCTTGCAAATGATGCTTATTGCCTTAGGTAATGTATTTTTGGGCACGCTTTTTGTGTATTTTGTATTAGCATGGCCTACCAAGCAATTGCAGCAAAAACTTCAGGCGCGTACTCCGGCAGAGCTTTTATCCCTTGGGCACAATGCGCCATTTTTACGCAAAATTTTAGGTTTTATCTTTGCTTTCTTTCTCTCGGTTTATGCGGCTGCCGTTATTAAGGGAGCGGCTTTATTGCTTATGGATATGTTCCCCTTAAGCTATGAAATGTGCGTATGGCTTTTAGCTGTGGTGGTGGGACTTGCTGTGCTTTGGGGCGGCATGCGCGGCGTATTGCTCACCGAGGCCATGCAGGGCGGCATTATGCTCTTAGGTATTGGTTTATTGGCCTATAAAGTCTTAAGTTTAGTAGGCGGCCCCGTGGAGGGCGTACAGGCTTTATCACAACTAGCGCCTACCCCTGCAGCCAATAATGGCTTTACCTCTTTATCTTCCGGCGATTCTGGCTATTTTATTTGGTCTTTGGTGGTGGTTACATCGGTGGCCGTGTGGGCACAGCCGCAAATGATTCAGCGCCACTTTGCTCTACAAGAGAAAAAACAAGTGAAAAAGGCTGCCATCACGGCATCTTGCATACTCTTGCTCATTGTGGGCGGTATGTACTTTATTGCTTCGCTTTCGCGCTTAATTTTACCGGAAATGGCCAGTAGTGATGCGGTAATCCCCACCTTGGTGAACAATCTTTTACCCGGTGTGGGCAAGCAAATTTTTTGTATAGCCATTATTTCTGCGTCCATTTCTACCTGTACGGCACTTTTTCACATTGCTGCCTCTTCCCTTACCGAAGATATTGCAGGGCGTAAAACCACCAAAACTTCCTGGTTGTGCGCCATGGTTCTTTGTGTGCTCATAAGCGGTATTACAGCGCAAATGGAAGGCAAGGTTATATCTCTTATTTACACCACATCTTGGAGCGTCATTGGCGCCACAGCCTTTGTGCCCTATATTAGCCTTGTGCTGTGCAAGCATTCTTGTGCCCGTGCTGCCACTGCCAGCGCTGTGAGTGGAGCCCTTTCGTGTATTTCTTGGTACTTGTTGGTGGTGCCCAGCACAGCCCTTGTGTCACTAGATATACCTGCAGTATTGCGTAGCTGGCCGCCATTTGTGGTGGGTCTGGCTCTAGCGGCTCTCGTCTATGTGCTTATGGCCATGCGTGTGTCTATGCCCAATACGGCTAAAAGTGTGGTGTAGCTGTATGCCAGCCAAAGCACCTTCAAAAACTTTGAAAAAGAGAGCGGCCTTGGTGCAAGAGGCCTTGGCCGCCAAATATCCTGAGCCGGAAACCCATTTGCACGCCGATACGCCTTGGCAGCTCTTGGTGGCCGTGGTGCTCTCGGCGCAATGTACTGACGCTAGGGTGAACTTAGTGACGCCGCACCTTTTTAGCCGCTGGCCCGATGCGGCCTCCTTGGCGCAAGCAGAGCAGGCTGAGGTGGAAGAAGTTATCCGCTCCACAGGTTTTTATAGAAATAAGGCCAAAAATATCATAGCCGCGGCGCAACGTGTGATGCAGCATTATGGTGGAGATTTACCGCGTACCTTGGAGGGGCTTATTACCCTTGGCGGTGTGGCGCGCAAAACGGCCAATGTGGTACTATGGAGTGCTTTTGGCATCAATGAAGGTATTGCCATTGATACCCATGTGGGGCGAATTGTATATCGCTTGGGGCTTACCAAAAATACCGCCCCTGTGGCGGTGGAGCGCGATCTTATGGCGCTTTTTCCCCGTGAAGAATGGGGAAGGGTAAACCATCGCATGGTGTGGTTTGGGCGTCATGTGTGTGATGCGCGTAAACCCTTGTGTGACATATGCGAAATGCAAGAATTTTGTCCTAAGGTTTTATGGCCTTCACCGCATAAAAAATAACAATTCGCTGAAAATGGGTAATCTGCTTCGTTAAGCTTGCTTTTTGCTCCAGTCGAGTATGTCTCTATACGCGTTGCTCTCGATTTGCGTAATTGCTCGTGCCGCGCAAACGCAAACGCCTTCGGCGCCCTTTGGGTCGGACTCCTTACGCAAAAAGCTTCGCTTGCCTCGCTCTTACCTATTTTGAGCGAATTGTTTTGCTATAGGAAGAGCAATGCCGTGCAGCGTAGCAAAACAAAGCTAGGCGACATGTGTTTTCGGCGTCAGTGACTTTTACAACAGGCTAATAAGTATTCAACTCTTTGTGTTTTTAGAGAAAATACAATTTTAAAGATTGTATCCTTTAGGGCGCTGTACTCTTAGGGTGCAAGTAAATAAATTCACAAAATAAAATCCTCCTCTTATATCTTGTGTCGTGCATATTTGTATGCTAGCGTGCGCTTTATGAAGTTAAGCACATTGTTTGTACAGTGTGTTATATTAAAAAACATAAGGAGTTACCGTGACCGCACTATTGGAAACACCTTTAAGCGCATGGCATAAAGCCCAAGGCGCAAAGATGGCTGGTTTTGCTGGTTGGGATATGCCCATTCAGTATACAGGCATTTTAGCTGAGCATGAGCATACACGCACCAAAGCCTCCGTATTTGACATTTGTCATATGGGGGAATTTCTTATTTATGGTGAAGGTGCCGCTGAGGCTTTGGCTAAGGCTGTGACGCATAATCTTGATACTTTAAAGCCCGGTAAATGTCGTTATGGCTTTTTGCTCAATGCGCAAGGGCATATGCTGGATGACCTTATTGTGTACCGCATGGAAGAAAATTCTTTTATGCTGGTAGTTAATGGGGCCTGTGCAGCTGGAGATTTTGCCGCTTTGCAAGAGCGTATGCCTGCCGGCGTAACGCTGGAAGATGTGTCAAATGCCACAGCAAAAATTGACTTGCAAGGGCCGGAATCTGTAGAAGTTTTGGAAGCTTTTATGGGTGAATCTTTCCGCCATTTGGGATATTTTTCCTTTGAAGAACGCGATTTTATGGGCGAAAAAATGCTTGTGAGTCGTACCGGATATACCGGTGAGCTTGGCTACGAGTTATATTTGCCTTGGGAAAAGGCTTTACCTTTGTGGGAAAAGCTCTTACAAGATGCGCGTGTGAAGCCTGCAGGTCTGGGCGCGCGTGATACTTTGCGCCTGGAAGCCGGCCTTCCCCTGTATGGTCATGAGCTGGATGATAAACATAATCCCACCGAAGCCGGTATGGGAAAAATGTTAACATCCATGGCACCCTATGTGGGGCATGAACATGCCGGTGATGTGCGTGAAGTGTTACTTGCCTTACGTATTGAAGGGCGCCGTGCTGCTCGCGCAGGGGATACGCTTACCACCACTAGCGGTGAAAATGTGGGCGTAATCACCAGCGGATCCTTTGCACCTTCTTTGGGCTATGTTATTGCATTTGCATGGGTAAATGTAGAGCATGCCGGAAAAACAGAGTTTTTGGTGAGCGCATCTCGCGCTTCTTTACCGGCCACTGTGGTCTCCTTGCCATTTTATGACAAGGGCACAGCCAGAACAAAATTATAAAATTCATTTTGCGAGGAATGTAGAATGTCTAATCCATCTGATTTGTTGTATGATAAGACCCACGAATGGGTACGTATTGAAGGTGATGAAGCTATTATTGGTATCACAGCTTTTGCTCAAGAAGCCCTTGGCGACATTACTTATGTGGATTTACCTGAAGAAGGCACTGTTCTTACCGCCGGTGAAGAATTTGGCTCCATTGAGTCTGTAAAAGCTGCTTCTGAATTATATGCTCCTGTGAGCGGCGAAGTGGTAGCTGTGAACGAAGCCATCAATGACGCTCCTGAAAATGTTAATGCCGATCCTTACGGCAGTGCATGGATGCTGCGCATAAAAATTTCCGGCGAGCCTAAAGGCTTGTTAGACGCGCAAGCGTACGAAGATTTTTGTGCCTCTGAAGCACATTAATAGGTCTTTCTATCATATTTGAGGAGGAGCTTATGGCAAACATCGGCTGTGATATACACAAGCACAAGATGTATTTTGTCTAAGCTCCTTTTTTTTGGATAGAATTTTTATATATTAGCACGGTGCCAAGCACTGTGCATAAAGCAAAGGCTGGTGCTTATGCCCTTTGTCCCACATACCGAAGCCGAATTGCAAGAAATGCTTGCAACTGTTGGCGTGAAGACCTTGGATGATCTGTTTGCAGATATTAAACCTTCCATGCGTCCTAAATCTTTTAACCTTCCTGCTGGCCAAAGCGAAATGGCCGTGTGTCAGCATCTGGAAGGCTTAGCCGCTAAAAATACCACCACCATGACCAGCTTTTTGGGTGCAGGTTTTTATGACCATGCCATTCCCAAAGCTGTGGATGCTTTAGCTTCCCGCGGTGAATTTTATACAGCCTATACTCCTTATCAGCCTGAATCTTCGCAAGGTACTTTGCAGGCTATTTTTGAATACCAAACCATCGTGACCCGCCTTTTTGGCATGGATTGCGCCAATGCTTCCGTATATGATGGTGGTTCTGCTTTGTTTGAAGCCGCTCTTATGGCTATGCGTCAAACCAAGCGTAAGAAAATTGTTATTGATGGCGGTGTAAACCCCATTTGGCGTACCATGGTAAAAGACTATGCCGCCAATTTGACCATGGAAATTGTGGAAGTGCCCCATAAAAATGGCCGCCCTGATATGCAGGGTCTTAAAGACGCCATTGACGGTACCTGTGCTGCTATTTTTGCACAAAACCCCAACTTCTTTGGCGCCATAGAAGATTATAGCGAACTTTTTGCCCATGCAAAAAGCCAAAAAGCCCTTTCCGTTATGTCGGTATATCCCATCATGCAGGCGCTTATTAAAACCGCCGGTGAAATGGGCGCCGATGTGGCTGTGGCTGATGGTCAATCCCTTG
>CAYJAL010000082.1:0-9123 GCA_964367875.1 uncultured Desulfovibrionaceae bacterium | reverse complement strand
GCACTTATTGCGCACAGAGCATCTACTATAATAACGCTTGGTCGTATGCGTTGCTCTCGATTTGTGTAAAGCTCGTTCCTCGCTAACACAAACGGCTGCGCCGCCCTTTGGGTCGGATCCTATACGACACAAGCTCTCGCAAGCGTCGCCGGCGCATGAAGTAAATTCTAGCCAGTAGACTTAACCATCAATCTATATCACAAGCCCACCGCCACAAAAAAAGGCGTTTTCCCATCAGAGAAAACGCCTTTCATAATACACCTACACTATATTAGTGATACAACCACTTACCATCGGTATAAGCAATAATTTCTGTCATCTTTCGCGTACGCTCCAAGGAGCAAGGCGCGCTCAGCGCCTGGGCTTGCGAAGCACCACGACAAGCAAAATACTGCTCTGTATACTTAATGGTTCCCACATAGCCTCCATGTTGTCCCTGCATAAGCTGCGTGGACACATGAGCGGTATCAATGGTGGCATAACGCGCCACATAATAGCCATCTTCTTGGCTTACGGCCTTCTTGCTAGGCTTTGGCAACAGATTTTGTGATGCGTGCTGCACCAAGGTAGCCGCCACAGCATCCAGCTTTGCCTTCACGCTGGCCTCAGAGGCCATGCCCAGAGTAGCCGCGCCCAAACAAAGGCCACAAATCAAGGCCATGGAAAAAAAGATACGTGCTTTATTTTGCATAGCCTTCTCTTTTTATTGGAAAATAAGCTCTACGCGGCGGTTCAAGTAACGCCCTTCAGAGGTCTTATTATCATATTTAAAGGATTTACCGCGCCCAATGGCCTGCAAACGAGCAGCAGGTACACCTTGCTGCATAAGGAAGTTCATGGTGGCGGCGGCGCGGCGCTCAGAAAGGCCTTGATTGTACTCATCAGAACCGGTGAAATCTGTCCAGCCTTCGATAAATACGCGCTTTTTGGGGAAATGCTTAATAATGGTAGCAGCGGCAATTAAGGTATTTTGCGAAGCCGCGTCCAAAGCGGAAGAGTCAAAAGCAAAGTTCACACCGCGCAGTACCACCACTTCTTCTGTTTCATCACACCAAATATCTAACACAAATTTCTTCACGGCGGCATCATCAGAAGCAAGCACAACGCCTTCAGCCACAATGGTGGCAGGGTTTAAAGCAGCCACAGCGGCAACGGTGTCTTTTTCATGTTGGCTTTGCGCAAAAGAAACAATATGCACCACCAAGCCACGCTGCGAAGCATAAATCTGACGCACCACATCCACCAAATTCACGCCGCGATTGTTACCACCATCGGTAACAAGAATAATGGCGGCATTGCGCTGCATGCTGGCAATCCAGGGCTCATAACTTTGCAAGCCCGTACCCATGGGGGTCATGCGGCCAAAAACCTTAAAATCGCTATGTAGCTGTTCAATGGCATTTTGCATGGCATTGCGATCCCAAGGGCCTTGCGTCACTAAGGTGGTGGTAGGCGCTAAGGTGTGCAATCCGCCGGCATAGTCCAGCGCGGGAATAATAGAGTTGATACGGCTTAAAATAACTTTAGCAATATCAACTTTTGGCTCTTCAATATGACCATGTTCCAACATCATGGAGCCGGAATAATCCACCACAAAGTCAAAACTGGATACTTTTTTACCACAAATAAGATTTGCCTGTGCAAAACTGGGCACCATTACCAAGCTGAGTAACAAAAATGTAACATTGCGTAAAAAAAACACAATTCCTCCTGCGGCGCACCTAAGATGGCCAAAAAATAGATATATTGCGAAAGCCTTTACGCCTCGCAACATATTCTATATAAGATTTTTATACACTTAGCAATATCAGACGAAAGAACCAAGCTTTAAGGAATGCCCACACAGCACCTTGCTAGCCTTGTTTTTATAAGTGTTCACAAGTTCTCACAAGACCTTGAGGCAAAAAAGCTTACTATTTCTCGTGGCATGCCACCTATTTTCATACCGCTAGAGGAGGATGAATGCACACCGTACCCTTTTACAAAGTAAGCCCTAGCGGCAATATGACTCTTTTATTGGAAGAAAATGGTTACACCGTGCAAGCCTCCCACCACATTGCGGCCGAAGTTCTTTCCAATCAGCATCTAGGCGGCGAGCAAGTGGGCTTTATACAGTTAGATAAGGGTATTTTGCGCATGCCCGGCGGCGAGTTTTGCGGCAATGCCACTAGAGCCTTGGCGCTGGTTATGGCCTTGCAAGAAAAAAACCTCGAACCCGGCGGCCAGTGGCACGGAAGTATTCAAACATCGGGCTTTAAAGAAAGACTTGATGTGGTGGTAAAAATGCCGGAAGTGGATAAAATAGGTCACGGCCATGATGTGGCTTTGCACATTCCCATGTCAAGCCCCCCTAATATGCGCGAGCTGGCCAAAGGCATTGTACTGGTATCTTTACCGGGCATAAGTCATTTGCTCATAGATGCCGATATATACCCTTTTTCTCCGGCGCATTGGCAAGAAAATGCACAAGCCTTACGACAAAAATTTAATTTAGAGCAATTGCCGGCAGCGGGCTGCTTGTGGTGGCATCCCATTAAAGGGCCGGAATCACAAAATTTGCTCTGCGCCCTGCATATGCATCCTGTGGTCATGGTGAAAAACCCTTATTCTTTATATTATGAAAATGCTTGCGGCTCCGGCACCTTGGCCTTGGGCTTGTGGTTGCAAAAACAAAGCGGCAAAGAAGAGTTTCATGTGCGCCAGCCCGGTGGCTATTTAACTCTATCCTTTCGCAAGCAAGAGCAAGGCCTTATGGCAGCATTGGGCGGCCCTGTACATATGGTGGCCAAGGGGCAGGCGTATTTTATGCCTAAGGCGTAGAGGATCTTTTTGCTTAAGAGGTAGCCATGTGGAGAAAAAAGTTTTTTTTCGATAAGCAAGACCATGAGCTTTTGAACTTTATCAATAAAGTTCTCATCATGGAAAAAGAATCCAAGGTAAGCGAAGACATGCTGCCGGTGAATCTGCACCCCCATGGCATAAAAACCATGGCCTTATCGCGCGAAATGCGCGTGGCCAATGCCATGATTCGCTTACTGGGCAGCAGGCAAGACAGCGACGCCAGCTATCGCTTGCAAGCCTTACAAACGCTTTTTGATGAAGTTCTGCATAGCGCCAAGACAAAATTTCGCCGCAATACGGCGCGTGTTTTGATAGAAATTATGAAAGAGCTGGTGCGCGCCCATGGCGACACAGAAAAACAGCTCTGCCTTGCCCATGATTTTCGCCACGCCGCCCAAGGTAAACCTCATGCCGTGCGCCATTTTTTGCAAGAATATGGCCTCCTTGAAATGCCGGAAGATTGGTCACAGCTGAGCTTTGACCATCACGTACACGATGTTAATTCCAAAGGGCGCAAAAGCCCCACGCACCTTATCATGGATGCATCCCTTAAGGGCGTGCGCTATCTTACGGTTATTTATTACAATTTCATCGATGAAGAAGCCGCCTCCGAACTTTTATTGGCAGCAGAAATCATTGGCCTGCATGTGCGCATTGGCATTGAATTTTCTTTGCCCTTTGAAGATAAGCATGTGCAATTTGTTTGGTCGCCGCGCTATACAGGCAATCCCATAAAATTCATGGAATTTTTAGCCGAAGCCCCCATGCAGCACCTTATGGCTTTGGGGCGTGAAGCTTCGGCATGGCGCGCCAAAAGAGCCTATGATGTGCTTATGGCTTGGAATAGCACCCATCGCTTTGCACTGGCCAAAGCCACAGGCATGGATGCTGACCTTTTGGGCCCCATACAAGATGCGGATTTTGCCAATTTTGTGGGTACGGGGCAAGCCTCGCATATGCATTTGGCAGAATGTATTTTTAGCCATATGCAGCCGGCTCTTGTGGCCAGACGTAAGGCTTTACGCCAAGAGTGCACCGCCCAAAGCACTTCACAGCGAACCTCACAGGGCACCTCACAAAGCGCTGGTGAAACTCACCAAGACATGGCCTTGCAAGAGCAAAAACGTCTAGTGGAAGAGCTTTCCTTAGACCATATTTACGATAGCTATATCAATCCCTCTTTGGATAAAAATATAGCCCTCTCCACGGTAGATATAAATGATCCGCTCAGGCCGGATCTCTTGCGCTTAACGCCCCTCTCTCTCCTCGATTGGATAACTTCCATTCAGTCGGGCGGTTTTTTAACCCTGCAATTGGGCGGCCTCACCAGCGAAGATGTCTTAGTACTTTTATGGCAATGTCAGGGACTTATTTCGCACTTAGAAATATTTAATATGCAACAATGGCAAGACCATCGCCTAGAACACAGCGCCGCCATCAATGAGCTACAACAAGCCTTAAACCTGGGCTCAGCGCCGCGCCTGAAAAATATTGTGCTGCTTATGCTGCAAGAAAGGGAAAAGCTCGATGCAAGCTTTACCACGCCTTGCCCACGCCACGAAAGACGCAAAGAAGTACTGCGCGAAATTTTGTGTCATATGGTCTCTTTAAAAAATCTGTATTCTTCGCCCAAATTGCGTTCACGCATGGGCACCAATACCACAGATCGCCCTTCCAGCCATAGGCATATGGGACTTATTTTTCCCGAAACCCTCAATGCGCGTAGCCGTAATACCTTGGCAAAGAAAGGCAAAAAAGCAGAAGTTCCCTTTAATATCACCCTACACTATGTGGTGCGCCATACCCCCAATGCTCTCACCGCCCATAAAGGTCTTTTTGCGCGCATTATGCGTGCCTTACCGGGCTGCAAGCAATATGGCTATGTGAAAAAGCAAGAGTGGCGTAGTCATTCTGCCACAGCGCAATTTGGCACCTGTAGCAATATTAGCCTTTTGGAAAGCCAAGGTAAAAAGCCTAAAAAAATAGCGCGCGACGGCGCCCTGCCCTCTTCGGCCTATCTCAACAGTTACCTTGCCAATATTTTAAAGGTTATCGTGGGCTTTATCCCTGCCAGCATTGCTTTTTACTATACGCAAACATGGTGGCTGCTGGCCTATTTTGGGCCTATTATTTGGTTTGCTATTACAGGCGCCCGCAATATTGTTCAATTTGTGGTGGCAGGTGCAGGCCTACGCCGACACACTCTATTACGTTGGAATGATTATGTAAGCTGGTCGCGCCTGTGTGATTCTTTACTCTATACGGGCTTTTCCGTGCCCTTATTAGAGGTAGGCGTGCGCACATGGCTATTGGGCGATTTGCTCCATATGAATGCCACTACCCATACGGTGCTCGTGTATACCATTATGTCTGTGGTCAATGGCCTGTATATTTCATGGCATAATATTATTCGTGGCTTACCCAAAGAAGCTGTTATAGGAAATTTATTCCGCTCAGCCTTAGCCATACCCATGGCCTTGCTTTTCAACACCCTTGTTTTGGATTTCCTTATCTATGTGGCGCGCATACCCAATGCAGAAGCCCTTGTAAGCACCTCAGCTGCCATTATTTCCAAAATGGCCTCAGATACGGTGGCAGCCATCATTGAAGGCTATGCCGATAAGAAAAATATGGTACGCATGCGCAATTGGGACTACAAAAGTAAATTACGTCAAGTATTCCAAAGCTATGTGCGCCTAGATTTGGCCTTTCCTCAAGAAGATGTTAATGACATGCTGCGCTCGCCCAGATTACTTTTGCAAAGGGTGCAAGAAAAAGACGCCCAGCTGCATGCCGATTTAATTATCAATGCCTTGGATTTATGCTATTTTTGGTATTACAGACCGCGCTCACGAGAAGCGTGCAAAAAATTCATTCATAGCATGAGCCCCGAAGAGCGTAAGGTTTTTGCCTTTTTACAATTGGTGCTTTTGCAAGAACGAGAGGTCAGCCAGCTCTTTGTGGACGGCCTTGTGGGGCGCAATTTTAGCAAAGCCTTGGCCTTTTACCTTGCCGAGCACAGAGCTTATGTGAAAAAAACTTTGCAATTATGCGCCGTGCCCTATAGCCAGGAAGATATAGAAGCATGAGGCTATGGAAGAAAAGTAAGACAATTCTTTGACAGCTAAAAAAGAGCGCAAAAAACTTTAGACAATCTTACGCATTACAAAAATGGCATACTATTTGCTCATTTTTTGCCAAGGAAAGGGTTTTTGACCTCTGCACCAAGATGCGCTATGACAGCCATGCAAATCTAGCGGCCAAGCACAAACTTGATGCGGACTGTGAAAAACACAGTTTAAAAAAGGCAATCTTATGAAAAAGCGTACACCTAGAAAAAAAATATTGCAAAGACTTGGCCATGCCGCCACCTTTACCGGGTGCACCGGTGCAGGTTTTGCTTTAGCTGTGCTCTTAACAGGCTTTGTGCCCCCCATGGAGGGGCATGCTGTGCGCAGGCCGGTAACGAAAAATTTTGCCCAATTACGCCCTGAGGATTATCCCCTTCCCATTATGCACAGCGCCAGCGGTGCTTCTTGGCGCGCTCCTGTGAGCAAAAAACCTTTGGATGCCAGTGAGCAAGAATACGCTAAAGCTCCTTTGCAAAGGTGGATGACATTTTCGCCGCAATACATCAGCCTCAATACCTCTTTAGGGCAAAGAGAACTTGCCGCCGCCGCTTCTGCTTTGACCGTAGTTTTGGAAAATAGCAATGCCACCTTCGAGCCTTTGGCTACTCTTGTCACCACGCAGCCTAAGACCCATGGGGAAGCCCTCAGCACCACAGGCATGCCCTTGCGCTGGCAGCATTCAGACACGCCACATACAGAGCACGATGCCGTGGACTTTGACCCTCTTTGTGCTTTGGAGCGTCCCAGCATGGAGGCTTTGCAAGCAAAACTTATGGTGCGCGCCTATGCCCCTGCTTCCGGCGAAAGCTATCGCAGCGCTGCCAGGCGCTACGCCCCCATAGTGCATAAAATGGCCAAGCGTTATAAATTACGTCCTTCGCTTATTTTTGCCATTATTCATACCGAAAGCAATTTTAGGCCACGCCTAGCCAGCGCCGCCTCGGCCATGGGGCTTATGCAGCTTTTGCCCAGCACCGCCGGCGGTGAAGTGCATAAATATCTTTATGGGCACAATGCCCTCATTACCCATGAAGATTTAGCGAAACCGGAACTGAATATCACCTTTGGCACTACCTATTTTCACTTGCTCATGACGCAGCATTTGCACGGCATTGTACAACACCGCACCCGCGAAATTTGTGCCATTGCCGCCTATAATATGGGCATTGGCCGCCTTATGCGCTATTTTGGCGCCACAGATCAAGAAGCTTTTGCCGCCATCAATGCCCTGACACCGCAGCAAGTATTTCAAACCCTTACGGAAACCTTACCCATTGCAGAAACGCGTGCCTATGTATCTCGTGTAAGCCACAGAGAAAGCATGTATGCTAATTTGTAATGCTAAATGAACCGACTTTCTTGCCGCGTAAGTCCATAATGATTGCTTGAATAAATAAGTAAAATCTCGTATACTAGGGGATGGTTTTTACAACAAAAAGACCATACCCCTGTTTTTATTTATAAACTCCATGAAATCGCACACTACACTATATTAAAAGTGCCTTTCTTGAATCATACTTAAGGAGACTGTATGTTACGTATTATCCCTGTGTTACTTTTATCCGCCAGCCTTTTGGCATGCAATAGCCCTGCTGAAGAAAAAAAAGCCAGTGTTGAGCCCAGCCCTGTTCAGGCCTTTGTTGTGGTAGATACAGCAAAGATTTTTCGCGATAGCGAGCCCGGTAAAGCTGGCGTGGAATTTTTAAAGGGCATTCAAGGCGATATGCAAATTGAATTGGCCACTTTGCAAGCTAAAGTTCAAGCAGATCCTGAAAATGCAGATCTGCAAGTGGAAGCACAAAATATCTTTGCCCAATTACAACAACGCATGAGCGCTGAAGAGCAAAATGTGGTGAACACCTTGAACGACCTTGTTCAACGCACCCTTGACGAATATCGCCAAAGCAAAAAAATAGCTGTTATTGTGGGCACAGAAGCTGCTTTATCCTTTGATAAGGCTGTGGATGTTACCGAAGATGTTATCAAAGCCATCAATACGCATAAGGTAGAATATAAATCCGTTGTGCCGACTGAACTTAGCGTACAAGAAGTGCCTGCCAAAGTAGAAGAAGCCCCTAAAGCTGATTCTGAGCAAGCACCAGCCCAAGAAGTTAAAGAAGAAGTAAAAGAAGAAGCGCAACCTAAGTAATAGCGAATTCAGATAAAATATAAAAACGCTGCTCTCTCACCGAAGGCAGCGTTTTTTTGCGCCCATGTTACAGGCAAACGCTCCTGCTAAGCCCTTACCCACAAAAAAAAGGCAGCCCCTTCCGTAGAAAAGTCTGCCCTCAAAATATATCTGCGTAAAACTATTTCACAACTAAACGCAAAAAGCGCTTCTTACCAAGGCGAATAGTATATTCTCCCTTGGCCAAAGGACTTTGCGCATCGGTGCAGCGCTCATCATTCACCGAAAGAGCATTTTCTTTCATAAGGCGACGGGCTTCACCGCGAGACTTCACAAGACCTGCTGCCTCAAGAAATACTGGCGGCGTACTGTCTTCACCCTCAGCGCACTCATGGCAAGGAATATCTTCAGGAATGGCACCGCCGGCAAAAACAGCATTAAAACCTTGGCGCGCCTCTTGGGCTTGCTCTGGGCTATGGTAACGAGCTACCATTTCTTCAGCTAAGTTTTCCTTAGCAATTTTGGGATGCAAAGAACCATTTTCCACCTGCACCTTAAGCTCAGCAATGGCTTCAAGGCTTTGTGAAGAAAGCAATTCATAATAATTCCACATAAGCTCATCGGAAATGGACATGACTTTGCCAAAAATATCCTTGGGGCTTTCGTCAATACCAATATAGTTGCCGTAAGACTTACTCATTTTGCGCACGCCATCGGTACCCACCAGCAAGGGCATGGTAATAATGCACTGGCTTTCAAGACCATACTGACTTTGCAAATGACGACCCACCAAAAGGTTAAACTTTTGGTCAGTGCCGCCCATTTCCACATCAGCCTTGAGCGCTACAGAGTCATAGCCTTGGCACAAGGGATACAAAAATTCATGAATGGCAATGGGACGCTGCTCTTTGTAGCGATTTTCAAAATCGTCACGCTCCATCATACGCGCCACAGTATAGCGAGAAGCTAAGCGAATAAAGTCTGCTGCGCCCATTTCGCCAAGCCATTTGGAGTTAAATTCCA
>CAYJAL010000081.1:0-9163 GCA_964367875.1 uncultured Desulfovibrionaceae bacterium | reverse complement strand
TTTTGCAAGCTCTTTTTGTGTAGATGGAGCATATTTGCCTGCATACCATAGCCCAGTTTTTCTATATATAAGGCATTAAAACGCTGTTCCACCATGGCCATAATGGGCAGAGTGAAAATGGGCTTTTTCAAGAATAAAGATTCGGTCATAAGGGTATGTCCGCCTCCCTGAATGACATAGGCGGCCCCTTCCAAAAGTTCTAAGAAGGTTTCTTCAGATTTTTTCTTAAAAATAACATTACCTTCTTGCCCTTCATGGTCTTGATAGCCAAAGACATAGCAAGTGCGCTCTGTGGCGTTAAGCAAAAAATCCACCAAGGCCCTGTGGGTAGAATTGCTTTGATAGACCACCACGTGCCCATCATCACGTGGGCGAGATTCTAATACTTTATCACGCAAAATGGGTGGCACAACTCGAGCTGTGTAGCGCTCTTTTACCGGCGGCGCATAAAAGGACACAATAAGGTTTTGCTCTGTGGGGCGGAAAAGGTATTTGGGGGTGAGTCCTTGTAAAAAATAATCAAAAAGCATATCGCGTGGCAATTCATGCTCACAGCAAGTAATAACATGCTGATGGTCTAAGGTAAGACAAGGAATACCAAGGCGCTCTGCGGCTCTGGGAACAAAGTATTCTAAATCTGTCATACAGACGTCAGGTTTGAAATCTTCAATGATTTTTATGGTCTGCTGAATGTATTTTTCGCGTTGCAAAAGCGTTGGTATGGCGCGTCCAATGGTAGCAGGTAAATCTACTTTGTAATTTTTAAATACCGTACCCAGATTAGGCAAAGTGGCCACAGAAAATTCTGGCTGTAAAATACGCAGGGCATCATCATTTGCCACAAAAAGAAATTGATGCTGGCCCAATTGTCTGGCAATGGTGAGCCCACGCATGGCGTGACCGTGACCGGTGCCGTGAATGCCGTAAAGTATGCGAGCCATAAATATTCCTGTAGGTTAAAGGTTTTTCCTTGTAACAAAAAGAAAAGCTAAGGTCAAATGCCTTTAGGCTTGGGTGTATGGTATAAGTCCTTGACTAAGTTCGTATACTATGAAATTATCCTCCTTTCTCACAAGAGAAGTGTTTTACCTACGGGAAGAGAAACGGAAAGAATATATGAATGCAAAACAAGCTTTAGAACTTTTGGCCCGCGCAAAGCTTGCCTTTACCAGAAGAAGAAATGTGGACTGTATAGGTTCCATTATCATGGTTATTAAAGGCATGGGTTCCACTCCATATCCTCTGGAGCTTACAGGCTCTATGCGTGAAATGATTCAGCTTCTAGGCGCTGATAAAGTGGTGGTAGATGTAATTGGTAAGCCCATAGTATATCAACCAGGGCAAGAAGCCGCCATTATGGTTTCACTGGCCAAAGTCTATAAGGTGGTCCTTGAAGAGCAGCGTAAAGAAGATCGCGCTGTGACGCGAGCACGTAAGCTTAAGCTAGATCACTGTCTTAATGAAGGCTTAAAGCTTATTAAGCAAGGCAATTATTCCGATGCAGATCACTGGTTTAACGAAGCTTTAACCCATTATAAAGATGAACATTCCCTATATTCTATCATTGGGGATGCACTCATGGGAGCCAATGTGCCCAAAAGGGCTTTTCCCTATTTATCTAAAGGGATAGCAGCATCTCCCAATGACTTGCGCATGAAGACTTTGTATGAAAAGTGCTTGGCCATAAAAGACCAAGAGAACTTAGTACCCTTAGGGGAAGAGTTTTATAATAAGGCATGGTTTTCATGCCTTTTTTTAGGTCTTTATTTAACGCATTGGTGGTTTGAAAAAGCTTGCTTTTTTTGAGGAAAAACCTAGAATTTTGAGCAAATGCCATTTTTTAATTTTTTTATGAGCCTGTGATTATCGAGGCTTTTTTGTGTTTTTACCACAAAGAAAAAATACGCATTTGCTTTACGTTACGGAGGAAAGTTTATGTTTCCCATACGATATATACATGCTGCAGATTTACATTTAGACGCGGCTTTTAAAGGGGTACGCAGTCAAGTCGGCCAAGCCGGATCTTTACCTGCATCTTTAGAACAGTGCCTTACCGCCGCCACCTTTACCGCCTTGGATAATTTAGTGGCTTTGTGTGAACGTGAAAGGCCGGACTTTCTACTCTTGGCTGGTGATATTTATAATGAAGAAGATCAAAGTCTTAAAGCTCAACTGGCCTTGCGTGATGCTTGCGTGCGCTTACAAAAAATATCCTTGCCTGTGTATATTGTACATGGAAATCATGACCCCCTTTCTTCGCGTTTAAAAATGATAGCTTGGCCTGAAAACACGCATATTTTTGGTGCAGAAATGGAGCATCATCTTTTGCAGTGTCCTGGTAATTTGGGAAATTTTGATAGAGCAGAGGCAGAAGGCCAAGTATTGGCTGTTATTCATGGCATAAGTCATAATAGTACTCGCGAAGGGCGTAATTTAGCCAAGTCTTTTAGCCGTCTTGGTGGCGAGCAGGAACATGTTTTTCAAGTGGGTCTATTGCATTGCGCTGTGGAGTCTGTACCTCATGCCGAACGCTATGCCCCTTGCACTTTGAAAGATTTAGAGCAAAGCGGCTTAGACGCTTGGGCCCTTGGGCATGTGCATGAAAGACGCGTGCTTAGCATAAAGCCTTTTGTGGCCTATGCGGGAAATACTCAAGGCTTGCATATTAATGAACAAGGTCCTCGCGGTTGTTATCTTATAACAGCTACGCCTAAAATCATGGGGTCAGGTCAAAATAGCTTTGCCATAAGCGAAGAGTTTCATGCTTTGGCTCCAGTATTGTGGGAAAAAATAGATCTTGCGCTGGATGGCGTAGAGCAAGTCACGCAGGTGGAAGAGCGCATTCAAGAGACATTAGAAGCTGTGGCGGCCTCTGCCTCGGTGCAAGATAAGGCCATTATGGTGCGCATAAACCTCACGGGGCATACGGTGCTGGATGGTGACTTGCGCTATAAAGATTTTTGTCAGCAATTATGCCAGCGTTTTCAGCATGAGGGGCACGAAGCCGAAGTGGTACAGAATTTAGGGCAAACCTTGGTATGGCTTAAAGATATAGTGGTGGATACCCAACCCGTGCTTGCCATGGATGAATTGCGCAAGCGTGATGATCTATTGGGAGAAACCCTGCGCCTAGGACAGCATTTGCAGCAAGATAGCAAGGACGGGCAAGACTTTGTGCTCAGCACCTTAGCTCCTCTCTATGGGCACGTGCGGGCTAAAGCTGTATTGCAAGCACCGCAAGAGCAAGAAATTACCGCATTATTGGAAGATGCCGCACGCCTTTGTGCCGATCTTATGGAGAGCAAATAATGTATATTCAATCCTTTCATATAGATAATTTTGGCGTTTTTTCTCAATTAAGTGTGCAGGGGCTTTCAGAGGGCGTCACCATCTTTTTGGGGAAAAATGAAGCCGGCAAATCCACCTGTTTGGAATTTTTGCGCACCATGCTTACAGGCTATGCGCCGGCGCGTAGTAAAGAGGCGCAAGGGCGTAATTTTGCACAAATAAGCCCCGGACGCGTGGGACAAGCTGGCGGCTCGCTTGAGCTCTATTTAGAAGACCATGGCCTTGTGCATGTGACGCGTCGTCCCGATAAAAGCGCTGGCAAGGGGCGCGATAGTGTGGTGCTTAGCGATAGTCAAGGCAATGTGCTAGACGCTTCCCTGCTAGATAGCTTGCTTTCGGGCGTGACTCGCGATGTGTACCGCAATGTTTTTGGTTTTTCTTTGAGTGAGTTACAAGTTTTTGAAAGCTTAAAAGATGAAGGCGTGCGTCATGCTTTGTACGGCGCCAGCTTTGGTATGGGCCTGCGTTCTCCGGGGGCTGTGCTTAAAGAGCTGGAAGGGAATATGGAGAAGCTTTTTAAAGTAAAAGGCTCTACACCTTTCATCAACGATACCTTAAAGCAATTAGAACGTGTGCAAAAGGAATTGACCGAGCTTAAAAGGCAATGCGCGCAATACGATGGCTTAAGCTTGACCAAACAAACCTTGGAAGAAGGCCTCACTGCTGTACGTGCGCAAAAGGCCGCTTGCGAAGAACAAAGACGCCAAGCAGAGCGGCAATTGGGCGTGTGGAAGCAATGGGATGAATGGCGCAGTATAGAAAATACCTTGGGTCGCTTAGAGCCCGTGGCGGATTCTTTTCCGGAAGATGGCGCAGGGCGTTTAGAAAGAGCGCAAGTGTTACGCCAAGATGCCGCCCGTCGTGAAGCTACGCAAAAAGAACGGTATCAAAAATTAGAAGCGCGCCGCGATGCTTTGGTGGTCAATGAGCTTTTATTAGAGAAAAAAGCCATCTTGCAATCTTTAAGTGAGCACAAAGCTTCTTTCCGACGGGCACAAGAAGGTTTGCAGCCGCAACAAGCGCATATTCATAGGGCAGAACAGCATGTGGCGCATTCTTTGGCAGAGCTTGGCCCGCAATGGACTTGTGAGCGTATTCATGCCACCAACCGCTCCTTGGTGGCACGTAGTGAATTGGAAAGCCTTGCCGGACATATTCAAAGTACCGAACAAGCTCATGTGGCCAATACTACCCATTTAAAAAAGGCCAATACTTCGGTGTTGGCGGCGCGTCATGCTTTGGAATTGGCTCAAAATACCTTGGAACACTTACCTGTACCGCAGGCCTTGGTAGATCAAGAAGGGCGCGAGGGGATGCGCCGCTCTGTAAGTCATATTGAAAGCTGCCTAGAAGGGCTGAAGGAAAAAGAGCAGGCCTTACTTCAAGGACAAAAAACCTTTGCGCGCAGTATCAAGCCATTATCTGTACGCGGATTGGAAGGGGATAAGGCTAATTTTGACCTAGCACAGGCCCTCACAAAGCTTGAGGCCTTGCGTCAGGTGCAAGAAGAAGCTCTTGCCTTGGCACATAAAGCCCAAGAAGCTCGCCTGCATACGCAGGGCATAGAAAGCATTGTGGCTCAAGCTCAAGAAAATGAAGAAAATGCTCGCGGCCGCGTGGAGCGCATGCGTCAGCACTTACGTAAAAACACTGTGGCTTCACGTGGGCATCTTGATGTGCGGGCCAAGGCCATTCGCTCTTTGCGCCAAATGCACAATGCTTTTAATTTAGAAAAAAATCGCGTGGCAGAACTTGAGCAACGCATGCAAGAAGCCATTGCGCCAGAACCTGTAAAAAGTGTATTACTCATGGTTTTGGGTTCGCTCATTGTGGCTTGCGGCCTTACTGGCTTAGCTTTACCCATATTTTTTGGGCTGGAAAGTTTGCAAATTACGCCGCGTTTGATTTTACCTTTATCGCAATGGTCTTCCTATTTAGTGGTGCTCACAGGGGCGGCTTTCTTGGCAGGGGGCTTGCCGCGTTCTGGGCCTGAGCGTAAACGCTTTGAAAAAGAAATGAAGGCTTTGCAAGATCGCGTAACCTCCATGCACTTGGCCCTCACCCATACTGAAGGGCAAATTCAAGAACAATGCGTTTTGGCAGAAGTGACCGATGCAGACCCCATTACCCTTGATGCTGTGGAAGTATTACTGGAGCGCGAAAGAGAAAAATGCGCCACCGATGAGCGTATGCAGCAAGACCTTGAGCAATTGCAAGCCGAGCACGAGGAATATGCAAATAAATTAAAATTGCGTCGTCAAGAAGTAACGGCGGCCCAACAACAAGAACAAAAAGCCCTTTTGCTCTGGCATGATCGCTTACGGGCCCATGATGTTCAAACCATTCCTTCTCCCGATGCGGCGGCCACCTTTTTTGCCCGCGTGGAGGCCGCCTTGGTGGCTCAAGCTTCGGCCCAATCTTTGGAAGAAGAAGTGGCACAGCTACAGAAAAGTGTAGAAGATCATAAGCAATCCTTATTGGGTATTCCTGCAGTGCGACAAGCTTTAGAGAGTGCAGAAGGGGAGCAGGCTTTATCCTTTGGGGCTGCTTCCACAATTTCCGCTGCGCAAGGTGCAGAAGAGGGAGATGCTTTAGGAGTGGAACAAAGAACTGCAACCATGCCCACAACCATGCCTGCGGAAGCCAGTTTAGAAAAAATATTCGCCGCCGTGCGCGAGGTCTTACATATTTGCCGTGAGGCCGATGAAGCCCTTGAAGAACGCTTAAAAGCCGGCACATCTGTGCAAAATTGCCAGTATAGCCTTGAGATGGCAGAAAAATCTCAAGAAGAATTCATGGAAGCTTTGCACAAAAGTGAAAAGGAATTGCAAGATTCTTTACAGTCGTGGAAGCAGAGCCTTGCTCACATGGGCATTGATATGGATATTTCACCGCGCATGCTACGCACCGTGCTGGAGTGCATGGAGAAATGCTTACAAGGTGAGGCAGAAGTGCAACGCCTTAAGGAAGAGCAAGAGCGTATGCAGCGCGAGTGCCAAAGCTTTGTACAGCCTTTGCGTGAGGTGTTGGAAGCTGTACAAAGGCCCTTACCGCAAGGCATACAAAATCCACAAGCCATGCAGAAAAATGCTGTGCCATATCAAGAGGATTGGCTTAAATCTTTAGATATTGTCTTGTTGGATTTGCAAACAAGCCAAGAAGCCTTGCAAGTGCGCGGGCAATTGGATGAACAGCTTTCGGCGCAAGAAGAAGAGCTTAATGAAGCGGCCACAGCCCTGGTGGATGCCGAGGCCACCATTAAGCATTTATTACGCCTTGGACAAACGGAAAATCCCGAAGAGTTCATACGTTTAGCCCATGTGCGGGCACAAGCTGTGGAGCTTTTGCGCCGCCGAGATGATTTGGAAGATGCTTTGCGCCTTGCCGCCGGAGAGAAAGATTTGCAAGAATTTTTAGCTTCCTTTGCTCAACGTGAACAGCATGAATGCGAAGCCTTTTTGCAGGAAAAGGAAGCAGAATTATTGGCACTAGTGGCAGAAGAGCAAGAAAAAATGCATGAATTTGCCGGCGTGAGTGCCACATTGCACGGTCTGGAACATACGGACACCATGGCAAAATTACGCCAAGAAGAGCGTCAAATTCAAGAAAGCTTGCAAGATGCTGGTGCAAAATGGGCTCAATATGCCGTGGCAAGGCAAATGCTTTTACAAGCCAAGCAACGCTTTGAAAAGGAACGCCAGCCCCAAGTTATTCGCATGGCTTCAGATATTTTTGCGCAAATTACCGATAACAAATGGAAAGGGCTTACGGCTTCGCTGGAGGAAAGCTCCTTGCAAGTAATCTCTCCTTATGGAGAGCCCATAGCCCCCACAGTATTGAGCCGCGGTACGCAAGAACAGCTCTATTTGGCCTTGCGCTTGGCCTATATTCGTAATCATGCGGCTCATGCCAGAGCCTTGCCGGTTATTATGGATGATGTGCTGGTGAACTTTGACCCAGAAAGAGCCGAGCGCACGGCTTCTGCTTTGCTGGATTTAAGCCAAAGTGGTAAGCGTCATCAAATTCTGTTCTTTACTTGTCATCCGTATATGGCAGAGATGTTGCAAAAAAATCATGCGCAAAGTAAACTCTTTATGGTGGAAAATGCGCAAATTATGCCAGCGTAAAGGCCTGCAACCACGCGCGAAGGAAAAGCTATGGCCTTAAGTGTAGAAATTCGCGGGCATTTAGTGGCCCTAGGCACAGTGTTTGTGTGGGGGCTGACTTTTGTCTCCACCAAGGTACTGCTCACAGATTACAGCCCCTTGGAAGTGCTTTTTTTTCGCTTTGTGCTTGGTTATTTTACCTTGGTGCTTTTTTATCCGCGAATGCTCCCCATACGTTCTTTTAAGGAAGAACGCCTTTTTATGGGGGCAGGTTTTTGCGGCGTAACATTATATTTTTTACTGGAAAATATAGCTCTTAACTATACGCTTGCCTCCAATGTGGGCATTATTGTAGCCATTGCGCCCTTTTGCACGGCCCTTTTGGCCCAGGTAATGCTTCGCGGATTTACCCAAGAGCAACTTTCTTGGACATTTTTTGTGGGCTTTGTGGTGGCCATGAGTGGCATAGGGCTTATTATTTTTAATGGAGCTGTGCATTTAGAGCTGAACCCTGTGGGAGATTTGCTGGCGGCAGGTGCTGCCCTTACATGGGCCTTTTATTCCATTTTCATGCGTATGATAGGCGAACTACGCTATAATATGGCTTTGTGTACGCGTCGGGTCTTTTTTTATGGCGTAAGTTTTATGCTGCCTGTGGTGTATTGGCAGGGTGTGCATTTTGATATGGAAGTGTTTTTACGCCCCGTCAATGTGTGTAATTTTCTCTTTTTGGCTGTCATTGCCTCTTCTTTATGCTTTGCCACATGGAGTTGGTCGGTGAAGGTGCTCGGTGCTGTAAAAGCCAGTGCCTATATTTATTTAGTGCCTGTGGTGGCGGTTTTTGCCGCATCTTTTATATTGCAAGAAAATATCACCACCCTTGCCATGGTGGGCACAGCTTTGACCTTATCCGGTCTTATTATTTCAGAAATTAAAACTAAAAAAGAACTTTCATAACAGCCTTATAAAGGAAGATATACATGAATAGAGGCCAAGGGGGGAAATCTATTTTAACCTCCAATAATACTTTACTGCTATATTATGTGTGCGGGCTTATGACCTTGGTGACAGGCTTTACCTTTTTTGTGGCGGTGGTGGGGGCTTTGGTATCCCGCTCTGTGGCGCATAAAGAGGGCGCACCCTTGGTTATTCAACATTGCACATGGATTTTCCGTAGCCTTTGGGTGGGCGCTTTGCTTTTTGGCGGCCTTTTTGTCACGGCTGTACATTTAATGGGTACGCATTTTGTGCATGTACCCGACACCTCTCACATAGCTTCTTTTGAGCAATTATGGACAGATCCCATTTTGCGTGAAGCTGTACAATATAGCTTGCTTTTTCTAGGTCTTGGGGGGCTGGTGCTTTTGTGGTTTGTGTACCGTATGTTACGCGGCATGTTTATGCTTATCCAATCTTGCCCACCGGTGCGTTTTTAATATGGCCCGCGCGCTTCCATTTGCCGCCCCTTCTTGCGTCATTCGGGCCCACGTGGCAGAAAATGCCGCATTTTTAGCCCATAAAGTGCAGGAAGTGGGTTTAAGTTTTTTCGAGGCGCGCTCTTGCATGGCATATACACAAGAAGATATGCCGCCTTCGTTAAAAGCATTACCCTTGCGCTGGCATATGCATTTACCGGTGGATTTACCCTGGGGGATCGGGCAAAAGGGAGGCATAAAAGCGGCGCATATGGCGCTGGCTGTGGCGGCGAA
>CAYJAL010000080.1:0-9216 GCA_964367875.1 uncultured Desulfovibrionaceae bacterium | reverse complement strand
GATTTCTTGTACTTTATCGCTTCCGGTGGCGTGTACTAAGTTGCCAAGGTTGGCAGAAGCGCAGTACAGACCCACATTTTGGTATATGGAACCGGCGTGCATATTACCATAGGCATCGGTTTTGGCATCCCCTTCAGCGGTGATGATAAGGGTGGCAGCGCCTTTGCTTACTCCTGCTAAATCTGTTTCAATGAGCTTATGCACGGCATTACTTTCTGCATCATAAATCCAGATGAAACCTTTCATATATACATAAAGAGCCACATTTTGCTTATTTTTAGCTGTTGGGATGGTACGCTTATCCTTTCTGTTCAGACCGTAAGCTGCCCAAAGCATATTGGAAAGATCTTGCTCGCTTAAGGTTTCGGTACCAAGACTACGTGTACTTTTTCTGGCAGCAAGGGCTTGCATAAGCGGCATACCACCCTTGGTATCGGGTGCAGGCAAGCTTATGCTTCTTTCGTCACCGGCATCATTGGCATGGCTGTGAGGGGCGAGACTAAGGCCGCCAAAAAACATAAGCATAAGACAAAGGGAAAGAGCTTTTTTACGTAATGAAAACATGATAACTCCTTTTTATTTAGGTAATTGAACGTTACTAAGCACGGGAATGCACCAGCCTTTACCAAAAGAAGAAGTACTTATGGTAAGAGCGGGAGGGCATTGACGTCTTTTAAATTCTGCTTTGGTAATGCCGTGCAATACGCGCGCATCTAGGGCAGTATCTTCAGCAGTATCACTGGGGTCTTCAAGCTTTGCGTGCAAAATGCGCTGCATGGAAGCATCTAAAGCATCATAGGGGGGGAGGGAATCGCTGTCCAATTGGTTGGGGCGCAATTCCGCTGTGGGGGGGCGGTCAATAATGCCTTGGGGCACGGTTTTTTCCGGGAATTGTGTATTGTACCAAGCAGCCAGCTCAAACAATTGGCTTTTGGGCACATCACCTATAACGCTCAGTCCACCCACGGCGTCACCATAAAGAGTGCAATAGCCCATGGCACCTTCCGATTTATTGCCGGTGTTTAACACCATACCTTGCGAACCATTGGCAAAGGCCATAAGCAAGGTGCCACGAATACGCGCTTGAATATTTTCAAAAGTCACATCATTTTCCGGCTTTACCTGTTGAGATAAAAGAGGAGAAAGGGCGCTTTCAAAAGATTGCATAAGGGGCTCAATAACCATGGTATGCAGGGGAATATCCAAATTTTTGGCTAAATCTTCTGCAAGGTCGAGGGATTCTTGCGAAGTGTAAGGCGAGGGCATACGCACACCTTGCACATGTTTTTTACCAAGGGCTTCCACAGCAATGGCAGCCACCATGGCACTGTCTAAGCCGCCGGAAAGACCTACGATAACATTTTTCATGCCGCTTTTTTGAACATAATCCTTCGTACCAAGCACAAGGGCTTTCCAGCATTGCTCGTGATTAGAAGGCGCATTCATGATGGAAAGTTCATTGTCCACAGCAGTATCCACCATGACAATATCTTCTTCAAAGGCATAGCCTCTGGCTAGGAGGGAGCCTGTTGGACCAAAGGCAAGGCTTTGCCCGGCATAAATGGTGGTATCATTACCGCCCACGGTGTTTGCAGAAAATACATGGATATGATGCCTTGCGGCCACATGAGAGAGGATGTGCTCACGCTGTTCTTGCGCTTGCATCACAAAGGCATTGGCAGCCATGTGTACAATGCCATCTACACCACTGGCAATGAGTTCAGTGAGGGGATTTTGTGCATTTTGCTGTTGAATTTTCCAAAAAGCATTGTTTTGCGGATCATCTTCGCAAAGCACCACACCCAAACGCCAGCCGGCAAGGGTAATCAAACCGCAAGAAGCGCCGCTTTCAAAATACGCACGGCTATGGCTGCTGCCATCAATAATCTTGCTGGAAACCACAGAAAAACTTCCATTGTGGATTAACACTGCGGCATTGGTTAAATCGCGTCCGCGGGCTGTGGCTATGGGAGCGCCCACCAAAACAGCCGGCCCGCCTTTAAGACTTTGCGCCATATGTTGTAAAGATTTGTGACAACCTTCTACAAAACCCGGCGAATAGAGTAAATTTTGTGGATTGACACCACACAGTGCCAGCTCCGGCGTTATGCATAAGCCAGCGCCGGAAGAGGAGGCATTTTTCACAGCGCGTAATATTTTTTCTGTATTACCAACAATATCACCAACAATGGTGTTGCATTGCAAAAGTGCTACTTTCACGAGTATCCTTCCTAAATGTAGGTGTGTAATGGGCCGCCAGCTGCGCCCAAGGCTTCCACACGTTGTACTATGGCTGGGTCTTCTTCCAAGGCGGGGGCTTGATAGGCTTTTAAGCGCGCGTCAATAAGAAGCGGCGCCTCACAAGCCCAATGCTTACAATGTGTATGCGCCTTAACGCCGTAAATATCTGTGGCCGGATCTGAACGAGTAAATACCGCCCAGAGAAAATTATTCCAGTTTTGTGCTACAAAGTTTGTATCATCTACCACAATAACCAAGGGGAATTGGTCTTTATTAGGCAGATTTTCCAAAGCTTTTGCTAAGTGATGCATACAATCATCTTGCGTGCCGCGTAAGGGTGCATGACGCGTATCCTTAGGGCCTTGCACTAAAATGATGCCTTTTGAGAAGAGGCGAATATTCCCAAATCCTTCCGGTAAAGGAATGGAAGAGGGAAGCTCTGCACCAAGAGTTCGGCAGGGTTTTCCGGCCACAGCCCAAATAAGCTTGGAGCCGCTATTTAAGTCATTACCAGAATAATCTAAGGTATCTATGGTTGTTTTGGTGATAAAGTGTAAATCTCTATCAAAATGCGTTCTTTCAAGCACATGGTGGAAATAAGCTTCCACATTATGGGTGGTAAGGCTTGGATCATCCTCTTTGGCAGTAATAAAGCAGTATTTTGCTAGGGCTGTTTGGGTATTGCCAAGCACAGTACATGCGCAGGTAAGCAGTTCTTGCGGGCGACGCTCAGGCGCAAAGGGCGTATATCTTTCACTGCCAATGACAAGGAGCAAAGGATGTACGCCGGCAGCGTCCACAGCGTGCACTTCATGCACACCGCTAAAGACCTGCGGTACCAGCGGGCCTGTGAGGTCGTGGATAAAATCGCCGAAAAGTGTGTCTTCTTGAGGAGGACGCCCCACAGAAGTAAAAGGCCATATGGCATCTTTGCGGTGAAACACCGATTGTACGTGCAATACGGGGAAGGGATGCTCAAGGCTATAATAACCCAGATGATCCCCAAAGGGACCTTCATTTTTGCAATGCGGAAGAATGTGACCACTGATGCAAAAATCTGCCTGTGCCCAAAGGGGCAGAGCGCAAGCATCATTAACCTTATCTGCCGCAATCATGGCAATGCGTTTGCCGCCCAATGCGCCGGCAAAAAAGAGCTCCGACATATTTTCCGGCAAGGGCATCACTGCGGAAAGGGTCATGGCCGGAGGCCCACCCACAAAAATACGCACAGCAAGGGGCTTGCCTTGTTCCAAGGCTTTCATATGATGGGCGCCTATGCCGCGATGAATTTGATAATGCAGTCCTACTTCTTCATTGGGGATATAGTCATTACCACCCATTTGCACTCTATACATGCCAAGGTTAGATCCCATAAAGCCTGGCTTTTCAGGGGCTTCGCTGTAAACAAGGGGTAGAGTTATAAAAGGGCCGCCATCTTTGGGCCAAGAAATAAGCTGTGGCAAATCGCTGAGCTTTGCTTTGCATTCAAGCACAGGGCCGTGCGAAACTTTTTTGGGCAAAGCGTGATACAGCATGGGGGGTAGTCCCAAAGCTTTCCAAGGCTTTTTTAAAGCAAGGGTAGGATCTGCTTTGACTTTAAAAAGAAATTCCAGGGTGGGAAGCGTATGGCGAAAAATAAAATGTAAACGCTCTTTGGTAGCAAAAAGGTTGGCCAACATGGGAAAAGCGCAATCTTTTACATTGGTAAAAAGCAGGGCTGGAGCTTTATTGGCAAAAGCGCGGCGCTGAATAAGGGCTATTTCTTGATTGGCATCCACCAAGGTATCAATACGCACCAACTGCCCGTGTTTTTCAAGGTCGTCTACGCATTGTTTGAGCGATGTATACATATATATACCTTATTTATGATTGGCATCTGGCTTGGGGAAATGTACAGGAGCCAAGGGGCTTTTATGTGCCAAATACTCTTTAAAATCTTCAAGAACTTGCCCATGATCAAAGGCTAAGGGAGGCAGTGCGTCTAGGGGATAAAAAGCAGCGTTTTTAGCATCATCACCAGCACAAAGCTCATGGGCGTTTTTGGCTTTTCCCACATATACAATACTCATGGTATGAAAACGAGGATCCCTTTTGGGGTCTGAGTACACACCTAAAAGTCCCTCAAGTTCCACGTCCAAAGAGGTTTCTTCACGCATTTCACGCAAAGCGGCATGTTCTACTCTTTCGCCCATATCCACAAAGCCGCCGGGAATGGCAAAACCATAGGGCTCATTGACTCTTTCAATAAGAACCACACCGCGCTCTGGGTTTTCTGGGTCATAAATAATGACATCGGTGGTGGGAAAGGGATTTCTATAACGCACCACAGAACTCTGGCATTGGGGGCAAAGTATTGTTGTTTCCATGGCTTCTTTATACCTGCGTCTGTACAGCTTGGCAAGCCATAGTAGTAAAGAAAATATTTTTTTACTCACTGGTATACTAGCGTAATTGTAAAATATTTTATTATTCCATTCTGTATTTTTTATGAAAGTTAAAGTTTAACATTAACTTTCATAATATCTTGCAAGGGTAGGGCGCTTAGGCTATGAAAATTGTATGACATCGCACACTGCACAAGCAGCCCTTTCTCCCACCCCTAGGGGACGATTGGCGCCAAGTCCCACGGGTTTATTACACTTAGGTAATGCTTGGTCTTTTTTATGGGCATGGCTTTGGGCCACATCTACACCCAAGGGACAAATATACTTACGCATGGAAGATATAGATCCGCAGCGCTCGCGTTCTTGCTATACCAAGGCCATAGAAGAGGATTTGCGCTGGCTGGGGCTTGTCTGGCATGGGGCTACTACATATCAAAGTCAGCGTTCTGCGCTTTATACGCAAGCCCTTGCGCAATTACGCAAAGACGATGCCATATATCCTTGCTATTGCACCAGAAAAGAATTGCGTTCTTTGGCTGGCGCTCCTCATGTGGATGATTGCGGCGCGCCTTATCCCGGTTTATGCGCGCAATTAAGCCCTGAAGAAAGAGCCTTAAAAGAAACGCAGGGCAGAAAAGGCGCATGGCGTTTACGCTGCTCAGCACAGGAACAGGCTCTCACTTTTTCGGATGCTTTGTATGGCACGCAAAGTATACATTTACAAGATATTGGCGGTGATTTTGCCCTATGTCGCTCTGATGGTGTCATAGCCTATCAATTGGCTGTGGTGGTGGATGATGCTGCACAAGGCATAACGCAAGTTTTGCGCGGTGCGGATATTTTACTTTCTACTCCAAGGCAAATTTTCTTGCAGCGCTGTCTGGGGCTGAGCACACCAAACTATGCGCACGTTCCTTTGCTTTTGGATGCTGCAGGAGAACGTCTGGCTAAAAGACATGAATCACTTTCCTTGCAGGCTTTACGTCTGGCCGGTGTATCCGCAGAGCGCATCTTAGGATTGCTTGCGTATTTGGCCGGCTATGATAAAAGCTCCACCTTGCGCCCTGTGTATTTAGCTGAATTACAAGAAAATTTTTCTTTTGCGCGCTATGCTTATTTGCAAAACCCTCAAGAGCGTATGGTTACACAAGAGCACATACGTTTTTTGTATGCTCAAGAGTAACGAGGCATAGTTTTGTTTAACATTTGGCAAAAAAATCTTAATCTGTATTTTTGATAGCTTAGAGAATATGTTGCCATGGTCTTGTCATAAATGGTATTTTTACGTATACTATGGGCGTTTTAGTTCACTTTTAAACTTAGGATGAGAGGATACGCCATGGCTACATCAGAGAAAGCAGGCCTGTTAAGTCAAGAAAAGCTTGACGCTTTACTGCCCCCAGAACGTAGTGATGCCTTTTTTGAAGCTTTGTACGGCGAGGCAGAAGAGGGAGCTTATACTATTCAGTTGGTAGTGCGCGAAGTTACAGCCACAGAGGCAATACTCGCCTTTGAATTGCATCAGCGTCCCGGAAAATGCCTTGTTTGCAGCCTAACCTACGGTTTACCGCAGGTATTTCAACGCCATCCCCTTATCAATACTGCCGGTATGGCAAAAGATATTGCCGAAACCTTGGGCTGGGATGGAGCTAGTGCCACCTTTGAACTTGGCCGCACCGAAGAGCACGGCGCTGCCCTGCATAGCATTCCCTTCACAGTAAAAAAGTAATTTTTTAATATATTAAGATGGTCAACAGGCTGTTCAAAAAGTGTACAGTGTGAGGAAAACGAAGTTTTTTTGCGTAAGGCGCGTATCAGTAATACGTAACTGGAGCAAAAAACACGTTTGACGACACAATGTGCATTTTTTCAACAGCCTGTTATATTTTTATGAGGTCGGCAAAATTTCCCTGTACAGCTTGAAGAAGATGTTCAGGGTGTATACGTATTTGTAAGCCACGCTGTCCGCCATTTACATATATATGTTCTTCTAAAATGGCATGCTCATCAAGATAGACAGGATAGTTTTTTTTGGCAGCTAAAGGGGAACAGCCACCGCGAATATAGCCCGTTAAGGGCAGTACTTCTTTAAGCGCTACCATGGCAACGCTTTTATTTTGTGTGGCTTTGGCGGCTTTTTTAAGGTCAAGCTCAGCATCTGCCATAATGCATACCATAAATATACCGTGTTTATCACCGCGAGCCACAAGGGTTTTATAAACAGCATGGGCGCTTACGCCAAGGTCTTGTGCCACACGGGTGGCGGATAAGTCTTGCTCATCCACCACCACGCTGTGTAAAGAATAGGGCAGCCCCATGGTATCTAAAAGGCGCGCCGCATTAGTTTTTGTAATATTTTTTGCAATGGAAGGCATAGGTTAAATGCTGATATTGGCACCAAGAAGCTTTACAAAGGTGGCTATCCATTCAGGATGTGCAGGCCATGCAGGTGCCGTGACAAGATTTGCATCTACCACCACATTATTGAAGGTAGCATTGATGGGCATCCATGTGCCGCCAGCCATTTCCACGTCGCATTGCAAGGAAGGGTAAGCCGTACTTTTTTTACCTTTGAGCACGCCTGCAGGTACTAAAATTTGCGGACCATGGCAAATGGCAGCAATGGGCTTATTGTCAGCATCAAATTCACGCACAATTTCTACCACGCGCGCATTCATACGCAAATATTCGGGAGCGCGGCCTCCTGGCACCACGAGACCCACATAATCCTTAGTATTTACAGAGGAAAAATCATAGTTTATGGCAAAGTTATGACCTACTTTTTCTGTATAGGTTTGAAAGCCTTCAAAGTCATGGATAGAGGTTTTTACGCTATCCCCGGCTTTTTTATCGGGGCATACGGCATGCACTTGATATCCCAGCATGCACAGCATTTGAAAAGGTACCATAATTTCATAATCTTCCACAAAGTCACCGGCCAAAAGTAAAATTTTCTTACTCATGATTTTTTCCTAGGTTTTACTGGTTTAGCATTAAGATTATTCTTGCCAAGACGGTTTTGCAATCGTATACTACAGCATATCAACTTGGATATTTTTTGCAAAGGATATTTTATGCCCATCTATGATTTTACCTGTGAAGCTTGTGAAAAAGACTTCGAAGATATTGTTATTCAATCCGAAATGCCTGATTGTCCGCATTGCGGTTCTAAGCAAATTCAAAAAAAAGTTTCTGCTCCCAGTCCTCCAAAGTCCAGAGCCTTTCCTTTTAAAGTAGGCCCTGTGCATCCCACTGTAAAGATGGGCGGCAAAAGCGGCGCCAGCTGTCCTAGCGCTGGAAATTGCGGTAGCGGCGGCTTTTCGTGAGCGACATAATTGAAGCCCGTGTGGCTTTATAATAAAACTTACGCGCTAAGCGTAAGGAATTTGTGGTAAAATAGGGGTAAGAGAATCCTCTAGGGTTCTGCTTACCTTTTTGTATTATTTTTTTGTTGAGGGAGATTTTCATGTTACGCAGTATGACTGGCTTTGGGCGTTGCCTTGTGGAAGATGAAGACTTTGTTCAACAATGGGAAATTCGTAGCGTTAATGGTAAGCATTTAGACGTACGCTGGCATCTTCCCCATGCCATACGCAGCTTACAAACACGCCTTGAAAAACATACCCGCCAATTTGCTTTGCGCGGCCGCGTAGAAATCAGTCTGGTGTTGCAATACGGCGCCCATGCCCAGCGCCATGTGCACTTTGATGCGCCGCAAGCCAGTGCCATGCTCAATGCTTTGTATGACCTTGCAGGGCAAAGACAAGAAACGTTTACGCCAGATTATAATCTTTTCTTGTCCATGCCAGCTTTATGGGGCGGTGCAGAAGATGCTCAAGAAGAATTTATGGCTGAACGCTTGGTAGAAGGTCTTGGCGTTGCCCTGGCAGATTGGAATGATTCTCGCGCCGTGGAAGGCGCAGCCTTAGGGGTTGATTTACAATCTCGTTTTTTGCGTATGGAAGCCATGGCCGATGTTATTGAAGATCGCATTCCTTCCATTAAAGAAGAAAGAATGCTTGCCTTGCGTGAGCGTGTAGCAGAAATTTTAGCTAATCATGATACAGAGCTAGAAGAAGGGCGCTTTTTACAAGAAATTACCTTACTTGGCGATAAGCTTGACGTGAGCGAAGAAATTACGCGTTTACGTACGCATTTCACCCGTTTTTCCGAGCTTTTACAGCAAGGAAAAGATGTGGGGCGTAAGCTTGATTTCACCTTGCAAGAGTGTTTTCGTGAAATTAATACATGTGGGAATAAAATCCCGGATGTACAATTATCTCGCCTGGTGGTGGATATTAAAAATGAATTGGAAAAATGCCGCGAACAGGCACAAAATATTGAATAGGTAAACTCATGCAGGCGCAACGACTTATTAATTTAGGTTTTAATAACTTTGTAGTAGCTTCACGCGTGGTGTCCATTGTAAACCCTTCTTCTTCGCCCATGAAACGATTGCGCGAAGATGCCAAGGCACAAGGACGCTTGCTTGATGCAACCCAAGGTAGAAAAACGCGCTCAATTTTAATTACCGACTCAAATCATGTGATACTTTCTGCCATTCAGCCTGAAACCATCAGTCAAAGGTTTT
>CAYJAL010000079.1:0-9268 GCA_964367875.1 uncultured Desulfovibrionaceae bacterium | reverse complement strand
AATGCCGCCATTAAGAATAATACCCATCCTGCCGCGTGGACTTTTTCTAATATTGCTAATATGCGCACTCAGTTGCGCCGCCTTGGCTATTCCTATGATTGGAATAGAGAAGTGGCCACCTGTGTGCCTGAATATTATCGCTGGGAACAATTGTTCTTTTTGAAAATGCTGGAAAAAGACCTTATTTATCGTAAAAAAGCGCCGCAAAACTGGTGTCCTGATTGTCATACGGTGCTGGCCAATGAGCAAGTTATCGAAGGCTTGTGCTGGCGCTGTGACTCTGTGGTGGAGCAAAAAGAGCTGACCCAATGGTTTGTGCGTATTACAGCTTATGCCGAAGAGCTTTTGGCAGATCTTGAAAAACTGCATAAAGGCTGGCCAGAGCGCGTTATTGCCATGCAGCAAAATTGGATTGGCAAATCTCACGGTGCAGAAATTACCTTTCCGTTGGAAACGCCTCTTACGGTGGATGGTAAGGACTATGCAGGTATTGATGTTTTCACCACGCGTCCGGATACGGTGTTTGGGGTAAGCTTTATGACGCTAGCGCCGGAGCATCCTTTAGTGGAGCAGCTCATTGCCGGCAAGCCTGAAGAAGTCGAAGTGCGCGCCTTTGTGGAGCGTATTCGCAATATGGATCGCCTGGACAGACAGTCGGAAACGCTGGAAAAAGAAGGCATTGCCACAGGCGCTTATTGTACGCATCCTTTTACGGGTAAACAAGTGCCCATTTGGCTGGGCAATTTTGTACTGGCAGATTATGGCACCGGCGCTGTTATGGGCGTACCTGCGCATGATCAGCGTGACTTTGAATTTGCCAAAAAATACGGCTTAAGCTTTATCCCTGTGATTCAACCGGCAGGCGAAGACACTTTGCAAGTGGAAAATATGACCGAAGCTTGGACAGGCGTAGGTACCATGTTCAATTCCGGCGCTTTTGATGGCTCCGATAATGAAGAAGGTAAGAAGGCTGTAGCTAAGGCTTTGGAAGCACAAAATCTGGGTAAATTTACCATTCAGTATCGTTTGCGTGATTGGAATATTTCGCGCCAGCGCTATTGGGGTGCGCCCATTCCTATTATTTTCTGTGATGCTTGCGGCGTTGTGCCGGAGAAGGAAGAAAATTTACCTGTGGTCTTGCCACTGGATGTAAAAACCAAGGAAGATGGCCGCTCCCCCTTGCCCGACGCTGCTTCTTTTTATGAATGCAGCTGCCCTCAGTGTGGCGGTAAAGCCAGACGTGAAACCGATACCATGGATACCTTTGTGGAATCTTCGTGGTATTTTGCCCGCTATGCCGATGCTCGCAATGAAAATGCGCCTTTTGATAAGGATATTATTAAGCATTGGATGCCTGTGGATCAATACATTGGCGGCGTGGAACATGCCATCTTGCACTTGCTCTATTCGCGTTTTTACACCAAGGCTCTGCGCGATTTAGGTTTTTATCCCGAAGATATGGACGAGCCTTTTAGCAATTTGCTTACCCAAGGCATGGTGCTCATGGGTGGCTCTAAAATGTCAAAATCCAAGGGCAATGTGGTTGACCCCACCCAAATGATAGAAAAATACGGCGCCGATACGGTGCGTTTATTCTGCCTTTTTGCTGCGCCACCAGAGCGTGACTTTGACTGGTCAGAAACAGGCATTGATGGTTCTTCGCGCTTCTTAAATCGCGTATGGCGTCTTTTTGCCGAAGAACGCGAATACTTAGAAGCCATGACCGCCTGTAGCAGTACTGCTGCCCATGCCGAAAGCGCCGCCAAGGCCGACGTGGCTAAGGATTTACGCCGCAAAGAGCACTTGACTGTGAAGAAAGTGCAAAGCGATATTGAAAATAAATACCAATTTAATACGGCTATTTCTGCCATTATGGAATTGGTTAATGCCATGTACTTGGCACGTGAAGCTTTGCGCGATGAAGGCGGCCGTAAGGTATTTTCCTCAGCTATGGGCACGGTTATTACCTTGCTTTGCCCCTTTACGCCGCATATGAGCGAAGAATTATGGCAAGACCTTGGCCATGAGGGCGAAGTGTCTAATAAGTCTTGGCCAAGCTGGCAAGCCGAAGCCACAGCACAAGATGTCATCACCATGGTAGTACAGGTCAATGGTAAATTGCGCGGCAAATTGGAAGTGCCTGCTGAAACTTCTAAGGAAGAAGCGGAAAAATTGGCCTTGGCCGATGAAAATATTCAAAAGCATGTGGCCGGGCTTACAGTACGTAAGGTTATTGTGGTGCCGCAAAAGCTGGTGAATATTGTAGCCAATTAATTGCAAAGGGGAGGGGGATATTTCTCCCTCCCTTATAATCTGTAAAAAAATCCTCAATTAGCAGAAAATATGGCACGACCGGGTTTTTATTTTTGCATTTGCCCCGATGCTGGGCTTATAAAAAAACACATAGAGCAATTGCAAAAGGATTATCCTGCCCATGTGAGCGGCAATGCTGACGGCACCATGGGCGGTGGGCTTTTGGGCTCTGCGCCTGTGCAATCTCAGTGGCAACGCCATGTCTATTGGGGCGATGAAGATTTATCTGCGGCCTTTTGGGAGCACCTCATGCTTCAAGGGCTTTTTTCGCATCCGCGTTTACTTATTGTGCGTAATGCACAAAATATTTCTGCCGCCAGATGGAAAGAACTTTCCACCGCTCTTGCAAGTCCTAACCCACTTACTTTTCTTATTCTTTGCCTTGAAGGGGCCTGGGAGAAAGGCCAACCAAAACTGCCTGCGCATATAGTAAAACAAAAATCTTTGGCCTTTGCGGATAAAAAAGGTTGGATTTGGCGCCACGGTGGGCTTGATATTCAAGGAATTAAGAAGTATATTCAAAGCAAGGCGCAATCTCTTCACCTTTCCTTTGATCCTCATGCCCTTGATGCACTGTGCGCCTGTGTGCCTCCGGACGCCACGGCCATTGACAGCGAGCTGGAAAAACTTCATCTTGCCAGCAATGACGGGCGGGTTTCCATGGACATGGTAGGTTCCGGAACTTTTATTCCGGAGTCCAATATTTTCTCTTTCATGAACCAGATCTATGCAGGAAATTTGAGCGCAGCATGGCGCGAGGTCTATCGCAGCCAAAATGATTTGGATGCCCTCTTATTTCCTTTTCTAGCCTTATTAAGCCGAGATGCAAAAACGTTATGGCAAATTTTAGCGGGGGATAATCCTCGTATGCATCCGGCGGCGGCAAGAGAAAAAGAGGCCTGTGCTCGGCGATTGGGTTTTCAGGGTATAGCACAAGTTTTTGCTTGTATTGTTCAAGCAGAATTGGCCATCAAAAGCGGCGAACGTAGTGTAGAGCAGACCTTAGAAGCCGTTGTGGCAGAACTCACCCTGTTATTTCACCCGGCCAAGGGGGCATCGAAAAGCTTTTAGAGGGAAGAAATCTATGTGCAGCACAAGTATATTTTCCTTTAGCCCTTGCGTTATGCGTAAAACTGTTTACTTATGACAAGAAAGAGCACAATAGATTCTCTTCATTCTGGTCACAGAAAACGCCTCAAAGAGCGTTTTTTAGCCGACCCACAAGGTTTACAAGACTACGAGCTTTTGGAACTTCTCCTCGGTTACGCATTGGTACGTAAAGATACCAAACCCTTAGCTAAACAGCTGCTCAGCCATTTTGGTTCTTTGGCGCTTGTGCTGAGGGCAAGGCAAGAGGAATTGGAACAATTTTTAGGCTTTGGGCCAGGGGTATGGACACTGTGGCAAGTTTTTAGAGAGTGTTCGGCTCGGGCGGCCATGGCGCCTCTTTTGGAAAAAGAAGTGCTGGCCTCGCCAGAAGCCATTGCAAAAGCGGCCAGAGAGCGCTTTGCCGGTTTAACGCATGAAGAGTGTTGGATTGCCTTGGTAGATACAGGGCATCGCTGCCTTGGATGGGAACGCTTAGCCAAGGGCTCACTTTCTGCCATAGCCATTACGCCACGAGATATAATAGCCAAGGTGTTTGCGCGTAAAGCTCACGGCTTTATATTGATGCACAATCACCCCAGTGGCAGCGCCAAGCCTTCGCGCGAAGATTTGGTGCTTACAGAACTTTTAAGGCAATTAAGCCCGCCTATGGGTGTAGCCTTTTTGGAGCATATAATTATTACAGAAAATGAATGTCGTAGTATTTTGTCAGGATATACCTTTTAGGGAGTTTAGCCCTCTACGATATTTGAGGAGTGACGCATATGTCAGATAAAAATAAAGATGCAGAAAGCTTTGCTGATGGCATCACTGATGCTGCTTTACATGAGCAAGATGAACTTTCCGTTAAGGGATCCGAAGAGTCAGGAGCTGAAGGCAGTGAGGGTGACGAAGAAGCCTCTAAGCATGATGAAGTGATTTTAGACTCTTCCCCCTTTCCTACCGTCATGCCGGTGCTTGCCGTGCGCGATGTGGTAGTCTTTAATTATATGATTTTGCCATTATTTATTGGCAGAGATAAATCTGTTCAGGCCATGGAAGCCACCTTAGATAGAGACAGGTATCTTTTTGTGTGCACGCAAATGGATGAAAATAACGAAGACCCCACTGCGGCAGATTTGTACACCACAGGATCCATTGTGAATGTGATGCGCATGCTCAAAATGCCCGATGGTCGTATCAAGGTTTTGGTGCAAGGGGTTAGCCGTGCCAAGGTGCGTCGCTTTACTCAAGAAGATCCCTTCCTTGAGGCAGAAATTGAAGCCTTGGAAGAAGTGGTCGTATCTACTACCCCAGAGGTAGAGGCTATGCTGCGCTCTGCCAGAGAACAAAGCGAAAAAATTCTTACATTGCGTGGCATTTCCAGCTCTGACGTGGTTAACATGTTGCAAAATGTGGATGACCCCGGTCATTTGGCAGATCTTATTGCCGCCAATTTACGCATGAAAATAGAAGATGCACAGGCCATTTTAGAAGAAGAAAATCCTGTACTACGTTTGCAACTGGTCAATGACCAGCTCAATAAAGAGGTGGAAGTGGCCACCATGCAGGCGCGCATTCAATCTTCGGCCCGTGAAGGCATGGATAAGGCACAAAAAGATTACTACTTGCGTGAGCAAATGAAAGCCATTCGCCAAGAATTGGGCGATGGCCCGGCAGATCAAGATGAAGAAGTGGATAGCCTTGGTAAAGCCATTGCCAAGGCCGGCATGCCCAAGGATGTGCGCAAAGAAGCCGATAAGCAATTACGCCGCTTAATGTCCATGCATTCAGATTCTTCTGAAGCTAATGTGGTTCGTACCTATTTGGAATGGCTGGTAGAATTGCCTTGGAAAAAAACCACCAAGGATAGCCTTGATATTAAAAATGCTTCTGCTGTGCTTGATGAAGATCACTATGCCTTGGAAAAGGTAAAGGATCGTATTTTAGAATATTTATCGGTACGCAAGCTCAATCCTGATTCCAAAGGCCCCATTTTATGCTTTGTGGGCCCTCCCGGAACAGGTAAAACCTCACTTGGGCGCTCCATTGCACGTGCTTTGGGTCGTAAATTTCAGCGTTTGTCCTTAGGCGGTATGCGCGATGAGGCAGAAATTCGTGGACACAGACGTACCTATATCGGCGCCATGCCCGGACGTATTATCCAAGCATTAAAGCAAGCCGGCACCAAAAACCCTGTTATTGTGCTGGATGAGCTGGATAAATTGGGTGCGGATTTTAGAGGCGACCCTTCTTCTGCCTTGTTGGAAGTCTTAGATCCTGAGCAAAATGTATCCTTTAGCGATCATTATCTCAATGTGCCCTTTGATTTATCAAAGATTATGTTCTTGTGTACGGCTAATACCTTGGATACCATCCCCGGGCCTTTGCGCGATAGAATGGAAATTATTACCTTGCCGGGTTATACCCTGCATGAGAAAAAATCCATAGCAGATATTCACCTTCTACCTAAGATGATTAAGGAACATGGCCTTGTGCCTGAAGATGTAACCATTTCTGACAATGCTGTGGAAAGGGTTATCAAAGAATATACGCGTGAAGCAGGCTTGCGTAACTTAGAGCGCGAATTGGGCGCCATTTGCCGTAAGCTGGCTCGTAAGCGGGCAGAGGGTAAAGAGGGTGCCTTTAAGGTGAATGAAGCGCAAGTACCTAAATTATTGGGTATACCGCGCTTTGTGGAAGATGATGCTGAAAAGCAATTGCCTCCCGGTTCTGCCTTAGGCCTTGCTTGGACACCTTTTGGCGGCGATGTGCTTAATGTGGAAGTGTCGCTCATGAAGGGTAAGGGCGCTTTGTTACTTACAGGGCAATTGGGCGATGTGATGAAAGAAAGCGCTCAAGCCGGTCTTTCGTATACGCGTAACCGCGCCAAGGAATTGGGCATTGATGTGGACTTTACGCGCAAGCAAGATGTGCATATTCACGTACCTGCCGGCGCCACGCCTAAAGATGGCCCCTCAGCCGGCATAACCTTGTGCACAGCGCTTATTTCTGCCCTGACAGAAAAGAGTGTAGATGCCAGCGTGTGCATGACAGGGGAAATCACCTTACGCGGTAGAGTGCTGCCTGTGGGTGGCATTAAAGAGAAAATCTTAGCTGCCGTGGCGCGTGATTTACAGCATGTGATTATTCCTAAAAAGAATATGAAAGACTTGGAAGACGTGCCCAAGGACTTGCTGAGCAAGATTCATGTGCATCCTGTCTCGCATATAGATGAAGTGCTACCCATAGCTTTTGGTGTAGAGAAATAAGCCTTTCAAAGCCTCTGTGGAGAATTTCACGGAGGCTTTTTTATTGCAAATTGTATGGGCATTCTATCCCAGTTAATTGCTAGGAAATGCCTAAAATGAAAAGAATTTTTCAAGATTTTTTTCACAAAGTAGGCTAAAAGTGAAATCTTTTATTTCACAAGCTAGGTTTTTTTTACGGAAAAGACATAAAGTTTACACCGTATCATTTTTTTTTGCGTTAAAAAGTGAATAAAAAGCTTAATAATCGTCACTTTTTGTTTGTTTTTTGCAATTTTTACATTTTTTATTTTGATGGGGCTTTTTTTCTCAAACTAGTGATGTAAGCTTGACCTATATAAGAAATCTAAGGTATGGAAACGGTTGTGAAATTTTGCTTTAGGAGTGTGTAATGACAACAATTACTGAAGAAAAACCAGGATTTTTGTCTCAGGTGGGTAGCGCTTTACCGGGCGTTGCTTTGTTTGTATGTGTGGCCTTGGTGGCGTGGTATATTACCCCTATCATTACTTCCTTACATCCCATGATTAAAAACATGAACTTGAGTAACTTTATCGTTGCTATTATCTTGGGTATGGCCATTTTGAATATTTTTGGTGTGCCAGCCATTTGTAAGCCGGGATTGCAATTTTCTACCATCCTCACCAAGACAGGTATCGTGGTTATGGGGTGTAAATATTCTTTTGCAGGTCTGCTTAAAACCGGAACAGAAGCCATAATTATCATTGCTGTATTTCTTTTCGGCTCTGCTTTATTGCTTATGTGGATAGGGCGTAAGCTTAAGATGTCCCCTTCGCTCAGCGCGTGTTTGGCCGCCGGTTTATCGGTATGCGGCGTGTCCGCTTGTGTGGCCATTGCCCCTGCTGTACGTGCTAAAAACGAAGACATGGCTTATACTATTGCTGTGGTGCTTATGTTTGGCTTGCTTGCGCTATTGGTATTCCCTTTTGTGGGACAATGGTTTGAGCTGAGCGCCAATCAATTTGGTGCTTTTGTGGGTGTGGGTGTTATTAACTCTGCCCAAGTGCTTGCCGCAGGTTTTGCCTACAGCCAAGATGCCGGCGTTGTGGCCGGGGTGTACAATATTGGCCGTGTTATCTTCTTGCCCTTCATTGTGCTTACCTTAGCCATTATGGTGGCCACGCAAGATGCGGAAGTGCAAAATCAAATGGCCGGCACCAGTAAAATGAAGATGATTGTGGATAAGTTCCCTGTCTTTGTGGTGGGCTTTTTAGCCATCGTTACCCTTAATACTATGGGCTTTTTGGAGCCTCAAGAAGTAAAGAAAGCCTCTACTTTTATGGATTGGTGTTTCTTGCTGGGCTTTTCCAGCATTGGTTTGACCACGCGTCTTTCTGATATTAAAGCTGCAGGCCTCTCCGGCGCTGCCATGGGCTTTGTGGTAGCCGGTCTTAAAGCGGTATTGACGCTTTGGGTTGTAATGTACTTCTTGAAATAATAGGCTTACGCTTAGGAGAAAATCATGTGGAACAAAATATCAAAGAGCAGACGTCAGGATGTCATCGTTATAGTATGCGGTGTGTGTCTGGTGTTGCTGGCCAAGGTGCTTGTATAAAAAATTGTGTTGTGGTTCAGGGGCGCAAAGATGTGCCCCTATGCCATGACGATGTGACTTCCCTTGTGGCCTTAATACAAGAGTATGGGGCACAAAAACATGGCGCACAGGTTCGAGTCATCTACCATGTAGCTTCCAGCTTGAGCCATTATGGCAAGGTGGATTCTTTGGTAACTGCCGGAGCCATGGCTGATTTTGTGGATTATGTGTACCAATTGGAGCAAGAAGAAGCGCAAAAGTATTTTGCCTCCTTTGAAAAGGCTCTTGAAAACATAGGACATAATGAGCTGGCTTTGCACTTTGTGCGCGAAGCAGAAGATGAAGCTAAGATTTTAGCCTCGTTACAAAAAGTCTATGCAAAAATAATTATTTGTAGTTTTTTATAAGACTACATATGCATTAAGAAAAAGAGAGTTTGGGGTGTAGCCTAAGCTCTCTTTTTTTGCGTAAAGCTCTGACAATAATTACTACCATAATTACTACCATTCCCTCTTGTGCGTAGCACTGTAAGGGGGATGTCATGACGCGAAACGCAGTGAAGCGGAAAGACAGGGGGTTACTTTCCTTTATTTGGCGCTTTTGTCTCCTTTTACAGGATACAAAGAAAGATTTATCATGATTTTACATTACAAAAGCGCCAATGCTAGGTTTTTGTGGGATGTATTTAAATTTTCAGATTTTACGGGCGCACAAGGAAGGGATTTTTTCCCTGCGTAAACGTACTTTAGTACGTGCGTATAAGGGAAAAAATTTCTGACGTAGTGCGCACGTAAAAGATAAATTTTGGATACAGGGCGCAAAACTTATTCATAAGCAGAAAAAAGTAAGAACCCAACAGTCTAGTGGGAGTTTTTCTTTTCCACAAAAAAAGCGCCCTCACTTTCGCAAGGACGCTTTGTATTCAATACTCTTTATCTTTACTTGTCATCGCCCAAAAGACGACGGCAAATTTCTTGCGCGGCTCTGCGTCCTGCACCCATGGCAAGAATAACCGTGGCAGCACCGGTCACAATGTCGCCACCGG
>CAYJAL010000078.1:3277-9310 GCA_964367875.1 uncultured Desulfovibrionaceae bacterium | reverse complement strand
CACAAAAGGTTTCCCCCCAACTATTTCTTCAAAACTATTTCTTTGGGCTAGCTAAGGGCACAGCCACAAAAGTCACTTCGCCGCGACGGTTAATTTGCAGCATCACCGCACCGCGAGCCGTCGCATCTTTAATGATTTTTGCCAGAGCTTGAGCAGTATTCACCGGCGTTAAATTAGCAGATAAAATCACATCGCCTTGACGCAAACCGGCTTCAGCGGCGGGCTTTCCTTGCTCTACTTCAAGTACGAGTAAGCCTTGATCTTTTTCTACTTTTAAGCTTCTGGCTTCATCCTTGGTAAGCGGACGCACAGAAATCCCCAAAGTGGCGGCTTCTTGCTTTTGCTCGCCGGCAGGACCATTGCGCTGAGCATTAAATTGATCTGCATTACGCTCACCAAGGGTTACAATAACATCCTTAGCTTTACCGTCACGCCAAATAGTTACCGTGGTTTTAGAACCGGGCTTTTCGCCGGCAATGGCGCGTAATAATGCGGCAGAATCTTCAACATCCTTACCATTGACGCCAATAATAACGTCACCGGCTTTGATACCGGCCTTGGCGGCAGGCTCATCTTCCATAACACTGCTAATAAGGGCGCCTTGGGCTTTTTTCAATCCTAAAGCTTTAGCCGCATTTTCCGTCAGCGCTTGCATGGTTACACCAATCCAGCCACGGCTTACTTTTTTGCCGGCTTTTAATTGCTCTGTAACGTTGGCAGCTTGACTACTTGGAATGGCAAAACCAATGCCTTGTCCACTGGCAATAATGGCGGTGTTGATACCCACCACTTGGCCATCCATATTCAATAAGGGGCCACCGCTATTGCCGGGGTTAATGGAAGCATCTGTTTGTAAAAAGTTATCAAAGGGGCCGGAATTAATATTACGTCCCTTGGCAGATAAAATACCGGAAGTGACCGTATGTTCAAGGCCAAAGGGATTACCAATGGCCAGCACCCATTCGCCTACACGAGCCTTATCAGAATCTGCAAAGGCTAAATAGGGGAGTTTGTCTTTGACATCTACCTTTAAGAGGGCAATATCTGTTTCTTCATCAGACCCCACCAAGGTGGCCTCAATGGCCTCATTTTTACCGGTGGCGCCTTGTAAATTCACATGAATAACATCTGCCCCTTTCACCACATGAAAGTTGGTTACAATATAACCATCGGCAGAAATGATAAATCCTGTACCAAGAGAGCGTTTCTTTTGCTCAGGTCTTTGTTGTTGCTGCCCATGGAAAGGCTGGAATTGCTCAAAAAAACGCTCAAATCCCGGAGGCAAGCCGGGCATAAATTCATTCATGAATTGTTGTGTATTTTGTGTGGCTTTTTTCTCTGTGCTAATATTTACCACAGAAGGGCCGGCTTTTTCTGCCAAATCCACAAAATTGGGTAGTTCTACCGCTTTTGCCAAGCTTGCACTGAGCAAAAGGGTAAAAAGAAAAAGGTTTGTGAGGGTTTTACGAATAATCATAGGTTCTCCTTTGTGCGAAATCGCCATAGTCCTCATATACTACTAGAATAAACTCCATAGAAAAAGGGCATTGAAAACACCCTTGCATCGCATAATATAAAACCAAAAATCTTTCTGTGAAGATGTTCTGCAAAAATATTCTCTTATGTATGGATACAAATGCCGCTTAGATACCTTTATTCCAGCATTGACGAGGCCAATAAAATATGCCACTTAGGCTTAAATACATGAAAAATACGTATAGTAAATTTATAGCATGAAGGAAAGATAGGAAGTATATGTTTTCAGTAAAAATACATAATGTGAAAGAGCTTTATATCTTACTTCTGGCAGCCATACTCACCTTAGCCACCATGTATTTGCCCCAGCCCTTGCTTTCCAGTATACAAAAAAGCTTTCCGGCATACAGCGATGCGCACATAGCCTTGCTCATGACTGTGATCTTTGTCCCTTTAAGCATAGCCCCATTGTTGTATGGTGTTTTTTTAAGTTCCTTTTCCACCAAGCGTATTTTACTGTGTTCTGTAAGCTTGCTTTTCCTGTCTGCTTTGGGATTGTATTTTTCGCAAAATTTTACTCTTATTCTAAGCTGTAGGCTTATTCAAGGCCTTGTGGTGCCCGCCATGCTTACCTCGCTTATGGCGCATTTATCGGCGCAATATCAAGGCTCTACCTTACAGCAGATCATGGCCATCTATATAGCCGCCACCATCTTGGGCGGACTTATAGGGCGTATTTTTTCCGGTATTATTGCCTCTGCCTTTACGTGGCAAACTTCTTCCTTGGCGCTGGCCGTGGCTTTAGCTATATTATTATTATTGCTCACCACCTTACAAGATTACTCGCAAAACACATTTACCAAATTTACCATGGCAGAATTTCACCAAATACTGCATACCAAGGGTATTAAGCGATTGCTTTTCATTGAAAGCATGTGTTTTTTTGTCTTTGTGGCACTGGCTACCTACTTGCCCTTTTTTCTCACGCAAATAGATAAAAACATTTCAGAATGGCGTATTGGCCTTATGTATTTAGGCTACGGCATGGGGATTATTATTGCTTTGCAATCTCGCAATATTATTCAAGCGGTGGGTGGCAGTGTACGCAGTATACGCCTTGGGGTGTGTGTTTTTGTGCTTTCGCTTATGCTCTTTCTTATTCCCAATACCTATTGTATTTTTGTTGCTATGTTTGTGCTTTGCGCAGGGCAATTTTTGGAGCACAGCATCACCCCAGGCCTTGTGAATCGCATTTGCCCCTACAATAAAAGCGCCGTTAATGGGCTGTATCTTTCCATCTACTATTTAGGCGGGGCGCTAGGTTCATATCTTCCGGGATTTATTTATGAAGCCTATGGCTGGACAACTTTCATTGCCTGCTTAGGCTGCTTGCTTGTGGCGGCGCTTATAGCTAGCCTTGGCCTAGAAAAGCATACGCCGCAACAATAACAGGCTGTTGAAAAAGGGCTGTCTGCTTCGTCAGATTCGTTTTTTACTCTGGTCACGTATTTTTTGATACGCTCCCTCCGTAAAAAACTTCATCTTCCTTGCATCCAACCCTTTTTTAACAGCCTGTTTTTGCAGATGGAAATACTTTTTCTTTTTTTATCGAACTATAATAGCTTTATAAGCCCACGGCCTTGCGTAATGCCGTAAGTTCCGCTAGGCTGAGTTCACGCACTTTGCCGGCTGCAATATCCAGCTCTAAAGGGCCTTGAGCTACGCGCGTAAGCTGTAAAATGGTTAAACCCAAATCACGGCACATGCGCCGAATTTGCCTGTTAATACCTTGATGCAAAGTCATTTCCAAAAGGGTAGAGCGGGCTTCTTTGTGTAAAATACGCACTTGCACAGGCGCCAGCTTTTCCCCTTCATCTAAGGTCATACCACTGCGCATAAGGGCAAGATGCTCATCTTGTACTTTTTCACGCACCCAAACTTCATATATTTTAGGAAGATGATAACGCGGATGCGCAAGACGTTGCGCCAAATACCCATCATCGGTAAGCAGCAATAATCCTTCAGAAAAATAATCTAATCGACCAACGGTAAACAGTCTTTTTTGACGCCACTTAGCCGGCAAAATATCAAAAATAGTTTCACGACCTTCAGGGTCATTGGCCGTACACATGCTTTGCACAGGTTTATGCAACATAAGATACGAACGCGCTTCTTGCCTTTGCACCTTTTGCCCTTGCACACGTATTTCATCCTTTGCAGATACTTTGTGGCCTAAATTATCAATACAAACACCGTTAACAAAGACCTTGCCCGCAAGGATAAGTTCTTCGGCTTTACGACGTGAACAAATTCCGGCGTCGGCTAAGGCTTTATTGATACGCACAGAATCTGTGTCGCCATTGTGCTGACTGTGCGCCTGAGCCTGAGACGCCTGATTTTGTGGCGCTCGCGAAGCCTGTGAATGGTGTGAAGCCCCTTGCGATGCCGGACGTGATGAAGGGCGTGAGGCAGGCCTTTGGCCTGAAGAGTTTTTTGGCGCATGTTTTGAACCTTGTGAAGATTGAGAGCGCGAAGACTTAGTCGTATCGTGATATGATTTTTTTTCTCTTGGCATATAAGCTCCTAAAAAAGAATAAACGCATTGCAGGTCATAAAAAAAATTTAAGAGCGCAAAGAAGGCGAGTTCAGCGCCTACATAATATGAAGTGCTAGAAATGAAAAGCTGAACTTTAGGGTAAAAGCTGCCAAAAGCTCCCAACTTATCCGGGGTAAGTCTGAGGCAAGTCTGGGGCAAGTCTGGGGCAAGACAGTGGCGAAATGGTAAAGAGAGATTGCCGCGAAGTTAGGAACAATGCGCACACAAAAAGCATAAGCAGCAAAACATACAGAGGCAATCATTGTTCCTAACTTATGATATATTTTATATTTTGAATAGTTACAAAAATTTTATCACAAAAATTTTCTATACCAAAGTTTACATAATTATCATTATGGGACATATATATACTGTTAGCACAGCCCCCCATGTCCATCCATGCCCCTAATTTCCCCCAGGCCCCATTGTCATCAGACTTTTTATTTGTTTTTTTGCTTTAAACATTTTTTCCGCTTTTCGGCACTTTCCATGTAGGACACCACAGCGTAAAATGCACGACACGTTTTTAAACCGTACCATTTTGTTTTATATAAAAGGAGTTCATATGGGACTTACCAGCAGCTCAAGCTCATTCACGCGCTTTAGAATTATGGATGATATTCCAAAGGAGCTTTGGACAAGCATCACAGAAAAATTACAACTCTATGCTTTTCAAGATATTGATAATACAGCCGAAGAAAGCTCTCACGGCTGGACATGCTTTGATGATATGCTGGATATGGAATGGAATACTGCTCCGCCGCAAAAAGGTGAATATATTGTATTTTCTTTGCGTTTAGATACGCGCCGTGTGCCTCCTGGTGTTATTAAAAAGCACTTGGCTTTGGCTCTTGGCGAAGAGAAAAAGAAAATGCAGGAGCAAAATAAAACCTATATTAGCCGTGAGCGTAAAAAAGAATTAAAAGAACAAGTTATGCTACGTTTACGCCAGCGTTTTCTCCCCATTCCGGCAGAATTTAATGTGGTATGGTCTACCACCAAAAATACGGTGTGGTTTATGTCTACACAAGGCAAGATGTTAGAAATATTTACAGAATTATTCACAAAGACGTTTAATCTGCATCTTGACCAAATGACCCCTTACGGTCTTGCCAGTACTTTTTTAAATGAAGCCCAGCTTATTCAGTTGGATATGCTTGAACCTACCCATTTTGCGGCGGAGTAAATTATGGCTCATGAAATAACCACCGATGTTGTTCTTGGACAAGAGTTTTTAACTTGGCTTTGGTTTCAAAGCGATACAGCCCCTAACGATTTTAGCGATAAAAACGGCATGCCTTTTTCCGTATCTATGGAACAGCGCATTGTTGTGCAAGGCGGCGAAGGCGACAGCTTAGAAACGGCCTCTGTTTCCGGCTCTCTTTCTCCTTTACGTGAAGCGCGTTTTGGCCTTGCCACAGGCAAAAAAGTCACACGCGCCTTGGTACGCTTTGAAAAAGATGACTTAGCCTGGCAAGTGGGCCTAAAAGCCGAAGACTTTTCCTGCAATGGTTTGCGCACGCCCAAGATTGAAAAAGAAAGCGATGATGATGATCCAGATGCTTTCTTGTTGGAAAAAATCTATTTGATGGAAATATGCTTAGAGCTTTTAGACGGCCTGTATGTGCATTTTATCAATTTGCGCCTTTCTGCAGCATGGAAAGACGAAGTGCAAAATATCCACCAGTGGATGACTAAGCGCGACGCCATCTAAGACGCCTAGCATTGTTAGCAAGCAAAAAAGGATTGTATATGCCCCCTACTTCCGCCAAAGGTTCCTTAGTGTTGGCATTGGCTTTGCGTGTGGTGCGCAAAGCCCTTTGGATGCTCTTGGTGCTTTGGGGCATTACGGTTATTTCCTTTGTGGTTATTCACCTTGCCCCCGGCTCCCCCACGGATTTAGAAACAACGCTCAATCCCATGGTGGGCGAAGCAGCCAGAGAACGCCTTGAAGCCCTTTA
>CAYJAL010000078.1:0-3267 GCA_964367875.1 uncultured Desulfovibrionaceae bacterium | reverse complement strand
GTCTGGATAAGCCTTTATACGAACAATACGGCAATTGGCTTTGGCGTCTTATGCATTTGGATTTTGGCAATTCCATGTCCAGCGATGCACGGCCTGTATTAGATAAAATCATGGAACGCCTGCCCCTCACTGTGGGCATGAATGTGGCCTCCCTTATTTTAACCCTGTGTATTGCCATACCCATGGGGGTGCTTTCGGCATGGAAGCAAAATTCTTGGCTGGATAAAGGCATTACCATTTTAGTCTTTTTAGCTTTTGCCATGCCGGGATTTTGGCTTGCTCTTTTGCTTATGCTCTATTTTGGCATAGAAAATACCTGGCTTCCCATATCCGGACTCAGCTCTTTAGATTATAATCAGCTTTCCCCCTTGGGCAAAATCTTAGACGTGGCCTCGCATCTTATCCTTCCCATTATCATTTATACCGTGGGCTCCATTGCAGGCATGTCGCGCTTTATGCGTTCATCCATGCTGGAGGTTTTACGCCAAGATTATATTCTTACAGCACAAGCCAAGGGCCTGCCCACAAGGCGCGTTATCTTTCACCATGCTTTGCGCAATGCGCTTTTACCGCTCATTACCCTCTTGGGTCTTTCCATACCGGGGCTCATTGGCGGCTCGGTGATTATTGAATCCATCTTCGCCCTACCCGGTCTTGGGCAGCTTTTTTATGCGGCGGTTATGGCCAGAGATTATACCATGATTATGGGAAATTTAGTCATAGGTGCAGTGCTTACCTTGCTGGGCAATGTGCTGGCTGATGTTTGTTATGGCCTTGCAGACCCGCGTATTCGCAGTGCCAAGGAGGCAAGCTAATGCCCTTATCTAAAAGTTTTTTACTGAAAAAATACTTTATGTTTTCCTTAGGGCTCAGCTTTGTGCTTACCATGTCTGTGGCGGCCATATTGGCGCCGTGGCTAGCTCCCTATGATCCCAATGCCTTGCATTTAGATGCCATCTTATTGCCCCCTTGTGATGCCTATCCCTTGGGCACAGATCAATTGGGGCGCGATGTGCTTTCGCGCTTATTGTATGGCGGGCGTATTTCCCTATGGGTGGGTTTTGTGGCTGTGAGCATATCTGTCAGCATTGGCCTACTACTGGGGCTGATTTCCGGCTATTTTGGCGGCCTTGTGGATGAAGGTATCATGCGCGGCGTGGATATTATGCTGTGTTTCCCTTCCTTTTTCCTTATTTTGGCCGTGATCGCCTTTTTAGAGCCCAGCTTAAGCAATATTATGATTGTCATTGGTTTAACCTCATGGATGGGCGTAGCGCGCCTTGTACGTGCAGAAACCTTAAGCCTGCGCCAAAGGGATTTTGTGGCGGCGGCACTTTTAAATGGCGCTTCCAGTGCGCGTATTTTGCGCGTGCATATTTTACCCAATGCCATAAGTCCGGTACTGGTTTCGGCCACCTTAGGCATTGCCGGCGCTATTTTGGTGGAATCTTCCTTAAGTTTTTTAGGCCTTGGTGTACAACCTCCCACAGCTTCGTGGGGGAATATGTTGCTTGAAGGAAAAAATGTGTTAGAAATAGCGCCATGGCTTTCGCTGTATCCCGGTTTAGCTATTTTAGTCACCGTGCTTGGCTACAATTTATTGGGAGAAAGCCTGCGTGACATGCTTGACCCACGACTACGTAATAAATAAGAATTAGAGATAGATATGTTAGAATTTTTGCGCATACAAGGCCTTGCCCTCATAGAAAATATGGAGCTGGAATTTGCCCCCGGCATGAATGTACTCACAGGGGAAACCGGCGCAGGAAAAAGCTTTATTCTTAAGGCCTTAAACTTTTTACTGGGCGATAAAATGAACGCAGATATGGTGCGCAGCGGCCATGAAAAAGCCCAAGTAGAAGCCATATTTTTGTACGAAGGCCAAGAACTTATTTTGCGCCGTGAGCTTTTGGCAGAAAGCGGCCGCTCTCGTCTTTATATCAATGACAGTTTAAGCTCGCAAGAAAGCGTAAAAGATTTGCGCCCCAATTTACTGGTACATACCAGCCAGCATGCCCAACAAAAGCTCTTACAAGCCAGCTATCAAGCCCAGCTTATTGAAGACGCTTTACCAAATACAGAATTATTACAAGAGCGTAATGCCCTTGTGCACGAATTACAAAAAATCTCCGAAAAACGACAATCTCTCCATGAGCGCCATGCTGCTCTTTCCGAAAAGCGCGATTTGCTGGAAATGCAGCAAATGGAAATTGACAAGGTAGCGCCGCAAGAAGGCGAAGAAGAAAAGCTGGAAAGCCTTCGCGCTGAGGCCAGAGATGCTTCACAAAAAGCCGAAGATTATGCCGAAGCCTTGGGGCTTATTTATGGTGATGATGGCCCGGGCTTACGCGATATTTTAGGGCAATTTGAGCATTGCCTTGAGCGCATTGCCAAATACGATACAGGCCAGCAAGAAAGCTTTGGCGCAGAATTAGAATCTGTGACAGCTTTACGTGAAAACCTGTCTCATTTGGAGTCTCGCTTACGTAAGGCACCGGAAGCCATGAATGTTGATATGGACGCTTTAGAATCGCGTCTGTATGCCTTAGCACAATTAAAGCGCAAATTACGCCGCTCCTTAGAGGAAATTTTAGCCTTGCGCCAAGAGGTAGAAGACAATATTTCTTTCTTAGATTCCTGCGCCTTAGACATGGCTTTGCTGGCTAAAGAAGAACAAGCCCTAGCTAAAAAACTTCAAGCAACACTTGAAAAATTAAAACCCTTACGTCGCCAATATGCGCAAGATTTTGCCTCAAAGCTAGAACAAGCTCTGGCAGGCCTAGGCTTTTCTAAAGATGTACATGTGATTGTGGATTTTGTGCCTGTAAAGCTGTGGGATACGATTTTTGATGAAAAGGCGCGCCTTTTATGGGCGCCTAACCCCGGACAAAGCCCGCAACCTTTAGATAAAATAGCTTCCGGCGGCGAATTGTCACGCTTTTTATTGGCTCTGGTAAGTATTAAAAGCGGTGCTGAGCAAGCCACCTATATCTTTGATGAAATGGATACAGGTATTGGCGGACTCACCTTAAATATGGTTTCAGAACGCTTACAAAGCTTAGCTACACAGCGCCAAATGTTGCTTATTACGCACTGGCCTCAATTGGCTGCGCAAGGTTCACGCCATTTCCGTATAGTAAAGCAAGAAAATAATGGTAGTACCGTCACCACTTGCCAACAGCTTGACTCTGCTGCTCGACAAGAAGAGCTAGTACGCATGGCCGGCGGTACGGGATCTTTATTGAAAGTGTAATTTTGTATTTTTAT
>CAYJAL010000077.1:0-9316 GCA_964367875.1 uncultured Desulfovibrionaceae bacterium | reverse complement strand
AAATCTCCAAGGCCGGAAAGCCCCATAAAGGTGCCCACATCTGCCCCCAAGGCCACGCCAAGGCGCCCCATTTCCGTAAGGCTGCGCGTCACCAGCGCCGCACGGCTATTGCGCCCAAAGCCTAAACCGTCGCACAAGCCCACAGCTATGGCCATAATATTTTTTAAGGCGCCGCCAAGCTCTATGCCAATAATATCTTTGCCTGAATAACAGCGAAAGTACGAAGTAGAAAATAAAGCACGCAACTGCTGCCCAAGGGCTGTACATTCTGTGCCAAGCACCACAGCCGTGGGTTGCCCCTGCATAACTTCATCGGCAAAAGAAGGGCCGGACAACACGGCATATTGAGGCGTTTTATGCTCCAGCACCTCCATAACCACTTCGCGCATGGTCATAAAAGTATCCACCTCTAAACCTTTAGCCGTATTTATTATAATAGCATTGGCAGGTATATAGCCCTCCACAGAGCGCAAAAAAGCACGCAAAAATTGCGCAGGCACGGCCAGTACAAAAAGCGTGTAATTTTGTAATTGGCTCAAATCCGTACTGGCCGCAAGGCTCTCATGCAATGTATATTTAGCCACATAATGAGGATTTTTATGTTCCTCATTAATGCTCTTTGCCACTTCTTCATGGCGCACAAAAAGTTTTACATCATGACCATTACCAGCAAGCACATGGGCAAGCGCCGTCCCCCAGGAACCACCGCCAAGCACCGCTATACGAACCCTTTCCATAAGGCCTCCCTTTCTAATATGTGGAGAACATAGCGCAATAGACCTTGCAAAGCAATATGGGGCGGCGTTTAGCAAAATACAATCACAAGTATTTTTGCTCTATTTTTCATAGCAAAAAAAGTTTTTTTGACAAAAAAGACACTAATTCATACTATTTTAATAAGAATTAGAAAAATTATTTTTCTTAGTTAATGAGACCGTCTCATCAAGGGCATCTTTTTTTGATTTTCTACGTCTGATTTCGTGTACTTTTTCAGTCATGCACGTTTCTCTACACGCCTTCAAAGCATATGTATGGTCTTGATAAAGATAAGATATATTTAAGGGCAAAGCCTAGCTACTGCCTTACTCACTGGCAGATATGGTCTTGATCTAAAAATGCGTCAGCTTCGACAAAGAGTTGCTTAAGCGTCGTCTGGCGCATTTGCGCATTCATGGCCTGTTGAATTTCCCTAAGATGCGAGGCCAAAATGGTTTGAATATTTTCACCCAATTTACACGGACAGCCATCAGTCTTATGTACGTGAAAATACTCTTCTTCCATGGCATCCACAGCCAAAAAGATATCAAATAGACTTATCTCTTCCAGCTTTTTAGGGATAAAAGCTCCGCCCACTCCGGCACGTACTTCCACAAGGCCCTCTTTTTTTAGCTGCCCTAAAATGCGTCTGATTATCACAGGGTTAGCACTGGTACTCTTGGCCAAAAAGTCCGACGTAATTTTGTACTTTTTATGAAAATGAGCAATGCACAGCATCACATGAATGGCGAGGGTAAAGCGTGAGGGTATTCGCATAATATTCCTTTTGCATCATCTAATGGCAGATGTTTTTCCTGTCAACTCCTTTTGCCGATGAAAAGAAGAAGAAAAATTTTTCAAAAATGCCCCCTTTATCGTGTTGACAAAAATCAAAAGGGCATGCTAGCTTGCCGTTGTAACAAACACTGTTACAACAAAGTTACAACCACAAGAGGAAAAACATGAGTCAAATCATCAATATTGTGGCTATAGTCACTGCCAAAGAAGGACAACGTCAAACCGTGCACACAGCCCTTAAGGCCATGCTAGCTCCCACTCGCGCCGAAGCCGGGTGCCAAGTGTACACCTTACATGAAGATATTAAAGACCCCAATGTATTCATTTTTTATGAAGCGTGGGAAAGCAATGAGGCCATTGAAGCTCATATGCAAAGCGCACATTTTGTGCAGCTGGGCGCAGCACTCGAAGGCAAGGCCGAGTCTACCGTACATATAGTCAAACAATGCAACTAATTTATATTAAGGATAAAAATCATGGAAAACACACAAGGCATTGCCTTATTAAAAGATCGTAGAAGCGTACGTAAATATAAAGATGAAGTAGTAAGCCGTGAGGTTATGGAAAAAATCATGGAAGCTACACGCTTTGCCCCTTCTTGGGCCAATTATCAAATTGCCCGCTATACCCTTATTAGCAATGCCGAAAAAATTGCTCAGTGCATCACCGACGGCGTTAATGACTTTGCTTATAACATCAGCACCTTAAAAAATGCCAAAAACGTAGCTATCTTAAGCTTTGTGAAAGGCAAAAGCGGCAAGCTTGATCCAGAGAAAGACGATTTTGCCACCAATAAGGCCGGTGTATGGGAAGTATTTGACGCCGGCATTGCTTGCCAAACCTTCTGCCTTGCCGCCCATGCTTATGGCGTTGGCACCTGCATCATGGGAGTTATCGACGATGTGCAATTGGCAAAAATTGCAGACCTTCCCGCTGATGAAACCGTGGCAGCCCTCATTGTATACGGCTACCCCGAAGGCGATGTGGGCGGCACCACCCGTAAAGAAGTGGCAGATATTTGCCGTTTTATTGATTAGCAATACATAAAAATATACTACCTTTAGAGAGATGTGGCATTCTTCATGACTGCCACATCCTTTTAAATACGGCAAGAAAAATTCAATTTTTATTACATAGGGTGTTACAATTGTACTCCGCATGTGTAAGTGCAACACAAAAAAGCATTGACATCCCCTTTCAAGGGATATAATGTTCGTGTTTCAGTTCTCCAAGAGGGGGTGATTTCTTTGCCAGGTGTATTCCTTAACGAAGACGATTACAATTTTGATATCGCACTGCGTCGCTTTAAAAAGCAAGTAGAAAAGGCTGGCGTTCTTTCTGAAATGAAGAAACGTCAACACTACGAAAAGCCCAGCGTTATGCGTAAGAAGAAAAAAGCCGCTGCTAGAAAGCGTCTTATGAAAAAGATCAGAAAGATGAACATGGGCTAACCCCCTTGTAAAATGAGTGCTCAAGCACTTTGCAGTCAGAGATCCTGCGGGGAATTCGCCTATCGAATTCCCCGCCTTTACTATTTGTTTAGACCCATAAGGCCTTTGTCATGACATTAAATGAGCGCATAGAAAAAGATTATATAGCTGCCTATAAAGCCAAGGAACAAGTAAAGCTTGATGTATTACGCTTACTCAAAACTGCTGCCAAAAACCTTTTGGTAGAGCTTAAAAATAGCAGCGGCACTTTAGACGATGCGCAAATGATGGATGTTATTTTGCGTCAAGCCAAGCAACGTCAAGATTCCATTGTGCAATTTAATGATGCCGGTCGCCCTGACCTTGCAGAAAAAGAAAGCGCTGAGCTGCTTATTTTGCAAGACTATCTGCCACAGCCTTTAAGCGCCGAAGAGCTTGCCGCCGCCATTGACGCAGCCATTGCCGAAACAGGCGCCCAAAGCCCTGCGGATATGGGTAAGGTGATGAATGCCATCATGGCCGCCTATAAAGGGCGCGTGGACGGTAAAAGCCTTTCTGCCACAGTACGTGCACGCCTTAGCGCCTAAGTATCCGCTTTTATGATTCCAGCGCGTACTTTCACAGCCCTTGAATTTGACAAGGTGCTGGAGCATTTGGCCTCCCACTGCCTTTCCTCTTCTGCCAAAACGGCAGCTCTTGCCTTGCGCCCTTACGCCACCGCCCACGAGGCTAGCGAGGCCGCCCTTTTGCACGATGAATGCTGCACTTGGGCTGCCCTTGCAGAAGGCGCCGGTAGCGGCTCAGGCTCTGGAGCTGGCCAAAGCGATACCGATAAAAAGAGCTTTCGCCTTTCTTCCTTCCCCGATATTTCGGCCATAGCGCCCTTTTTATGTGCGCCACATGCCCTGCTAGATTTAGACGCCTTATGGACATTGCGCGAAGTATTACGTCTGGCCAGTCAAGCCAGCCTTTCTATCCAAACCCTTTCCAAAAGCGCCCAAGGGGAAAATACCTGGCCACGTTTATTGGCCTTGGTGGAAGCCTCTCCCCTGCCCGAAGCCCTCACAGCCGCTTTACGCCGCTGCCTTGGCGATGATGGAAATATTCGTGATGAAAGCTCGCCAGAACTTCTCTTAGTACGCAGTGAATTACGCCGCCTGCATCAAAGCTGCTTGCGCCGTGTAAAAGATTTTGCCAACGAATATAACATTCTGCACTATATGCAGGACGCTTTTATGACACTGGCTTCCGACCGCTATGTATTGCCTCTTAAGTCGAATTTTAAGGGCCGCTTACAAGGCATTATTCATGATTGGTCGCAAACAGGCGAAACCTGCTATTTTGAGCCCATGTTTTTGGTGGAAGTCAATAATAATTTACAAGACTTAAAGCGCCAAGAACGCGAAGAAGAGCGCAAGATATTAGAATATCTTACTTCCCTTGTGCGTGAAGCCTTACCCTTAGTGCAGCACGCCACGGACTTCCTAACCCGCATAGATACGCTTTTAGCCTTAGACAAGCTGGCTAAAGCCATGGCTCGTGGCTGCGCAGAGCCACAAGCAAGCTTTGGCAGCAGTGCCAAAGTGGTGGGTAAAAAAGCCGCACGCCTATCTACAGTAAGTCATGGCGAATTTTCTTGCCATTATGTAGCTTTAAATACAGCAGAAGACGGCGCAGATAGCCCCATATATTTACCCGAAGCCCGCCATCCTCTTTTGGCTCTTGGCGGCCATGCCCAGCCCATTGACCTTATTTTAGAACAGGGTCAGCGCGGTCTTGTTATTTCCGGCGGTAATGCCGGCGGTAAAACCGTGTGCCTGAAGACCTTAGGGCTTTTGGTGCTTATGAGCATGTGCGGCTTCCCCGTACCTGTGGCAGCCGGAGCGCATTTGCCGGCCTTTACGCATATCCATGCCTTTATTGGTGATGCGCAAAGCCTAGAAGATCATGTATCTACATTTACAGGGCAAATCCGTCAGCTTTCCCATGCCTGGGAAGAAGCTGGCACCCATAGCCTTATCCTTTTAGATGAATTTGGCGCCGGTACCGACCCAGCTCAAGGCGCGGCTTTGGCTCAAGCGGTGCTGGATGGCCTGTTAGATAAAGATGCTACCGTCATGGCAGCCACGCACTTTCCGGCATTAAAAACCTATGCCCTTACCCGCGAAAAGGCTCGCGCCGCTTCAGTGCTCTTTGATCCCAGCACCAAGCGTCCGCTTTTCCGCTTAGCCTATGACCAAGTGGGCGCTAGCCAAGCCTTGGATGTGGCGCGTGAACATGGTCTGCCCGATAGTATTTTACGCCGCGCTGAGCAATATTTGCTTATGGATGGCGAAGATACCAGCGCCCTTATTGAGCGTTTAAATGTGTTGGCCGTAAAGCGTGAGCATGAAATTGACACCTTAAAGCGTGAACAAGCAGAGCAAAAGCAAAAAAATATACGCTTACAAGAACGCTTGGAACGTGAAAGCCAAAAACTTTACGACGATGTGCGCGCCAAGGCTCAAGAACTTATGCAAGCCTGGAAAAGCGGCAAAGTTACCCACAAGCAAGCGCTGAAAAATATGTCCTCTTTGCGGGCAGAATTGGTGCAAGGGGCAAGCCAAAGCCCTGCCGCTGAAAGCGCTAAGCCCATCACCGTGGATGCACTGCGCGTGGGCGCCGAGGTATTACATAAAGCCTTTGGTAAAAAGGGCAAAGTGTGCCAAATAGACACACGTAAAGGGCGCGTACAATTAGATATGGGCGGCGTAACCCTTTGGGCAGATATGCATCAAGTGGGTACTGGGCAAGAAAGCCAAAGCGATGGACGTGTGCAATTGCAAAAGCAGCCCAGAAGTAGCGGCGTTATCACGCGCACCGAATCTGCTGGCCCATTGCTCAGCCTTGATATGCGCGGCCAGCGTTCTGACGTGGCTTTGGGGCAATTGGGAAGTTTTTTGGATAAAGCCATCTTAGCCGGACGCGAAAGTGTAGAAATTGTACATGGGCGCGGTACAGGGGTTTTACGTAAGGAAGTACACAATTTTTTACGCACTTTTCCCGGCATTGAGAGCTTTGCTTTGGCCCCCGAAGATAGGGGCGGTGACGGAATGACTATTGTGCTTTTGAGATAAGGACTTATATATACACCAAGTGAAAATATTTCGTCTTTTTTAGAAGTAATGAAATTATTACCTCTATAAAAAAAGCAAAATTGTAAGGGAAAAGAAAAAAATGCAAGGCAAAGAAGCGGTAAGATATATAAAAGAACGCATTAGCCTTGTGGATATGGCGCGCCGCTATGTGGACTTGCAGCGCAATGGCCCGCGCTGGGCAGCGCCTTGTCCTTTTCACCAAGAAACCAAACCCTCGTTCTCCATTCATGAAGAGGAAGGTTTCTTTTATTGCTTTGGCTGTCAGGCCAGTGGCGACTTATTTGATTTTTATGGACGTATTAATGGCCTTGATTTTAGGGAAACTCTGGAGCAATTAGCCTTAGAAGCCGGCATTACGCTGGATACATGGAAAGGTTCTGGTAATACGGGAAATCAGGGGCAAAACAGCGCACAAAATGTACGGCAAAAACAATCGGCGCGCCAAAATATGCACCGCATGTATGCCCTGGCCGAAGCGCATTTTAAGGCCAATTTACAAGGCAGCGATGGCGAAGAATGCCGTACATATATGCAAGGGCGAAAATTAAGCCCTGAAATTATAGAAAATTTTGGCCTTGGCTGGGCCAAAAGAGACTGGCAGGCTCTGGCCAATGCATTGCAAAAGGCCGGCTTTAATGAAAGGGATGCTGTGGAAGCAGGCCTGCTTGGCACAAGCCAAAAATCCGGCCGTGGTTATGACCGTTTTCGCGGAAGGCTTATCTTTCCCATTCACTCTTTGGGCAAGCAAGTTATAGCTTTTGGCGGAAGAATTATTGGCGGTGAAGACGAAGCAAAGTACATAAATAGTTCGGATTCTCTTATTTATAAAAAGGGAGACCAACTTTATGGGCTTGCGCAATCGCGAGGCAGTATTAGTATAAAAGGCCATGTACTGCTCACTGAAGGGTATATGGATGTACTTACCCTACACCAATTTGGTTATACCAATGCCGTGGGCGTGCTGGGAACAGCACTGACGCCGGAACAAATTAAAAGGATTTCCGGCTTTACCTCGCATGTGATTTTGCTCTTTGATGGCGATAGGGCAGGTCGCAAAGCTGCTTTGCGTTCATGCGAGATGCTCTTAACTCGCGGCCTTAAATGCGCCGTGGTTCTCTTACCCGAAGGGGAAGATATTGACAGCCTTCTGCATACAGAAGGTACAGAAGCTTTTGAAAATTTGGTAAAAGTTGCGCCTGATGGTATAACTTTTTGCCTGCAAGTATTACGTGATATGGCCCCTAAGGATGCTGTGGATTTTGCCAAAGCCTTTTTGAAAAAGGTGGAAATCCCCGAACTAGTGAGCGCCTATACCAGCAAATTTGCTACAGGCTTGCAATTGGCAGAAGAAACCTTACGCGAAACGCTTATGAAAAGCCGTCATAGCCCTGAGCTTGCTCCAGCTCCTAGGGCCATGGGCATTCAAGCCGGCAACGGCACAACGTCCGCACAACTGGGCCCCGGCGGTAAACCGCTTACGGCTTCAGCCATGCTGGATAAACAGATTATGATGTATGCTGTGCGCTACCCGCATCGCCTACAAGATTTGCGCAATATCAGTGCAGATTTAGCTCTGCATAGCGAAGTTGCCAAAACATTGTGGAAAAAAATAGAAGACTTTGACCCGGAAGATGTTTTTCATCATCTCACAGAGAGAGAAAAAAACTTTTGGATTCAAAGCCGCACCGGCGAAGCACCGCCAAGAGACCAAGGTGACAAAGAGCTTGAAAGCCTTGAAAAAGAATTGGAAAACATGCACAACGACATGCAAAAAAATTCTCTTTTCAGCGCTTTACGCCACAATGCAGACCATGGAAACTTTGAAGCTGAGCTAGACTACCTAAGGGTATTGCAGGAAACATTGAGGAGGATTGATGAATAATCTCAAAGATATACAGCAGATAAAGAGCCTTATCGACAAGGGCAAGGCCTTGGGCTATTTGACCTTTGACGAAGTGGCCAAAGCCTTACCTGCTGAAATGAGTAACTCTGAGCAACAGTTTGAAGAGGTTATTACCATCTTCGAACAGCATGATATTGCCATTGTGGACTCAGAAAAAGAAGGTAAAAAGATTACCATCAATGCCACAGAAAGCGATGACGACGTTGCAGGCGAAGGGAATCTTGACCTTGCAGACGAAGAAGAAACTGTTGATTATTCCTCGCGTAACAGCGATCCTGTGCGCATGTACTTGCGCGAAATGGGCGCTGTGCCCTTGCTTGACCGTGATGGCGAAGTAGTTATTGCCAAAAAGATTGAACTTGGTGAGCAAGACGTTCTTTACGCCTTGGTAGAAGTGCCCGTGGCTGTGGAAGAGCTTATTAATGTGGGCGAAGATTTGCGCACAAATCGCATTAAGCTTAAAGATGTGGTTAAAACCATTGAAGAAGATGACCCCAGCGAAGATGAAATGAACCAACGCACACGCGTTATTTTATTGCTGGACGAAATCAAAGCCACTTTCCGCAAAAAGAAAAAAATCTATGCTAAGTTGGATGAATGCTGCACCCTCGACCGCCGCGTGGCCGGTGTGCAAAAAGAAATCCTTAGCTATAAAGAAGAAGTAGTAGTTCGCCTGCGCGATATTAAGCTGGAAAAAACCCTCATCGACCGTATCATTGAAACGGTGGAAGATTATGTGCGTCAAATGCACAATTGCCAGCGCGATTTGTCCGCCTATATCCTTTCTACAGGACGCACCCAAGCAGAAATTCAGGTGCTGTTTAGCAATTTAGAAGAGCGTAAAGTCAGCCCCACCGACGCCGCCAAAGAATTAGGCTTTAGTGTGGATGAGCTCTTCTCCTTTAAGGAAATGATCATAGGCAAAATCGAAATATTGCGTCGCCTTCAAGAAAAATGCTGCCACAATGTGCACGACCTGGAAGAAGTGCTTTGGCGCATTAAACGCGGCAACACCGTAGCCATGCGCGCTAAGCAAGAGCTTATTCGCTCTAACTTACGCCTTGTGGTGTCCATTGCCAAAAAATATACCAACCGCGGTTTACAATTCCTCGACCTTATCCAAGAAGGAAATATTGGCCTTATGAAAGCTGTGGATAAATTCGAGTATCAGCGCGGCTATAAATTCTCTACCTATGCCACATGGTGGATACGTCAGGCCATTACGCGCGCCATTGCAGACCAAGCGCGCACCATTCGTATTCCTGTGCATATGATTGAAACCATTAATAAAC
>CAYJAL010000076.1:0-9322 GCA_964367875.1 uncultured Desulfovibrionaceae bacterium | reverse complement strand
ACACCAAAGCTGGTCAAGCGCACTACGCGGCCAGTAACAATGCTACCGGCTTCAAGGCGGCCTTCCACGCCAGCCCAAGGATCACCTTCAGCTTGCTTGCGCGATAAAGAAATACGCACATTACCCTTGGCATCTTGCGTAATGGAAAGCACTTTAGCACGAACCATATCGCCTTCATTCACAGCTTCATCGGCGCTGCTTACGCGCGACCAAGTAAGCTCAGAAATATGTATCATGCCCTCAACGCTAGGGGCAATTTCCATGAAAGCACCAAAGGGAGCCAAACGCGTAATGCGTCCTTCCATGGTGTCGCCTTCTTTCATGCTTTCCAAAAGTTTGGATAAAGATTCTTGGCGCTCACGCTCAAGCACAGCACGATGCGATACCACAATATTGCGGCCTTGGCTTTCAATGCGTGTAATGATGAAGGGTAAGGTTTTACCTACCACAGCATTGGGATCATCAAAAGAAGTGCGGCCAATTTGGCTACCGGGGCAAAAAGCACGCTTTTGCATAACTTCTACATTGTAGCCGCCATTGCAAGTGCCAAGCACTTTACCATCCACAGGAATGCCGGCATCGCGGGCATCTTCTAAAGCGGATACGCCGCTACCACTGCGGGACAAGCGGATTTCTTGTGCGCTCACAGAAGTTACCCAAGATTCAATGGTGTCGCCTACGTTCACCGTAGCTTCGCCATTGGCATCAAGAATATCCTTACGATCCATAATACCGTCTACCTTAATGCCAATATCTAAAAAGACATTTTCGCCGGTAATGGCAATGATGGTACCACTTACCTTTTGTCCAGGCTGTAAGCGTTTGGTAGAAGAGTTATAGGTTTCAAGTAAGCTTGCAAAGTCTTCGCCCATGTTTTCGGCGTCTTGCAAATTTGAAGGGGTGTTATCGCTCATGAGATATCCTCGATACAATTGAATTTAGCTGTGAGCTATATACTATAAAAGTCACAAAGGCAATCATTTACTTTGAATGGTCAAAAACAGGTCGCCCTGCCATTTGCCCACTTTTTTGCCAAGACCTTTAAGACGTAAGGGTTTACCCACCACAAACTCTTTGGGGAGGGTAATTTCTACAGTGGAGAGTTCTTCCGACAAACCACGACGAATTTGCAAACGAATGCGCGCGCCCACAAAAAGATTGCTGGCCGGCATTCTAATAGTTTGCTCATCGTCAATTTGCTGCTTAAACCAGCCCATAATTTTGCCGGAAAAAGAATTGGCCATGTGCATGGCAGATTTGGAATCATTAAGGGTCACTTCCACCGTGGGCGGAGCGGCCTTTTCAGCCTTAGGGGCTGGCTCTGGGCGAATATGCTCTTTATGAGATTCTTGACGCGACTCAGCCCTTGAATCCGCCCTTGAATTCGTTTGGGATTCGGACTTGTCAGATTGCGCGCCAGCAGCACCAGCAGAGCCTGCTTCACCCTGCTTATTAACAGCGCTATAAATATCTTCAAACACGCGACGCGCAAAAGGATCGTCCAAAAGATCGCGTAAAACATCTTCCTTGGCATAGGCTTTATTGGCACGTTGGCGCTCTGCATGAATCTTTTCAGCCCATTCTTCACGCTCTTTTTGCCAATCTTGGGCTTCGCGTGCTTCCCGAGCTTGAGCTTTGGCCTTAGCCTGCGCCTCAGCCTTAGCTTTGGCCTCAGCTTTAGCTTGCGCCTCAGCTTCAGCTTTGGCAGCTTCGCGCTGACGCAAACGCTCTTGACGGGCTTTTTCTTTTTCTTCGCGCTCACGCTCTTTCTCTTGGCGTGCCTTTTCCCGCTGTTCACGCTGGCGAGCCTTTTCAGCTTCTTGTGCTTTACGTTCTGCCTCGCGCTCGGCTTCGCGCGCTGCTTCCCTTTGCGCCTTTTCTTGCTGACGCTTACGCTCAATTTCTGCTTCAGCCTGGCGTCTGGCTTCCTCTGCTTCTAAAATACGTGTCAAAGAAACATAGGCTTCATTTAAATCCTGAAATTGATGCCCGGCATGAGGCGTATCAGGGTTTAAATCAGGGTGCAATTCAAAAGCCCTGCGCCTATAGGCTCTTTTCACATCGTCTAAAGAAGCATCTTTAGGCACTTGCAAAAGAGCATAACATTCCCTTAGGCTAAGGGTACGCGTTTTTCTCATACTACCGATAAACTCTTTTTATTTAATAGAAAAAAGGGCGTTGGCCTCTTTAGTGGCATCCTGGGCATTAAGGGTATTTTCTTGCAAATACTCTAAGCCTTCTTGCACAAATTCCTCATGGGTACTTTCTTTACCAATGCCGGGGCAATAATCTTTTGCCAAGAAAAAGCTTTCATTATCAAGCATATTTCCGCGGAAAAAAGGCCATGCGCGACAAATATCTGGGCGAGCCACATGCACACCACAGCCCACACCTGCTTTGAAAAATATGCAAAAATCATCGTCGCCGCTACGCACTTTCAATTTACCATTATGTACTATGCCGTATTTTTCACGAAATTCTTCGGCGTCAAGTTGTAAATGGTCGCAGATACGTACTAAATCGCTGGGGCTTACCACAATACCGCCTTGTCCCTCACAGCATTGGCCGCACATGGTACATTCAAAAACAGATGTTGACAATTTATGCTCCTAAAAGCTGATGATGCACAATTTTAATACAAAGATCTTCCACAATATGGATGGGTCTATCGGCCAAAATAGCTGCAGCTTTAGGGGAAAAAATCCCTTGCTGCATCCAAAAACACTGCGGCTGCACGGCAAGGTCCAAAACCTCTTGCGCATGGCCTGGGCAATAGGCCGAAGCCCTAAAAAGATTCACAATATCGATAGGGTGTGGAATATCTGCCAAAGTTTTATAGGTGGGTAATCCCCACACATTTTGCCTTTGAGGATGCACAGGATACACCGTATAGCCGGCCTGTATAAGATAGCGCCCAACCCCATCTACAGGTTGTCCGGCTTTATCCTTAGCCCCTATAATAGCAATACTTTTTGCTTGCTGTAAGATTTTTTGTATACGTGTATCTATAAACATACTGCCTCCACGAAAACAATTATACGCTTGTCTGGCACGAAGTGCAATTTTTTTTACGCAGCCTCCCCTACCCCTTACAAAGCCTTGTCACTTGTAGCAAAAAGATATATTTTTGCCGCAACAAAAACACAGCAAAACACTTTTTCATAAGGATTCACATGACTTCCCCTTCTCTTTGTATAGAAAAACTTCCATTGGAAGAAATGCAGCATCGCCATGAGCTTTGCCGCACTTTGTGCCAAGAGCTGCAACCCAAGGCGCAAGGTATGCTCTTTTTCTCGCGCCTTGCCCTTTATTATATGACAGGCACCTATGCCGACGGAATTTTTTATTTGCCCTTGCAAGGTGCCCCTCTGCTTTTATTGCAACGCGGCGCGGAAAGAGCCCACCTCGAAAGCCCTCTAAACGCCATACATCACCTGCCTGCGTGGGACAAACTGGCCGATTTTTGCCAAGAATTAGGCACGCCCCTAGCTACCTGTATAGCCGCAGAAATGGGCGCCTTGCCTTGGAATATGGCCACAGTCCTACAGCAAGGGCTTAAAGATTCTACATTCGTAAATGTTGACAGCATTTTTATGCAGGCTCGCTCGCGCAAATCATTATGGGAACTTAAAAAAATGCGCCTTACCGGAGCGCGTCACCATGAAGGCGTTTTCAAGCGCATTCCACAGCGCATTCATGCAGGCATGAGCGAACGTGGGCTTTCCATCATTTCTTGGCAGGTCTTTTTTGAGCTGGGACACAGTGGCATGAATCGTATGGGACATTTTGGCGAGGAATGTTTTTTAGGCCACATAGCCGCCGGTGATAATGGCAATTACCCCAGCCACTTTAATGGCCCCCTTGGCCTTAAAGGCGAACACCCTGCCGTGCCCTATATGGGAAATGCCCACACCATATGGCAAAAGGATCAAATCCTTGCCATGGATATTGGCTATGCACTGGAGGGATACCACACAGACAAAACACAAGTCTATTATTCTGGAAAAATCGAATCCATGCCCGCCAAAGCGCGCCATGCCCATGATGCCTGCATAGAGATTCAGCAAAGAGCCGCCGAAAGACTGCGCCCCGGTGCCATACCCAGCGAAATTTGGGATGAAGCTAAAAAGAGCGCTCAGCGCCTTGGCATTGAAGAGGGATTTATGGGGCTTGATGGCAACAAAGTGCCCTTTTTAGGCCATGGTATAGGTTTGGTTATTGATGAATACCCTGTTATTGCGCCGCGCTTTGATGCGCCCCTGGTGGAAGGCATGACCCTAGCCCTAGAGCCCAAGGTGGGCATTCGCGGTATGGGCATGGTGGGTGTGGAAAATACCTATGAAGTTACCGCCCAAGGTGGCGCATCCCTCACCGGGGATGATTTTACCATTGTAGAGGTAGAAAGATAATGTTTACAGCAGAACAACTCCCTGCAGCTGAGGCCGAGCTACGTCAAGAAAAATGCCGCCGCCACTTGCAAAGCCTTGCGCCCGAGGTTTCCGGCATGCTTATCTTTTCGCGTACCAATATCTATTACCTTACCGGCACGCGCTCCAATGGTATTTTATGGTTACCGCGCGAGGGCGAGCCTGTACTTATGGTACGCAAAGCGCCGGAGCGTTGCCGCCTTGAAAGCCCTTTGCAACATATAGTTTCCTTTAAATCCTATACCCATATACCGGAATTATGCGCCCAATGCGGCGTGCCTCTTACTGGCAAAGATGGGCAAAACACTGTGCTTGGAGCAGAAATGCGCGCCTTGCCGTGGTCACTGGCACAAATGCTCCAAGAGCGCTTACCAAGCTTTAGCTTTTGTGATACCAGCGCTGTTTTTGATAGAGTTCGTCAAGAAAAAACACCTTACGAACTGCAGCGTTTGCGTCATAGCGCCACGCAGCACAGCTTAGCCCTACAAAAGTATATACCTCAGCGTTTGCACGTAGGCATGAGCGAGCAAAGCATAGCGCATACGTTGTGGGATATATTCTTTGAACTGGGGCATGGGGGTATGTTGCGCCAAGACCGCTATAATAGTGATATTTTTTTGGGAAGCATTGCCATTGGAGAAAATGCCCTCTACCCTACCCCCTTTCGCTCGCCCGTGGGAAGCCTAGGCCAACACCCTGCCATGCCTTATATGGGCTATGCCGGTAGCCTATGGAAAAAAGAGCAAAGCCTTATAGTAGATACAGGCTTTATGTTTGAAGGCTATCACAGCAGCGCCGCTGCCACCTATTTTGCCGGCAAGAAAGAAGAAATCCCCCAAGATATGACTCAGGCCTATGCCTTTTGCGTACAACTTATGCAAAAGCTTCAAGCGCAATTGGCCGTGGGTATGGACTTGAGCCAGCTGTGGCATACAGCGCGCCAAAAAGCCAATACAGCAGGCTATGCCAACACCTTTATGGGTATGGGCAGCAATTATACCCCAATACTGGGCAGCGGTGTGGGATTAAGTATGGAAGAATGGCCGTCTATTCATGAGGCAGAGCGCGAGACAAAAAGCCTTTGTCCGCCTCATGCTGTGCTCACCCTCAGTCCCATGGTGGCTTTGCCGCACAAGGGCATGGTGGGACTTAAGGCTGTCTTTGAAATACAAGAAGGGGGCGCCACATGCTTAACGCCCTATGCTTCGGAAATACTTTGTGTTGAATAAAAAAAAGGCTCGCGGACGAATCTGCGAGCCTTTTTTAAAAATAAAAAGAATTATTTTTTGCCTTTTTCTGCTTTTTGGGCAGCGCGTCTGGCTTTCCATTCTTCTTTGCTCAAAGCGCCGTCATTATTGGTATCGGCAGCTTTAAACTCCGCTTCCAAGCGTTCTTTGGCAGGAGCTACAAATTCAGTAACATCAATTTTACCGTCTTTATTGGCATCGCGCTTATCAAAAGGAGCTTCCTTTGCAATGGCTAAAGCCACTAAACCAGGGGTAGCCATGACAAGAGCCATGATAATGCTAAAAATATACTTTTTCATACTATCTCCGTAAATTATTTTCTACCGAAAGCGCAATAACTATAGCGTGTAATGTGCAACTTTCTACCCTTGCGTCGGGCAAAAAGGGATATATGCCTGTGCCCATGCAAAGTCAAGCCTTCCTACAAGAAAAATTATAATACGATGACAGCCGGCTGATCATGACTGGAAAAAAAGTGCGGACTCAGCACTGCCCCATAAGCACCGGCATTATGAAAAAGCATATAATTGCCAAGGGCTATATTTTCTAATTGTGCATCTCTGTGCACAGTATCAAGTGCCGTACATAAATTTCCACAAATATGTACCTTTTGCGCTGGCACGGCCACACCCAACACCGTGGGCAGCACAGGCTTTGGTCCGCTCCACAGGGGCTCATAAGGGCCTTCCACCTCTTCCGGAAGCAAAAGATTCATAAAACCATTGACCGCAGGGCGTAAATAAGCACTCAAAAAACCCGGCGCCATAACAAAGGTTTTTCCGCGAGAAGATTTTATATCCACAATGCGTGTCACAAAGGTGCCTGCTTGCCCCACTAAGAAGCGTCCGCTTTCCATGCACAGTTCTATATGAGGATAACGTGCTGTAAGGCGCGCACGAATATTAGCCGCAAGCTCCTGCAGTAAAGATACATCCAAACTTGGCATATGCGCCGCATAAGGAATACCAAAGCCGCCGCCAAAATTTATATATTCTAAGGGAAGCTGTAAATTCTCCGTCCACATATAGGCCAGTTTTTCTATATGCTCAAATACTTGTCCAAGGCTTGTGGGCTGTAAATTCTGGCTACGCACATACACATGAAAACCTACAAGCTTGCAATGCTTAAGATTTTGTAAAAATTCCTTGTGCGCAAGGAGCTCTTCTTCGCTCACGCCAAATTTATCCGGCCCAGCTTGCACTATGCTTGGCCTATGCCCTCTGGAAAAAGTAATGCTGGGGCTAATACGCAGCCCTACCTTGGCAAAGACCCCTTCTTGAGCACAAAGATTGTCAATGCGCTGTAATTCTGTATAGGAATCCGCAATAAGTATACTTGCTTGAACAGCATTCAGTATATCTTTATCACTTTTTGCAGGGGCAGAATAAAAAATCTTCTCCTCGGGGCAGCCATAGCCTAAAGATTGCAAAACCTCATTTCCAGAAGCAGCATCAATGCCTAGACCATTTTCTAAGATATATTTCACCACCGGCGGATGATTATTACACTTTAGGGAATATAGAAGGGTATAACCTTGAAAAGCCTGCTTAAGCCTCGTTATTTGCTCAAGGATGTGTTTTGTATCGTAGATATAAAAAGGATAGCCATGTTCTTTGGCCAAGGATTCAATAGTGTCAAAATCGTAGTGCATGCGTCTTCCTCCATAAAGCATATAGGAGGCGTCAGACTAACAAAATTATAAAAAACTGACCACAAAAAATGGCTAGCTGCATTTTCAGCAACTAGCCACTTCTATCTATAAAATCTGGTCGGAACGAGAGGATTCGAACCTCCGGCATCCTGGTCCCAAACCAGGCGCGCTACCAAACTGCGCCACGTTCCGACGAAGAGAGTTATAGGGGAAAGCGAAATTTTATGCAAGCAAAAATTTCACTTTTTTTCTTAATTTGTGTCATCCACCCAAGCTTGCAAGGTTTCAATGATTTTTCTGGCCTGATCGGCGCTGGAAATAGTGAATTTTGACTGCATTCTATATTCACCGGCGCTTTTTTTATAACGGCGGATAACATATTTATCCGGGCCATAGGTATCGGAATCATTTTTCCACTCTTGAAAGCGGAAAACAATAGTTGTCCAAGCGCCCTTGGTTAAAACAGCTTTATCAATTTCTTTTACTATGACCTGGCCATTTTCTTCATAGTTCACAGTGAGTTCATCAATAGTAGAGCTCATAAATATCCTTTAGTACAAGATTATATGCCCCCGCAATAAGTATTACGGGGGTTAAAAAAGCCATAAAATACTAGACTTTATTTTTTAGCTAGAGTGAGCCACCAAGGCGCCTTTGACGCTTTCAGGAATTTGCTCACTGCGAATGGGCATTTCACCAGGCCCTGGGCCAAATTTACTGGCATTTTGACGTGCCGTAGCAATGATGGCATTACCAATATCGGTGCCGCTTAATTTAATACCAGAGGCATAGCGTGTTCCCAAATCGTCAAGCATAAGCTCTGCACCATTGGGCGGGGTAGGAATTGAACTTACCATAAAATCCTCCTTGCGTTACTTTGCATATAAGACTCTTTTGTAAAAAGCGCAAGTCTTACACATAAAGATTCATGCCTTAAAAATTCGCCTCATCGCCATCTACAGTTTGAATAATTTCACGATAGAGGCGCAAAGTTTCCAGAGCTTCTTCTTCACGTATTTTATGCAAGGCAAAACCTGCATGTACAATAATATAATCACCCACGGCGGCTTCTTCGGGCAAAAGCATGGTGGAGGTGGTTAAATAGGTTTCACTTTCCCCCACTCTGGCCTTAGCCATACCATTTTCTAATAATTCTACTATTTGCGCCGGAACTGCTAAACACATACCACACTCCTTATGATGCCACGCTCATGGCGGCAATTTCTTCACGAGCAAAGTTTAAAAAGGCATCAAACTTATCTTGCACCTGAGGGGATAGACCAATATTCCACGAATTAAAATCGTAGGGTTCCATGCCAAGCACATGGATTTTAGGTCTGTGCCCATGCAAGAGCTCCGCCATATTTAAGGAGTCGATAAGGTCAATATCATGAATAGAAAGACGCTGCTTTTCATTATCCACAAGATCTGACTCTGTAAGCTTATAAATGCTGCCCGGCTCACCATTGGCGTGGACAATATCCAGCACCAGTACGGCATCGTAGCCTTCAAACATATAAAAAATATCTTGCGTAAAGGTACCGGCTTCAATGACGGTGACATTATCGCCAAGATCTTCTTTGAGTAAAGCCTGCGCGGCAAAAACGCCCACGCCATCATCGGTAAGCAGCATATTACCTATGCCCATAACAAGGAGTTTTTTCATAACAATCCTTTAAAGTAAATGTGTACACATCATAACAAGGAAAAGAGCCTCTGGCAATGCCTATTGCCCTGTACATGCACTGTGCTTCAAAATAAATTTTATAAAAAAACTCTAGAGAGGCACAAAGTGCTTGCAATTTTGGGCAATGACGTATATTAACTTTCGTCTCGACAATGAGAAAAATATGCGTGTCCCCTAATGTTCCGCAATTATTAGGTAGCACAATTATATATTGTTAGAATATAAGTTTGACGGAGGACTGTCATGAGCAGAGAATGTGATTTTTGTGGTAAAAAACCCCAAGTTGGTAATTTGGTAAGCCACTCCAACA
>CAYJAL010000075.1:0-9570 GCA_964367875.1 uncultured Desulfovibrionaceae bacterium | reverse complement strand
TGGCCGTAAAGGCCTTCATGCCGGCCCCGAAGGCTTGCTTCACCTCACTGGCAGGAAAGCACACCATAATAGACGACATAGTTCCCCCAATAACAATCATGATACTGGGTATATCGATAAAGTTGCCGGGCTCTGGTCCAATGAAAATGGAACCTAGAACGAGGCCAAGGCCGCCGAGCATGCCACCTAGGGTTGCTATATCCATACGCTAATCCTTATGAAAAGTGCTTTTGTTTCGACACAATATAAAAGAGGCTGTTAACAAATATAAAACAAAAGCAGAAAATGTTTGCCACACTCTAGTCAGTTTTTTCCTAAATGTCAAAGCCAAGCCCAGATAAAATCTTAAGCCTCCAGCCAGTTGTATACAAAGAACGACATGCAAGTGTTACTTGCATAATCACATACTTAGCAAGGTTAATTTTTATTCCTCATATCTTTATATCGGCACAAAGCAAAATTTATCAAGGGTAAGGGCATAAAAAATCTTGTGACTTATGGCAACGCAGGATATAAGACCTGCATATTTTGTGTATGCACAGCTTTTAAGGTGGTGAAAAAGCCTTGATTGCTTGTATTTTTTAAAGGCAGCGCCTTGTGCTGCAATATATTTTACCCCACACACTAACCTTTTACACAAAGATTTTTATGCAAAACAATCAATTTTTACGGAATGTGGCCATTATTGCCCACGTTGACCATGGCAAGACTACCCTTGTGGATGCACTTTTTCGTCAAAGCGGCGTTTTTCGCGCGGATCAACAAGTGGATGACCGTATTATGGATAGCATGGATCTTGAGCGTGAGCGCGGCATCACCATTGCTGCAAAAAACTGCGCCGTTTCGTGGAATGATGTTAAAATTAACATCATTGACACCCCCGGCCACGCCGACTTTGGCGGCGAGGTAGAGCGCGCCCTCTCCATGGCCAGCGGCGCCATTTTATTGGTGGACGCCTCGGAAGGCCCTTTGCCGCAAACACGTTTTGTTTTGCGCAAAACCTTAGAAGCCGGCCTGCCCGTAGTGGTGGTGGTAAATAAAATTGACCGCAAAGACGCACGCCCTCAAGAAGTGCTCAATGAAGTGTATGATCTCTTCATCGACCTTGACGCCAACGAACAGCAATTGGAATTCCCTGTACTGTACGCCATTGGTCGTGAAGGCGTTGCCATGCACGGCTTGGAGGACGAGCGCGTAAGCTTGGCTCCGCTTTTTGAAACCATCTTAAAGCATATCCCCGGCCCTGCCTATGACGAAAGCGAGCCTTTCCAAATGCTGGTGGCTGACCTTGATTATTCCGACTATCTTGGCCGCTTGGCTGTGGGCCGTATTATTCACGGCACCATCAATGCCAAGGACGCTTTATTGTGCATGGGGCCAGATAATAATGTACAACCCTTACGCGTAAGCAAGTTGCAAGTGTACCAAGGTTTACGTTTAGCCGAAGTAGAAAGCGCCCAGCCCGGCGACATTGTGGTTTTGGCAGGTATTGAAGATGTGACCATTGGCGATACCATTTGCACCAAGGAAAATCCGCGTACCTTGCCCCGCATTCGCGTAGACGAGCCTACCGTGGCCATGCGCTTTGGCATCAACACTTCCCCCTTGGCAGGACGTGAAGGTAAATTTGTGCAAACGCGCGTTATTTGGGATCGCTTAACCAAGGAAGCTTTACGCAATGTGGCCATTCGCGTGGAAGAAACCGGCGATAGAGATGCCTTCTTGGTAAAAGGTCGCGGCGAATTCCAAATGGCTATTCTTATCGAGCAAATGCGCCGCGAAGGTTTTGAACTTTCTGTAGGTCGCCCCGAAGTTATTTTGAAAAAGTCCGAAGAAGGCAAAATTTTGGAGCCTGTAGAACATTTATATGTGGACTGCGACGAAACCTTCATGGGCGTGGTTACCGAAAAGCTGGCACAGCGCAAAGGCCGTATGCTTAATTGCATGAATGATAAAAGCGGCGGCACTGGCCGTGTACGTATGGAATTTACCGTACCTTCTCGCGGCCTTATTGGTTATCGTGATGAATTTCTTACCGATACCCGCGGCACAGGCATTATGAACTCTTTGCTTGCAGGCTATGAAGAATGGCGTGGCGATTTCCCCACACGCTTTAGCGGCTCCATTGTATGTGATCGCGCCGGCTCTGCGGTGCCTTATGCGCTCTTTAACTTAGAGCCACGCGGTATTTTGTTCACCCCAGCCGGTGTGCCTGTATATGAAGGTATGATTATTGGCGAGCATAATCGCGAAAATGACATTGACGTAAACCCCTGCAAAGAAAAGAAGCTTACCAACATGCGCGCTTCCGGTAAGGATGAAAACGTCACCCTTACTCCAGTACGTCCCATGACTTTGGAATTTGCTTTGCACTTTGTACGCGAAGATGAAATGGTGGAAGTAACGCCAGAATCCATCCGCTTACGTAAGAATATTCTTTCTGCGCAAAAGCGTCACCAAAATGCCGGCGCCAAGAAAAAAGCTTTAGAAAGCTAAGCTTAGCTTTAATTTACTATTGCGAGGAGGGAGAGCTGCTAAGGCTTTCCCTCTTTTTTGTGGTAAATCCCCCAGCTAAAACCCACAAAAAAGCCCTGCATATTTCTACGCAGGGCTGAGATTTATTATTTATGCCTTACACATTTTTCATGGCATTTTGCAATTCTTGTGCTTGTTGTGCCAGTTCACGAATGGCTTCGGCCGATTGCTCAATGGCTTCGGCATTTTTATTAACCACTTCATTGATATCGCTCATGGATTGAGAGATTTCTTCCGAAACGGTGGTTTGCTCTGTGGCTGCATTGGCAATTTGATGTATCATTTCTGTATTCAAGCCGGTAACTTGAACAATTTCTTGCAAAGCAGATTCCGAAAGATGCGCAAATTCCGCCGTCTTATCAATTTGCGCCACAACGCGCTTAACTTCGTCTTGGTTAGCGGCGCTGGATTGCTGAATGGAGCGAACGCTTTGTCCCACTTCTTGCGTGGCTGACATGGTCTTCTCTGCCAATTTGCGCACTTCATCAGCTACCACAGCAAAGCCTCTACCGGCCTCACCGGCGCGGGCGGCTTCAATGGCAGCATTTAAGGCCAAAAGGTTGGTTTGGTCTGCAATATCGTTAATAACGTTAATAATGCTGCCAATGCCTTCAGAGAGGCTGTCCAATCTTTCCATATTGCTTTTCAAATTGCTGGCCGAGCCACTTAAAAGCCCCATGGACTCAGACATCTTGGCCATAACGCTAATACCGTCTTGAGCTTTATCCATAACAACGGTGCTTTGCTCGGCGGTATTTAAAGCATTGGAGGCCACTTCTTGCACCGAAGCATTCATTTGCGTCATGGCCGCGCTGGTGCCTTCAATACGCGATCTTTGGAAATCCGCCCCTTGTACAATAGACGCTGTTTGCGAAGAAAGTTCTTCAGCGGCAGAGGCCACACGGGTAGCCACCTCTGTGGCATGTACAGACATGGCTTTAATGGCTTCGCTCTGCTCTTGCACCTGAGTAATATCTGCCAAGTATTCCACAAAGCCCACAGGTTTATTATTTAAATCATATAAAGGACTCGCCTGCACATCAAGGAAGAGTTTTTCATTATTGGGCAAGCAAGGCGCGATGGCGTGCACATCTTGCTGCTTTTTAAAGGCATTGATACCAAGGCAATGTTCATTGCCGCAAGCAGGAGATTTAAAATGCTTACCGCAATTTTCGCCCACAGGCGCAGCACACTTAATCATTTCTTTGCCTTTAGCATTCATGTACAAAATAGTATTATTGGGCAAAGCGGTGAAAAGTCCCACAGGCATGCGTTCAAGCAAGTTCACATAGGACAAAGATAAAGTATTTACATTGTCGGCCAGCACTTTAAAGTCGCCTTCAAAGTGGCTCACGTCAATATTGTTTGCATAGTAGCCGCTGGAAATTTCATTGGCTGCTGTATATAATTCTTCTTTAAGCCTTGCCAAAGTAAGGCTGATTTCTTCAATACCTTTCAGTACCAAGCCAATTTCACCCTTTTCGTGAATATTTACCTTGGCATGAAAATCACCATGAGCAATGGATTGGGCATAGGCTGTAAGCTTATTTAAGGTAGAGGAAAACCTTGCAATGATGATAAAGGTAATAATAACACCAAGGGCAGTGGCAAATATAGCAATCATCAAAATACGTTGTGAAGAGCTTTCTACAGAGTCAGCAACAGCTTTAAGCTCTGCTTGTGCACCCTGAGCAGCCTTAGCACTTAAAGGAGTCAAAATAGAAAGAACCTTAGCGCGCTCGCGAGTTAAATCATCCACTTCATCAAGTAATACAAGGCTGGCTTTATCAATGCCCATGGCAAGCTTTGCAAAGGCATCACGCTTGGCTTCTAAATCGGCAAAAGGCTCGCGAGCCAGCAAGGTTTCTTTTTCAAAGGCTAACAGCTCTTCAATACATTGCAAAAAATGCTGCTTGGACTTGGACGCGGAATCATAGGGACCTTTCCCTTGCACAAGAGAAAAAAACTTTATCATATCTTGATAATGGATAATTTCTTTTTGCGCTTGGGTGATTTTTTCCAGCATATCCCCATTGCCGGTACGCTGAAACTCTGCGCTCACTGCGGAAAGAGCCTTCATAAGCCCTTCTTCTGCTTGCAATAAATCCTTTTCGATAAATTGCTGCAAAGAGCTTACGTGGGTAAAATAGGAATCTAAGGAGTTTACAATTTCTTCCAAGGAGGCCACAATTTGGCGTACATTTTGTGCATCATTGCCTTGTACAAGTTGCAAAAGCTTTTTATTATCACTCAAGGCAGTAGAGGCAGATGTCTTTACCTTTTCACTGTCTTCTGAGGAATTATTCAAGCTAAACTGCCCTAAATAGTAGGCAATTTTATATAAATCAATTTCTGTCTTATAGGTGATGGAATCAATTTGATCATAGTTTGTAAAATCGCCAATATCCGTACTGGTACTACGCGATGAAGTATAGCTAAGCACTGCTACTAGCATAATGGTCAAAGTGAGTAATAAAAAGCCTAAGATAATTTGAGCTTTACTTGTCATAGCAACCTCCAGCGAAATACGGGATGAAAGAAGTTTTATATGTGGAAAAGCGACACTCTCTCGAAAAAAGCCAAAAGGAGTACCTGCCTTATATATTTTGAAAGAAAGTGACTTTTTTAGAGCCAACTGTCAACTAAAAGCGCTTTTTTTAACGAAAAAAAATACATGTTTTACACGCTTTTTAAGTAAGGATGTCATATTCTTAAAAAACATATACTAACGAAATAACACTACTTTAAATAAACGTGAGGTACACCATGACAGAAAGAGAAAAAATGCTCGCCGGCCAATTATACGATTGCGGCGATGCGGACCTTTTACGCCAATGGCACAAGGCAAAAAATCTTACGCGAGATTACAATCAGCTAGATTCGCAGAACACGCAGACCAAAGACGCTCTTTTACAAGAACTTTTAGGAGGCAGAGGCCAAAACCTTTGGATTACAGCGCCCTTTTTTGTGGACTATGGGCAAAATATTTATTTTGGCAATAATTGTGAAGTGAATATGAATTGCGTCTTTTTAGATTGTAATACCATTACCATTGGAGACAATGCCCTTATAGCGCCGGGGGTGCATATTTACACCGTGTATCATCCTAAAAATGCCGCAGATAGATTCAGTCCGCCCATAGAAGATGGCGGCTTTGCCTTTTGTAAAAATATAGCCAAGCCTGTGACCATTGGGGACAATGTGTGGATTGGGGGCGGCGCCATTATTATGCCGGGGGTCACCATTGGCCATAACGTGGTCATTGGCGCCGGCAGTGTGGTGACAAAGGATATCCCCAGCAATACTGTGGCGTATGGCAATCCTTGCAGGGTGCAGCAAGAAAATATATAACAAGATGTTCAAAAAGGGTTGTTTGCTTCGTTAAGCTTATTTTTTGCTTCAGTCACGTATGTCTAATACGCTCCTTGCGCAAAAAGCTTCGCTTGCCTCGCACCCAACCCTTTTTGAACATCTTGTTATAATAGCATAAAAGATACACTATTTAGGATAATACAAAATCATACTCAGCGCGGCATCCTCAAGCCCAATATTACTATACACATGGGGCACATCCGCCAAAAAGCGCAAAGAGTCACCGCTGTGTAGGTTATACACCTTATCCTGCACCTGCACAGAAATAGAGCCGGAAAAGACGGTAATATACTCCTCAGTCCCTATTAAGTGCGCCTTAGCCTCCAAGGTGCCGCCCACCAAGATGGCAATACGGTACACCTCGAAAGCGTGCTGCTCATCAAAACAAAATACGGGATAGTTTAAATACTTGCCCTCAGCGGCAGTGATGGGCGTAATACTCTCCCCGCGCACCAAGGTGGTAATTTCCTCTTTTTGCTCCACAAGGGAGGTAAAGGCCACCTTATAGCCATTGGCAATTTTCCACAGCACAGACACAGTGGGATTGGCGTCCCCACGCTCAATTTGCGCCAGCATACTACGAGAAACACCGGTCATCTGCGCAGCAGCATCTAAAGTGATTTTTTTTTGTTCACGTATATTTTTAATATTTTGCGCCACAAAAGAATTGATATTCACGAAATGACCTCACTCACACTTGACATTATACTAGACTAACAGTACATCATATCAACATAATGCACTATTAGTGCATTACAACACAAGTGTACTCAGGAGGCAATGACAATGTTTAGCTGGCTAAGTTTTCTCACCTATGCAGGCGTTACAGCCATCACCCCAGGCCCTAACAATATTATGTCCATGTCCAATGCCGGAAGAATGGGCTTTCGCAAATCGCTGCCCTTCAACTTAGGTATATGGTGTGCTTTTTCTGTGGTTATGGTGGCTTGCGCTATATTTTGCAATGTGCTGTCTACTCTTATTCCCAAAATTCAATTTCCCATGCTTATAGTAGGGGCATCCTATATTCTTTATCTTGCCTATATGACATGGAAAAGCGATGGAAATATAGAAGAGAAAAAGGGCAATGCTACCTTTATGACGGGTTTTATTTTGCAATTTGTTAACCCTAAAATCTATGTCTACGGCATAGTTTCCATGCAGGTATATATATTGCCCTTTTATAAAGAAGAGCCACTATGGTTGCTGACTTTTGCCCTGCTCTTGGCTTTTATTGGTTTTGCTTGCACCTTGCTCTGGTCGGGCTTTGGCTCTCTATTTACCAAGCTTTTTTCGCAGCATGCTAAGGTTACCAATGGTATTATGTCTTTACTGTTGGTGTACTGCGCTGTGAGCTTTTTTGTCTAGCAGACTGCCCAAAAAGGGCTGTTTGCTTCGTTAAGCTTGCTTTTTGGGACAGTACGCATGACGCTTGGTCGCATGTTCTATGCGACACAAGCTATCGCAAGCGTCGGCTATGGGCGAAAGTAAATTTCGCCTTGCCTTTGGCTTGCTCCCCTGCGGGGCTTGCCACGTCCTGTGGCAAGCTGTTCTCTTTAGAACAGCCTGCTCATAGGAAACAGTATGACAAACAAAGCCCTTATAAGCCTAAATCTTCTTTCACAATAAGCACTTCCAGCACCTTAATGCTACCTGGCTTTCTCTCGGTAATGCTGGTCATATTACAAATACGCTCAGGGCTATTACAGTCATAGCATTTATCGGCCTTCACTGCGCAAGGGGTCTTTCTGCCAAGCCTTTTGGCATTGAGAGGCGAGGCAATATTTTTGGCTCTGTGCATGGCCTCTTCACGGTTGGCAGAAATTTTATTTTGCCCAATAACATAAATGAGGCGCTCTTTACCATAGCTTGTGGCGGCAATACGATTGGCCGTAGCGTCTATATTGATAAGCTCACCAGATTCTGTAACACCATTGGCGCTGGTCAAATATACAGGCGCCATAACAGCGGCATTATTTTCTTCAACGCTCTTACATTTTGAGCGCCAGTACACGGTATTATTTGCACACAAAGTATCATAAATATTAAGCGCTTCTAAAGTCATACTGCCGCCACTGCCCACAGTAGTATCCTTAATGCTTTCAGTTAAATAGCTTGCCGCTTCTTGTGTATTTTCAAAAATAGAAACGGTATAGCCTCTTTTTTCCATATTTGCTTTCACGCTTTGTAAATCCATGGTGATTCTCCTTTAAAATACATTCTGTAATAAATGACGCGTAAAATACTGTAAATCCAACATACAAATCAACAAAAAAACGGCTCCGCAAAATTATTGCGGAGCCGTGAATTATATTGGTAGCTAGGAGAAGACTTGAACTTCCGACACCACGGGTATGAACCGTGTGCTCTGACCAACTGAGCTACCTAGCCTTGTGTGATACTTTCGTACCAACGAGAGAAGCTTTTATCGGAATGCGTCATTTTTGGCAAGTGTTTTTTTGCCTTTTGTCACATTTTTTTTACATTTTTTAGTACAGCATAAAATACCATACCAGCGGCGCCATGATAAGCCTGTAAATTGCAAAGGGAATTAAGGTAATACGCGAGAGTAAGCTTACAAAGCCCTTAATAGCCAAAAGCGCCGCCACAAAGGAGGCCACAATGCCAAGGGCAAAGAAACCAAGATCATCGCTGCTTAAAATATGCCAGCTTTTGAGCAAATCATAGCCGGTGGCCGCCACCATAATGGGCACAGCGGCAATAAAGGAATATTCCGCCGCCAATTGTCTACCGGCGCCCAGCAGCATGCCGCCCATAATGGTAGATGCAGAGCGCGAAAACCCGGGCCACAAAGCAAGGCATTGAAAACAGCCAATACCAAAGGCTTCCTTAGGGCCAATATCGTCCAGCGTAACATAGCGAATGGGCGGGCTTGGGCGGCGCTCCACAATAATCATAAACAGCGCCCCCACCACCAAGGCCATAAGTACCGTGGTTGGCGTAAAAAGATAGGCTTTAATATAGGAATGCAAAAGCAAACCCATGACGCAGGCCGGAATACAGGTAAGCATAAGCAAGCCTATGCCGCGCATACCGCTGAAACTTTGCCCCTGTTTAGGAAAGAGCAAGCCCCAAAAACGCGGCCAATACAGCACCACCACGGCCATAATGGCGCCCAGCTGAATGATGACCTGAAAGGTGGCGGCTTTTTCGCCGGTGTAATTTAGCATTTCACCAGCAAGGATAAGATGCCCTGTGGAGGACACAGGCAAAAATTCCGTAAGGCCTTCCACTATACTTAAAATAATTGCAATATACCAATTTTCCATAGTGTTATTCTTTGTTTGATTTTTTTGTGGCTTGCCCCTCCCCTTTCAAAACACGCTTATGGGTTTTACAAAAAAGAGAGAGCGATTTATGCTCAGAGAAAATATATGTTCACCAACACAAGGAGAGCCCCATGACACAACTTATACCACATGCAGATTTATTGCAAAAGGCCGCTGCCTATATTGCTGAGACTCTCAAAGAACACCCTCAGCGCCATCTTACTGATATTATAGATGAGGCCGGCATGCGCTTTAATTTAACCCCGCTAGACACTGAAGCCTTACAGCGTTTATTTGCTAAAGAATCTTAAATTTTTTGTGCGGCTAAAAGCTCAAACTCAAGATACATCATGGCGCCATAAAAAGTTTTTGG
>CAYJAL010000074.1:0-9654 GCA_964367875.1 uncultured Desulfovibrionaceae bacterium | reverse complement strand
CGTGTGGAATTACAAGCCCTTGGTAAGGATGAGTTTTTACGCATACTCACCGAACCTGATAATGCCTTAACGCGCCAATATGCAGCCCTTTTGGCTACAGAAAGTGTACGCGTTACCTATACCGATGATGGCCTGCAAGAAATTGCCGCCTTTGCAGAAGAAATCAATAATGAAACGGAAAATATCGGCGCTCGCCGCTTGTATACCATTATGGAAAAAATTCTTGCGGATATTTCTTTTGATGCGCCAGATAAGGCCGGAGAAGAAGTAGTGGTGGATGAAGCCTATGTGCGCGAGCATGTAAAAGATGTGCGTGAAGATAAGGATTTAAGCCGCTATATTTTATAGTATTTATCTTTTTACTGCCTACTGGGGGATAACCTTTTTTGAAAAAAAGGTTATCCCCCAGTAGACTTTAAAAATATTTGTCGACGTACGTTAAGCGACGCTATTGACGCCTGTAAAGGTGGTTAAATTCCCTGAGGAGAAGGCGCCAATGGAAGATGTGCCCGTTTGATCCCACCATGCGGCAAGACTTTCCATTTGTATGCGTTGGCGTGTGGCCGCTGGGTCTATTTGCATGGACTTTCTTGCCCCTTCAAGGCCTGCAAGAGCATCAATTTGTAAATAATTCTTGGTAAGCTCTTCATTACTATCTAAAAGGGCTTGTACTTTATCAGCATCGGGGTGCGAGCTGTTTACGGTGACTTTACCATCTACCACTGTGAGGCGAAAATCAATATTTGGGTCTATGCCCATACTTTCAAGGCGAGTTTTCATATCATCACCCACGCCTTGCTCTTGTAAATAATCTTGAAATTCTTCAGCTTTTTGAGTATTTTCTGCAGGGGCAAAGGTGGTTCTGCTGGTCACCACGCCGGCGGAATTGATAATAACTACAGAATTTACCGTTTGACCTTGGCTTTCTAAAGTCGCTTTTATCTCACTGGCAATATTGGGATTATCTTGCAAATATTGGTTTATGGCAGCGCTTTCCGTGCTATCGCCTTCCACCACCACTGCGGTACCATCAAAACGCACGGAAAAGCTTTGGGTAAGGCTCACCCCCTGACTTTTAAGATCTTCTATAATAGAAGTACCAAAGGTAGCGTCTTCTAATTCTGTTTCTTCCGTTACGGTTTGGGGTTTTACCGAAGTAATATCACCGGTGGAACTTACGGTAAATTCTACGGGGCCGGTAAAACCTGCCTCATCAAAACTATTGCGTAAATTTTCCACATAGGAAGGATTGGAGGCAAAAAAAGCTTGTACCAAGGCTTCATCATCGTGGGCGGTATCTATGGTAACGGCGCCTGTTTCGCTCATGGAAACGGAAAAATAGGCCGTAGGGGAGACTATAGTATTGGCAATGGCGTCATTAAGCTCTTGGCTAAAAGAATCTTCCAGCTCGCTTTTGTACTGCTCAATTTGGGAAAAAGTGACCCTATCGCTGCTGGAAACGCCCATGGCCTCCATGGCGTACTTGGCAAGCTCTACCATAGAAGAAACGCTGGAAGTTACATCTGAGCCATAAAGGCTGCTGGCACTACTGGAACTGGACGTACTTGTGGAGACAGCACCTTGTAATTGCTGATTATTCCATTGATACGCATACAGTGAAGAGTTCACGCTAGATATACTTGATACAGACATAATTTCCACCTTAGTAAAATGGCTTGCGAGGAAAAAATTTTCCCAGTAATACCGATTACCAAGGCATGATGCATAGAATGTGCCAAGTAACAATTTAGCCTAAAATTACTATAAAAAAATAGACAGCAGGCAAAAAAAGGCGTAAATGTGCTGCATGGTAGACACGACTGCACTTAGCGAAACTGTAACCTTCGATGACCCGGTACTTGCCAATACGCTCTTTGGTCCGCACAATGCGCACCTAGAGGCTTTAGAGCAAGTGAGTGGGGCGCATATGTATTCACGTGGCGCCAGTGTTACAGTAAAAACGACGGATAATCTTACTCTCCAAAGGCTGTGTAATCTTTTTGTACAGCTCTATGCCCATGTGCAGGATGGTAAAACTTTAAGCCCTAGCCATGTTATTTCTGCATATTCCATGCTGGAAAAACAACCTCAATTAAGCCTAAGCCGTGTGTATAAAGATACGGTTTTTGTGGCGGCGCCTCGCAAAACCATTGTGGCAAAAAATCTTGCCCAAAAAGAATATTACGAAGCTCTTATCAAAAAAGAACTGGTCTTTTGCCTTGGCCCTGCCGGTACAGGTAAAACCTATTTAGCTGTAGCCATGGCGCTTTCCATGCTTATGCAGCAAAGGGTAAAGAAAATTATTCTCACCCGTCCTGCGGTGGAAGCCGGTGAGCGTTTGGGCTTTTTGCCCGGCGACTTAGCTGAAAAGGTAAATCCTTATTTGCGCCCCCTATATGACGCCTTGTACGATATGATGCCGCAGCCCAAAGTGCTTTCCATGCTGGAAACCAATATTATTGAAGTGGCGCCTTTAGCCTTTATGCGTGGGCGTACCCTTAATGATGCTTTTATTATCTTAGATGAAGCGCAAAATACTACCCCCGAACAAATGAAAATGTTTTTAACAAGGCTTGGTTTTGGCTCACGCGCCGTTATTACAGGCGATATGACGCAAGTGGACTTACCACCACAATGGGGCGATGCAGGCCCTGAAAACCGTTCTGGCCTTTCGCAGGCCGTGCGCATTTTACGCGATGTTAAAGGTATTGCTTTTCATTCCTTCACAGCTAAAGATGTAGTGCGACACAGCCTTGTCAGCGCTATTGTGGCAGCCTATGATAACTATAACGAAAAAATCTAACGAAAATTCCCTAAAGTCCATAGGCAAGATGTTGTATGGACATCATCATTGCGGTTATGGCCTTGCGGTATTGTTATGCTCCCTGTTTTTATTATCGATTTTTGCCGGTATCAATTATGATCAGCAACCGCAAATGTATATTGCTGGAACCATTGCTGAAAATGACATTGTAGCTCCGCGCAATTTTTCTGTGGAAGATGTTTTTGCCACCAATCAGCGGCGCGAGCAGCTCCTTAAAGCCCAGCCCCTTGTCTTTGACTTAGACCCCGGTGCCTATGAAAAATTTAACACTAATATTGTGAATTTATTGCATGAAGTAAATAGCCTTGTCTATGGTGAAGAGGCTGTGGCCATGCGTAAATTGGAGCAAGATTTAACGCCGGAAATAGCAGAAGATATTTTAGAGCAATTAGCCAGATCGCACGTACAAAATTATATTATTGCGCATATTTTACCCAATGTACGTTCTTTGCTTTCCAAAGGTCTTGCCAGCGATATGCGCACGGCGCATGTGGGCTCCGGAGGCGCCGTATTACGCAATATTGAAAGCAACGAAGAAGTGTTGCGCCCTGATGTAGAAACCTTGCCCGATGCGCAATCTACCTTGGTGCAATTAAGCTCTGTTATTCGCAATGACCCAGTGCTGGATGTACCGGCAAGACGTGCCCTAATTCTTTTGCTTTCTGCCTATATGCCGGCCTCTTTATCACTAAATAAAGAACTGACCCGCGAAAGGGCTGAAAGCATTGTGGATCATGTGCCGCCTGTATACTATATTTTACAGCGTGGCGAAGTGGTGGTGCGCAAGGGCGATCTTGTTACCCGCGAGCAACAAGCTAAACTTCAAGCCATTTACAGCTCTGTGGGCACATGGATTCATATACGCTTTTCCTTAGGGCTTTTTCTCTTAAGCACCCTTATTTCTTTAGGGCTATTTATGGCTCCTAGCGGTAAGCCTGGCACACCGCTACGTCGAAAAGATTACCATTTTATGGCATTCTTGTTGGTTTCCTGTTCCCTCATTGCTAAAGCTATTTATGTTTTTGGCGCAAGAACAGGGGATGAAGCCTTCGTGCAATCCCTAGCCTATGCCTTCCCTGTGGCCGGCGTGGTGGGGCTTGTGGCCTTAGTTTTTGCCGCAAGACGCTATTGCACCATGAGCCTTTTGCTGGCTTTATTCACCACTGTTATGTTTAAAGGGGATATTTCCCTCTTTTTCTATTATTTCCTTGGGGGCATGTTTACCACATTATTGGTAACCAGAGCACAAAGCAGACAAGATATGGTCTGGAGTATTTTACCCCTTATGGCAGGGCAATTGCTCTTCTGGCTAGCCATGACCCTTTTTGTGGAAACGCCTTTGCATCAATGGATTTGGCAAGTGGTGGCTGTTCTTATTAATAGTAGCATATCTTTGTTAATGCTTTTTGCCTTCAGCCCCGTGTTAGAATTGGTCTTTTCCTATACTACACGCTTTAGGCTTATGGAATTTATGAGCCTTGAGCATCCTCTTATGCAGGAAATGATGGTACAAATGCCGGGCACCTATCACCACTCCCTTATTGTGGCAAATATGGTGTAAGCAGGAGCAAAAGCCATTGGAGCGAATAGTTTGCTTTGTAAGGTGAGCGCCTTGTACCATGATGTAGGTAAATTGAGCCATCCGGATTATTTTATAGAAAATCAAAACGGTGGACGCAATAAGCATGATAAATTAGCCCCTTCCATGAGTGCGCTTATTATAACCGCCCACGTTAAGCAAGGAGCAGAGCTAGCCAAAGAATATAAGCTTGGTGATGAAATCCAAGACATTATTTTGCAGCACCATGGCAAAAGAGTCATACGTTTTTTCTACCACAAGGCTGTTACCAATGGGGAAAATGTCACCGAAGACGATTATCGCTACGGCGGCCCACGCCCTCAAAGTAAAGAAGCGGCTATTTTAATGCTCGCAGACTCGGTGGAAGCCTCCAGTCGTACTTTAAGTGATCCCACATCAGCACGCTTAAAAACGCATATTGATACCATTGTTAAAGGTATTTTTGCCGAAGGCGAATTGGATGAATCCACGCTGACCTTTAAAGACTTACACGCATTAAGCGAACAATTTTTGCGCATTTTAACAGGACTATTCCACCAGCGTATAGCCTATCCTGCCGGCAACGCCGCGCCGACGCCGCCGGCCATGCCGCCCATGCAATTTAAAGGAGAGGCAAAACAAGCTCAGGATAAAAATCCGGTTTCTTCCTTGGCTTCTTCCCCTGCTTCTTCACTTGAAGAAAAGCCCGGGCAAGATATAGAGGTTATAGAAAAAGCCGATGATGCGGAAATAAGAGATTTAGCTGCAAGGCAATAAAATATGGCCATATATGTCTATAATGAAGCTAGTTGGCAATGCCCTTTGCATCCTGCCACGCTCACCGCTTTGCTGCAGGCCATGTATGCTTTTGTCTGTGAAGAAGATGCTGCTTTAGAGCTACATGTGGTGCGTGATGGCGCCATGGCCGCATTGAATACGCAGCATATGCACAGCTTTGGCCCTACCAATATACTTTCTTTTCCTGCAAAACAAAGCCATGCGTCTTCCCATACGCCTTCCCATGTCCATACTTCTTCCACACAGCCGCCGCATATTTTGGTGCTTTCTGTAGATACATGGCGTAGAGAATGCCTGCTATATGGGCAAGAGCCTTATGAACATTTGGTACGTCTTTTAGCCCATGGCTTAGGGCATGTTCTGGGCTATGATCATGGGGAAGAAATGTTTGCTCTTTGTGAACTTATGGAAGAGCAAGGACGCCTTTTTTTACGTAAAGGCGAGCTGTAAAAAAATATTACCTATGCAAAAAATTCTCTAAAGCTGCTATTTGTAATTGATACAGCTTTTCCCCAGATGCAGCGCCTTGATCTTGGAATTCTAAGGGCAGATGCACTTGCAGCACCACATTAAGCACAGCCAAAGCGTAGGAGCTTTGTTGAGCTTGTGGCCAAATATGATCTACGCCAGCCCAAAAAAGTTTGGATAAACCTTTTTTATGCACCGCAAGCACCAAGGAAACTTGTTCAGCAGGGGAGAGGTGTTGTAAAGTTTGTGCTCTTTGTGCCCCGTGTACCCTTTGTACATGACTAGCCATACACAAGGCGGCCTTGGTGAAGGCTGTAGGCAAACAGAGTTTTTCACCTAAAGCTTCTAAAATATCCTCAGACGCTTCACCAATCGAAGGGCTATCCCCTTGCATATTTAAAAAAGCTCCCAAGAGCATCCAGCGAAATAAAGCCAGCTCATAGGGTGAGCCTATATCTTGTGCGCAAGTATCCATACATTGTCCCCAGCCCTTCAGTAGAGTAGGATTTTGCACATATATTTCATACAATTCTGTAAACCAAGGGTGCATACTTTGTGTTGTGAAAACACAATGAAAAAAGCGCCAAGGGCAGGGCATATGTAAGGCCTTAAACAGTTCTCTTCCCACCCTTTCTGCCGGTAAATCTTCATGCTTTTTTGCTTGCACAACAGCCTGAGCTTGTTTAAGAGCATCTGTATGTAGGGAAAAATGAGGATAAGCGGCGGCAAAACGTGCCAGGCGAAAGATGCGCGTGGGGTCTTGAAAAAAAGCCTTAGGAGAGGCAGGGCGTAAGATGCCATGTTTTATATCGTAAAAAGCCAAAGGATGCGCAAAAATATGCCCATCTTCATCCAAGGCACAAGCATTAATAGTTAAATCGCGCTGCTGTAAATCTTCATGCAAAGAGTTATTGTGTAAAGGCATATATTCACGCCCTTGCACAATCCACACATGCACACTTTTTCCCACCTTTTGCGCCGTGGGATAGGTTTGTAAAAACTCTGTTTCCGAGCCACTAAAGGCCATATCGGCATCCTTGGGGCTGCATCCCATAAGTATATCGCGCACAGCGCCGCCAACTATATAGCATTTCATGGAGAGAGCATTGCATATTCTTGTAGAAAAAAAAAGCCTCACAGTGAGCCAAGGTTTTGCACAAAACACTTTGCCGCAATGGCAGGGGGAACTTTTACAAGCCCCCATAACCTTGGTGGGGCATACCGGCTCTGTGCTGGATGATGCGTGGAAATTGGTGGCAGAAGATGCCTTACCCTTATGGGGCGCAGTGCTGGCACAAAGCCAAAGTGAAGGTAGAGGGCAAACACGCAGGCAATGGCATTCTCCGCAAGGCAATATATACCTTGCTATGCGCCTGCCCATGGAAGGCCTTTTTGCCACCACGGCAGCGGCGCCGGTATTTTCGCTCTTGGTACTTTTGGCCATGCAAAATATAGGCTGTTCTTTGCAATTAAAATGGCCCAATGACCTTGTACTTGGGAGCACACAACAAAAAGTGGGTGGCATTTTATTGGAAGAAAAAAAGGGCGTGCTCCTAGCAGGCATGGGCATTAATGTGCAAGAAGCCCCCAAGGAACAATTTTTACGAGAAAATCATGCTTTAGCGGCAGGCATTTTACCCCAGATACAAGGCTTAGAATCTATTGTAAGTATCGAAAATTCCATAGATAAAAACGAAAAACTTCCCACAAACGAAGCCTTAGCCATATACCTTGTAAGCCAGATATATTTCTGGTATAAGAAAAAATTGCTCACAGCTACAGCAGAAAAGACTTGGACAGATTTGGCCGAAGCCTTTTTATTGTGGAAGGGGCAAGAAGTGGAATTAACCGATGGTCAGGAAAGTACACAGGGTATTTTGCAAGGGCTTGGCAGCCTTGGTGAAATAATTCTTAACACTCGTGGCCACATGCAGCAATGTACCAATGGAAGTCTTCGTCTTAAAGTATAGGCGAAATACTATTGTAAGGATTACACAATATGAACACTCAGGAAATGAGAAGCTTTGAGGAAGTCCAAGAGCTTTTACGCGGAAAACCTATATTAGTTGCCAACCGCGGTATTCCCGGCCGCCGTATATGCCGTTCCATTTGTGAACGTTTCGACGCCATTGCCACCATGACAGCCACCGATGTGGATAAAACAGCACCGGCGGCTTCTTCTGCACAAGAACTTTTATTGCTTGGTAAAGATCCACGCGGATATTTAGATATTGACCGCATCATTACCCTTGCCAAACAACGCGGCGTTGTGGGCATTCACCCCGGTTGGGGCTTTGCTTCCGAAGACTCTCAATTTCCTAAAAAATGTGCTGAAGCCGGCCTAGTTTTCATCGGCGCCACCGCTGAGGCCATGAATAGCCTTGGCAATAAAGTGCAAGCTCGCGAAATTGCCAAAAAGCTGGGAATCCCCGTAGTGCCCGGTTCTGAAGGCGCTGTGGATATTCCCACCGCTCGCGAAATTATTAAAGAAATGGGTTTACCCATTATGCTTAAAGCCGAAGGCGGCGGCGGCGGTCGCGGTATTTTTGCCATTTTCAATGAAGCAGAATTAGAAGACGCCTTCTTTAAAGCTTCTGCCATGGCGCAAGCTTCCTTTGGTAATCCACGTCTTTTTGTGGAAAAGTATTTAGATAAAGTACGCCACATTGAAATTCAGGTTATTGCTGATAAGCATGGTAATGTATTTGCTTTTGACGAGCGTGATTGCACCGTACAGCGTAACCACCAAAAACTTATTGAAATTACCCCTTCACCATGGGAAGGTTTAACGCCTGAATTGCGTGCAGAGCTTAAAGGCTATGCTTGTCACCTTATAAGAGAAGCGGGCTTTAACTCTTTGGCCACAGTAGAGTTCTTGGTAGAGCCTAATGGCACAGCCTATCTTATTGAAGTCAATACGCGTTTGCAGGTAGAGCATGGCATTACCGAATCTCGTTACGGTATAGACCTTGTGGAAGAGCAAATTGCCATTGCTTTTGGAGCAAAATTACGCTTAAGCGAAGAAAAAACCGTGCCCATGCACTTTGCTATGCAAGTGCGTATTAATTGCGAAGATCCTCAAGCGCAATTTAATCCTAACTCCGGCTTGGTAACACGTTACGTATCTCCCGGCGGCCCCGGTGTTCGACTTGATACCAATATGACTGCCGGTTATGAATTTCCCCCCAACTATGACTCTGCCGGCGCTTTGCTTATTACCTATGCACGCCAATGGGATAAAACCCTCAGCATCATGGAAAGGGCCCTTGGGGAATATATTATTGGCGGCATAAAAACCACCATTCCTTTCTTTAAGCAAATCTTAAAGCACCCACGTTTTCGCGAAGCCAATTTTGATACCAACTTTATTGCGCAAACGCCGGAACTTATGTGCTATACAGATATGGCACCCGAAGGCGAACGTTTGGCCAACTTGGTGGCAGAAATTTCTGCCAAGGGCTATAACCCTCATGTAAAGCTTGGGGAATATCGTAGCATTGATACGCCGCGTATGCCTGAATTTGAACCTGTATTGCCTCCCATTTTAGGTACAGATCGCCGCACACCTTCGCCTTATCCTAAGGGCGATAGACAAGCATTGCTTGATTATGTGCGTGATACCGACCATGTGCACTTTACCGATACCACACCACGCGACTTTACCCAGTCCAATAGTGGTAATAGATTCCGCTTGGCAGAAGATAAGCTTATTGGGCCTTATCTTGACAATGCCGGCTATTTCTCCATTGAAAATGGCGGCGGTGCCCACTTCCACGTGGCCATGCTTGCCAATATGACCTATCCTTTCTCCGAAGCAAAAGAGTGGAATTCCTTTGCGCCCAAGACCAATAAACAAATTCTTGTGCGTTCCACCAATGTGCTGGGCTATTCGCCCCAGCCGCGTAATCTTATGCGCCTTACCGGTGAAATGATTTGTGATCATTATCAAGTTATTCGCTGCTTTGACTTCTTAAACCATGTGGAAAATATGCTTCCCTTGGCAGAA
>CAYJAL010000073.1:0-9735 GCA_964367875.1 uncultured Desulfovibrionaceae bacterium | reverse complement strand
ACCAAGGTTCCGGCCCAAGAACACGCAAAAAGGTGTTCGGATTAAAGGTACCGGCACCGCATTCAATATCGCAAGGTTGCTCAATAACACAGCCATGCTTTGCCCAAAAATTCTGTAAAGTGAGGATAATGTCCTGAAAATACATGGATAACCCTTTGTAAAAAAATTAGACCCTTCTAAAACGCCCTTCTTCCCAAGCAATGCCAAGATGAAATTGAACAAAACCATCTATGGCTCGAAAACACCCTTGCCTATCCTTGGCAGACAAAGAATATATATCCCACGCTGCAGCCGGAGCTTGTTCTACTTTATGTAGCAAAGCCAGCACCTCGGGGGATATATGCACCGTATAAGCCAGCGATCTGCGCTGCGGCTCGCAATGCACACAATGCGCCACGCCTTCATTCATATGGAAAATACATTCCCTATGCGCCAAGTCCTTACCGCACACAGCACATATGTGCCATGCAGGGGCAAAGCCCTGCTCTGAAGCTACACGCAAACGAAAAAGAACAGGATACAAAGAATGCGGCGCTGCATCTTCTTCGAAAAGGGTGAAAATATCTTGCAAAAGAGCATATGCAGCAGGTGCCCCCTCTGCAGCAATGCCAAATGCTTCTAAAAATCGAATACAATTCATGACCATGCCAAGGCGGCCAAAGTCGCGGCGCAATTTTTGCGGCCCGTATTGCAAAGTGCCTTCTTCCAAAGCTAAATATTGTCCATTACGACTGCTTTTTACGCGGCAAGTAATGGTATTAAGCACATCAAGGCAACCGCAAAAACGACGACGGCTACGACTGCCTCCAAAAGCAAAGACCGTCATAAGCCCCCGCTTTTTCGAGAAAATTCGTAGCCACATATCTGCTTCACGAAAACGCCCCGTTTGCAGCACTATGGCAGAATCATTCCACTCCATACAGCTATCACAAAGGGAAATTTAACGTTTTTTCTTCACCATTTTGCCCAAGGCTTGGCAGCTCTTGCCCATTATAGTGAATGCGCACCCCGCCGGCATTGCCCAAGATCAATTGTAAAGATTTTTCAAAAGTAAGGGCAAAGGTATCGCCGGGCTTGAGGGCAAATTGTCGCGTGCCCATACCATCGGCTTTGGAATGTATCCAGGTATTTACCAAGGCCGTCATGATAATTCTATGCGGCCCTTGCTGTACGGCTTGTTTGGGAGAAGCGACTTTTTGCGCTTGCTGTACTGTAGTACGCCCAAGCTCTTGTGCTACTGGCTCTTGTGGTGCAGGTTCTTGCCCTACTGCTGACCCTACTGACCCAGCTGCCCCAGACGGCTCAACTGGAACCGCCGGCTTTTGTTGAGCTATCTTTACTGCAGATTCTTGCACAGGCTTAGCCTCTGCTTGGGCTTTAGTCTGCTCACTTTGCTGCACATTTTTCGCATCATGTGCAACAGCTTTAGGCTGCTCGCTTGGTGTGGGTGATTTAGGCGCCACAGGTGCCGGCTGCGCCGTGTGCACTGTCTGTTCCTGAAAGGAGGCAAAGAGCGTGGTATTGTTATAAAGCCACAGCCCAGTACCCCCCAAAAGAACGAGCACAGCCAAGGCGGCCACTAGCGTCATAAGCCCTTTAGGCGACTTCTTAGGCGCGGCCATGGGTTCTTGGAGAGGTGTTTTTTGCACCTCGTCATCATCGTACAAGGCCGGTGTGGATAAAAGTTCTTGCACATCCAGTTCAAGAAACTTTCCATAGGCAGAAATAAAACCCCGTACGTAGACAGCATGGGGCAAAGCTGTGGCATCTCCGGCTTCGATGGCGCGCAGTACACGCGCACTAATCTTTAAGCCATCGGCCACATCCTCCACAGAAAGGTATTTTTTTTCCCTTTCTGTGCGTAAAACTTGCCCCAATTCTTCCAAACTTTCCCACATGGCCATGCCTCTAAATTAGATACGAATTTCCACCACAGCTTTTTGACGCAATTGCTGCACATATTCGTCAAAGCGTGCTTTTAAGCGCGGCTCACGCACCAAATTATTGGCAATAGGCTCCGCTTGGGCAAAGGTCATGGTTGTACCGCCCTTAGTGGACTTAATCATTTTAAATTGTGTTCTTTTACCATTAAGCATAACAATGGGGGAAATACCGCCCTCGGGAACTTTTTGTATAAAAGCCACCAATTGAGGAGGCATTTTGCTCAAGTCCACAGGGCCTAAATGACCACCACCGGCCTTATTGGGCCCAAGGGTAATTTGCTTAGCAATGGTTTCAAATTTTTCGGGGCTTTTCTTCATACGCGCTGCCAATGCTTCGGCATCCACATTGTCAGGGTATACTAAAATAGCCAATTCCGTTTCGGGTTGAGTGATAAATTTATCCAAGTTGGCATTATAATAGGCGCGCACCTCATCGGGAGTAGCCACAACCTTACGCCCTACCATAACACTCATAAGTTTTTGGCGCACAATGGTATTGGCCACGCGGCTTTGCAAAGCAGCAACGCTTAAACCTTCACTTTTAAGCTGCTTTTCAAAATTTTCTTTAGAAAGCCCGCTTTGCTGCATCATGCGGCCAATTTCTGCATCAATTTCTGGAGAAGAAGCCACAATGCCTTGCTTTTCCGCAGCATCGGCAATAATCAATTCTAAAATCATATCATCCAGAGTTTTCAGATAAATATCTCTGGCTTGAGGATTGCCAGCTGCTTTTTGCGGATTAATACCGGCTCTTTGCAAAGCTGATGCAGCCTGACGCTCCAGGTCAAAATTTGAAATCATTCTCCCGTTCACCACGGCAGCTACTTGATTTACAGTGGCTGCATGAACTGAGGAAGCCAATATCAAACACAATGCACACATATAAAAAATTTTTTTCACGATAACTCCTAGCAAAACTTTTTTTATAAAAAATACCCTAAAATACAAAATAGTCGACATGCACTTTAGCGCCTTTCGACCTAAGATGCAATGCCCAGAAAGAAGGCTTTTTTTGATTATAAATTACACATATTAGTGTATATCTTGCACCATATGCTTAGAAACACTAATATCTGCTGCAGGTACCGCCTGCTCTAGCCATTTTTCAAAAGAAAAAATAAGCTCTTCTTCGGCCAAAAATTCCTCAATATACACATAGGCCTCATCAGCGCTCAACACGCGAGCCGGCCAATGGTCTTTTAAGCATAACACAGTAAAAAGATCTTCTTCTTTGAAAATAGACGTGCATTGCGCATCATCAAGGCCATACACCTTTTGCTGCCATGCTTTTGGCACTTCACTGTACGCCATTTTCATTTCTGTGGGCTCAAGCCCTTCAAGACGTGCCAGTAAGTCGTCAGTCTTTTTCAAATTCTGCAGATCTTCACGTTTTTTTGCAGTAACCATATATAAATCAAAACTTTCTTCCAGCATAAAACGCTTTTTATGTTTATCATAATACTTTTGTACCACATCCAAAGAGGGGACAAAATCTTTGCGCAATACCTGCTGGGTAAACGTTTGTATGGCCAAATTATAGCGCAGAACATGGCGCCACGCATCCATATTTAACGCATTTTCTTCAAAATATTTTTCAAATTCCCCTTCAGGATAGTCGGCGCGTATATCATCTTCATACTTTTGCACATCTTGTGCGCTTATACCAAGACCGCGGCGCTCAAGATCTTGCGCTATAAGCTCATATACCACTAAACTTCCTAAAGTTTTTCCATATTGGCGACGCAATTCATGTAGGGAAAATTGCTCAAAAATACCCACATCCGCCATATCGACTTCTTGCAAAGCCTCCAAGGTGGACAAAGTTATGGGTACATCATTGACCGTGGCCACCACATTGGCAGGTTGTTCTTCCCGTACACAACCCATGGGTAAACACAGTAAAAACATCAAAAATACATATATTCTACGCATGAATATCTAACTCCATTAGCTCATTCCTAGCAAGAAAGCAGTCAAATGACAATATATTCCTCATATGCCTAAAGCTCAGCAGACGGCTCTTTTTGTAAACCTAAAAGCACGGCCCCCACCTTCTCTAAATGCTGTGTAAGAGAGGCTTCATTTTTAGCAAAACGAATTTCCAAAGAGCTGGCAGGAATAGGACGCAGCGCATAGCCTTGGGTATCTGCCTGCGTCATCAAGGCCACCAATTTTTCCGCATCAAGGGCATGCTGTTTTTTATCCCAGTGCATGGTGACTTTATGGGCATAAATATCTGCTTTTTGCGTTTGAAGGCGCCCTAACAATTGCTTAAAGCTCAATACTGCCAAGAAATTTTCAAATTCCACAGGGAAAGCGCCAAATCTATCTCGCATGGCAAGGCTAATATCTTCTCGCGCCACACCGTCTAAGGCAGAGCTTAAGGCCTTATAATAACGCAAACGCTCGCGCCCATCTTGCACATAGCTTTTGGGTATATGCGCCGGCACGCCAATGGTCAATTCGGTTTCTGTGGTCACGGCAGAAGGGGTGCCCTTCAAGCGGCTCACGGCTTCTTCCAGCATTTCTAAAAATAAATCCAGGCCTAAGCGCGTCATATGCCCCGATTGCACCTCGCCTAAAATATTACCGGCACCGCGCAAACGTAAATCTTCCATGGCCACCTGAAATCCGGCGCCCAAATAATCCAATTCCAATATAATGCGCAAACGCTCACGCGCCGTATCCGAAAGTCTGTGCTCTTCGGGAATAACAAAATAGGCATAGGCCTGCCTATCCGAACGCCCCACGCGTCCGCGCAATTGATACAATTGGCCCAGACCAAACATATGCGCCTGATCCACAATAAGCGTATTGGCGCGAGGGAAATCTAAGCCAGATTCCACAATGGAGGTACACACAAGCACATCGAGCTCGCCATGCCAAAATTTGTGCATGGTTTCTTCCAGCTCTTTTTCCCCCATTTGTCCATGCGCCATGCCAATGCGCGCCGTAGGAATCAAATTATGCACATATTCTGCCACACGCTCTAAGCCTTGCACTCTGTTATATACCCAGAATACTTGCCCTTCGCGTTGCAATTCACGCTCCAGCACTTCTTTTAAAACTTTACCATCGCGCTGTAATATGGCCGTGGCCACAGGCTTACGCTCCGGCGGCGCCGTTTCAATAATAGAAAGCTCTCGAATGCCTGACATGGAAAGCTGCAAGGTGCGCGGAATGGGCGTGGCCGTAAGCGTGAGCGCATCCACATTTTTTTTCAGCGCCTTAAGCTTTTCTTTATGACGCACCCCAAAGCGCTGCTCTTCGTCCAAAATAAGCAGACCCAAGTTGGGTAAATTCACATCCTTAGAAAGTAAACGATGGGTGCCCACCACAATATCAATTTGCCCTTGCTCAGCCGCTTTAAGCACATCCTTTTGCTTTTGCTTGCTCACAAAGCGACTCAACAAGCCCACATTGATGGGAAAACCTGCTAGGCGTTGACGAAAGGTTTGATAATGCTGCTCAGCCAGTACCGTGGTAGGACACAGCAAAGCCACTTGGCGCCCCTCCGCCGCCGCTCGAAACGACGCACGCAAGGCCACTTCTGTTTTGCCAAAGCCCACATCACCGCACACCAGCCTATCCATGGGCTCACTCTTGGCCATATCGTCCAGCACATCTTGAATAGCTTTTGCTTGATCCGGAGTTTCTTCAAAACCAAAGGTGGCCTCAAATTCACGATACAATTCATCGGGAGGGCCATAGCTAAAGCCCTTGGTAACTTTGCGCAAAGCGTACATTTCCACCAAGTCGGCAGCAATTTTTTCAATGGCTTTGCGGGCTTTTTCCTTAGAACTTTGCCATAACGATCCGCCAAGCTTATCTAAAGCAGGATCTACCCCATCGCCCCCCTTAAAGCGCTGAATAAGGGAAAGCCTGTCAGCAGGCACATAGAGCTTATCGGCGCCGGAATACTCTAAAAGTAAGTAATCATTACTGGTTTGCCCCATATCCATATGATGCAAACCGGCAAAACGAGCAATGCCATAATCCCTATGCACCAACAAATCGCCCACAGTTAAATCATCAAAGCGATCTAAACCACGAAAGGCACCGGCGGCCGTGCGGGCTCTTTTTTCTGCTTTGGGATAAAGAATATCTTCGCCCAAAACGCGAATATTATCCCACAAAATATCCATACCACCGCGCCAAGGCGCCACCAAGGCAAACAGTCCCTGTCCTTGCGGTGCATAGCGTAAATGCGGCATAATGCCATCTTGCTCCGCCAAGGCCAAAAATTTCGCACGGCTTCGCTCTGTGGCAAAGGAAAGAACCACTTGCCTTTTCTCCCCCTGCCATTGCTTAAGGCCGGCCACCAATTGCTGCCAAGGTCTATCTTGCGCCCTTTGCTGCACCTGCTCCCCTGCCACAGGGGGGAATAAATCTGCAAAATTATGTAATTGTTTTTCCTGTAAATCTAGACAGTTTTGCGCAGAATCTTCCGCATGTTGCCCTGCCGCATTTTGCCCCGCCGCATATTGTCCAGTAAGAGCGCCCATAACCAAAGGCTCTTGATAATAGGTGGAGGCTCTTTCCCATAGGGCAAAAAGCGTGGCTACATCGCGCAATACCATACGCGCCTGTTGGGGCACGGCGCATTCTTCGCTTTGTACAGTATCCGCTAGAACACGCGCTGCGCTCTCCATCTCTTCACGCGTATCAGCCTCACCGGGCAAAAGCCACACACAATCCTTATCCAGCCATTCTTCTAAAACTGTAGGCGCTTCGTAAAAAGTGCCCGGTAATAAATAAGACCCGCCCATAGATAAATTTTTCTTAAAATCGTGCACATGATTTTCATCAAGCAAGCCTTTTTGCAGCAATCTTTCCCAGCGCTGCAAAGCTTTGCTCTGCAAGGCCTCAGAAGCCGCTATGGGCAAGGGCGCCAGCACAGTTACCTCGGGCACAGAAACCAAGGAGCGCTGCGAAGTAGCATCAAAAAGGCGCATATCTTCCAGCAAATCCCCAAAAAATTCAAGGCGTACCGGTTTTTCATAGCCCGGAGGAAAAATATCTAAAATATCACCGCGCTGCGCCAATTCACCGGGGCGCGAAACCATTTGCACCCTATCGTATCCCCACGTAACCGCTTGATCTACCAAAAGCTCCGGTGATATTTCACCGCCCTTTTGCAATACTAATTCATGATCGGCAAAAAAAGACGGAGGCATATATTTTATAAGCAAGCTTTCCGGCGTCAGCACCAAGCAGGAAGGTTTTTTGTGCTGCAAAGCGTATAAAGTAGCCATGCGCTCAGCCCAAAGCGCATGAGCGCCACCGCCTGTTACCCCCACCACAGTGGGCGGTAGAAAAAGCAAGGGAGATTGCCAACGCACGCGCTGTGCAAGGGGCGCCGCATGAGACATATCCGGCGAAAAAAGATGGAGCAAACCGCGCGCGGCATTATATTCCTCGCGGGTACGCACCAAAAGCACAGAGGAACGTCCTTCTTCCAAGCATTGCAAGGCCAAAAGACAGCGGCTTGCCATGCCGCTACGGCTTATATGACAAGAAGTATGTGTGGAAAGTATTTTTTTAAGAATAGACATATATTTTGGATGTTAAAGCTCGATATATTGCTACTTTTGGCGCGACAATTTTGCACCAAAAGGCATAGTGCAAGATAGGCACTCTAAGCCACCTTGTCAAATGAAAGTCTTTTTACAAAGCAGCTTAGATTATAAAAATACAATGAATGCCTATTAATTAGAAAATGCTTGGCGCAATGCCCCTTCAAGGCTTTGCTCTGTATAAATATCACGCAAAACCACAGGGCTATTTGCCCCCTCCCCCACAGGGAAAAGAGCTGTAAGAGGTATACTTTTACTGCCCAGCGCCTGCAATAAGGCCTCACCGGCAGGATGATTGCGCGTAATATCCACTTTTATATACTGCAGGTCATATTTTTGCTGCCATGCACGTAAATTATCCTCTGTAAGAACAGTTTTCTCCACATATTTACAATTGGGACACCAATCGGCGGTAAATTCCACCATTAGCGGCACCTTTCCAAGCTTTTCTTGCAGCAAGGCAGGGCTAAAGGCTTGCCACTGCCCTATAGCAGATGCGTTTTCTTCTTGTTTAGGAGTAACACTGCCACCAAGTATCACCATAATGGCGCTGAGCATAAAAAGACCGCCCAAAAGCCGTCGCCGCCATGCAGGTGCTTGCAATGCGCCAAAACTTCCCCAAATCCAGCCCAAGAAAGCCAAAAAGACTAAACCCGCCAGCATGGGAATATGCATGTAACTTGGCAGAAGCGAAAAAATGTACACTGTAGTCGCCAAAAGAAAAAAGGCTATGATTTTTTCCATATATAGCATCCACGCGCCGGGTTTTGGCATAAAGCGCACCCATTGTGGCTGCCATGCAAAAAGCATATAGGGTAAGGACATACCCACGCCCACAAAGAAAATAGTCAAGACTGTCAGATGCAAAGGTTGTAAAAATGCCCAAGAAAGCACGCCGCCCAAAAGCGGCCCACTACAAGGCGTAGCCAAAAGTGTAGCCAACGCACCGGCAAAGAAAGCTTGGCGACGCGGCGAGCCATGGGAGGAATTTTTTATGTCGAGCATGGGCAAGGTGAAAAGCCCCATAAGCGAAAGCGCCAGCACAAAAATAAGCACCAACATGCTTGCCACAAAGATAATATTTTGAAAGAGCTCACCCCATATAAATCCCAATGAGCCTAACAAAGTACCCAAAATAAGGAATTGCGCCCATATGCCTGCGGCAAAATATATATTGTGCTCGCGAAAAGCTGCTATACGCGCCGCCCCTTCGGTGGAGAGTAGCAGGGCTTGAATTTTTAATGTGAGCACAGGCAGCACGCAAGGCATTATATTTAAAATAAGACCTGCCAATAACCCCAGAAAAATGGCCTTCCCAAGACTGCTCACTTCCAAGCTTTGGGCATACGGTACAGGGGTAAAGTGCTCTAAGGAAGTATTTGTGTTCTGCCCTAATGTAACAGATGTGGCAGATGTAATAACTATAGCAGAGGCAGCGGAAATATCTTGCTGTCTCCCCTGTTTTAAGCGCGCCAAACCGCCACTAAGGGAGGATTTTTTAGGTGAAAGTTGTGTGTCATTTTGCACTATTTCTTGCTCAGAAAAATCTTGACTCACGGCACCGCGCTGCACCGCCTCATGCCACAGCGCAGCATAGCTTTGCTGCATAAGCAATGGAATTTCCTTCCCCTCGGGCACGCGCAAATTCACGGACATGCTCACTGGCAAGCAATGCTTTTGCGAGCATAAAAGTAAACTCAATTCCCCTTGCTGCCCCCTTGCTTGCATGGCATCACCCAAGGGCACAAAAAGGAAAATATCGCCAGTATACGCAGCAATAATTTTATCTTTTTCGTAATAATCTTCACGTGCCACACTAAGAGGAAAATACACCGGCAAAGCTTGTCCCTGTACATTGGGAACAAAAAATTGCAAAGCCTGCCCTGCATTAACAGGCTGCCCTTCGGCATTTTGAGGCGCATAAGCATAATACTGATCAGCTAAATCTAATTGTACCGCTGCCCAAATTTTCCCTTCATGCTGCGCATGGTGCACTTGCACACGTAGCCCTTGCGGCTCACCTCCAACACTGGCTAAAGACAGATCAGCAGTCCAAGCCGATAAAAAAAACATCAAAATTATTATATAGATACTTTTAGAGTTCATAAAATTTTCTCTTTTCCAAAAAAAATTAACAAAATTGCTTGACGAAAGTAACCCAATAGGCATATAACCCTCTTCGTCGAGTGGGTCATTAGCTCAATTGGTAGAGCAGT
>CAYJAL010000072.1:0-9751 GCA_964367875.1 uncultured Desulfovibrionaceae bacterium | reverse complement strand
ATAAAAAAGCAGGACACGCCGTGTATACAGACATACATAAGTGGTCTGCTTTTTTATTTTGACGCAGTAGTTTGCCCTTTTTCAACAGCCTACTATTTGCCCTTTTCCCACCAGGAAGCATCCGGCCCATTAAACCACCAATAATGCGATGGCGTTTGCAACACCACCTCAGCTATACGCTGTCCATGCTCTGTGCGTATACGCTTCACGGCGCTTTCCATCCATTGCAAGGCAAAGGCATTGCCCTTTTCGCTTTCGCGCTTCAAATTAAAAAGCATATCCAATTGATCGGCATCATGCGCCAACAAGGCCTCTTGGCTGCACTCTTCTTCCAGCTCATCCCAATAGGATAAAATGTCTTCTTGCAGGCCTGTACCTTCGGTGGCATGCTGCATGGCCTCGCGCGCCTTGGAGGTATTGTACATTTTATTTACGTAATTAAAATCACCGGTACGCGCTTCGGCCAAGTCATGAAAGAGGCACATAAATACCGTACGCGCCACATCGGCTCCGGCGAGTTTTGCCAGCACAAAGCCAATGATGGATACACGATGCGAATGCTCCGCCACCGATTCGCCCCCAGTGCCCAAAAATTGATAGCCTGTACGCGGTGTTTCACGAAGCATTCCCACTTCATTGATAAAATCTACCAAGCGCTGGGTTTGACTGCGATCACGCAAATGCGCCAAAGCATCACAACAGCCTTGTTTTTTTGAAGAAGACATAAAATTCCTTATATTCTACGCATTATAATGCGCTTTGCCCCAAATGCTTGAGGAAAAAATGTATCATATTGTGCTGTAAGCTTTCATGGGCTTGCTCACGCAAGGGCGCCGATGCCGTACCGCATAAATCCGGTAAATCTTTGCGCAAAGCAGGCGGACACAGAGCCATTAAGTCACGCCCATCCACACCACCAACAGAAAAAAACTCTGTTTGCGCAGGGAAAATTTCATGCACTCCGTAGGCATTCCAAACTTTTTTATTCAAGTCTTTTTCTGTTTCCACCAAGAGCAAAGGGCGAGTAATAAGCTGCAAAGCTTTGGGCGTGAGTAAAAAATCGTATTTGGGAGACACCGCCGCCACGGCCTTCACGCGCCCATCCACAAAGCTCTCCCCAAAGGGCGGTAAGGTTTTCAGCATTTTTTCCACATGGCCTTGAGCCCACATATTACAATAAGCCGTGGATTGCGGCACTTGCACACAATAATTTTCCCAGCCTGCGCCGTCTAGCATGGCACCGCCCAAAACTAAGGCGCTGGTGGCTCCTGTGCCAAAGCCCAAAAGACCCACGCGGCTCATATCCACCATGGATTGCACATCATCATGGCTTTGTGCCATATCCAGCACAGCGCGAATTTCCTGCATTCTTTGCCATAATTGCTGCCACTGAAAATTATGCTCTAGACGCTGTAAATTATCGCTCTTATGCTCTGGAGCCATAACCACAAAGCCCGATGCGGCCAAAAAAGCCGCCGTATTATGATAGGAAAAACGAGACGCCGCTGAATCGTGCGAAAGGACAATAAGGGGAAAGCGCCCTTCCGCAGCCTTACCATAGCGCACCACGCGCAAGCGCCAAGGGCCAAAACTGGCAGTGCTGGGCTTACTCTTGGTGGGATACCAAATATTCACATCCACGCGCAAGCTCTTGGCGCTATCCCAAAAGCCTATGGTCTTAAAGGCAGGTGAAAAACTGGGTTCTTGTGCCAAAGCAGGAGATAAAAAGCTCAAAAGCAGCCCTACAATAAGCACAAGACCCAGACAAAAGTTTTTTTTCATGTAAATACTATCTACCCTACCCATAGCTTAGGTATGCGTAATAACTGTTCCCAGCGCCTCATCTTGCAAAAGATAACGCTCCAGTGAGGCTTCGGCGCGTCCATCTAAAATAAGAGCGCGTTTGCAGCCGGCTTGCAAAGCATGCAGGCAAGAATCCACCTTGGGAATCATGCCGCCATAAATAATGCCATCGGCCTTTAATTGATCTATGCTTTGGGTATTTAATTGCGGCAATAAATTTTTCTCTGCATCCAGCACCCCGGGTACATCGGACACCAAAACAAAATAATCTGCTTGCAAAGCACCGGCCACAGCACCGGCTGCCGTATCGGCATTAACATTTAAATTCTGCCCTTGAGGCCCCTTGGCCACCGGCGCAATAACAGGAATGAAGCTTCCTTGTAATAAGGCTTCCACCACAGCGCTATTGACCTTATTAACCTGACCCACAAGGCCCAGCTCTTCACGCAAGACTTCCCCTTGCAAGAGCATGCCATCAATGCCGCATATGCCCACAGCATTGCCGCCGGCTTCTTGCATAAGCGATACCACGGCCTTATTCACCTGCCCTAAAAGCACCATTTCTACCACGTCCATGGTTTCAGCGGTGGTGACACGCAAACCGTCCACAAAATGGCTTTCTATTTCCAGGCGCTGCAACATCTTATTTACATGAGGGCCGCCACCATGCACCAGCACCACGCGCATGCCCTTACGCACCAAATTTACCACACTTTGTGCAAAAGGAGCCCGCAAGGCAGGGTCGTCCATGGCATGTCCGCCGTATTTTACTACTAATGTTGTCATGGCATTTTTCCTTACAAGCTATACCGCAGGCGCGTTGGCAGAAAGTGTTGCCACCATAACAGCCTTGATGGTGTGCATGCGGTTTTCCGCTTCGTCAAAGGCCACATTGGCAGGCGATTCAAAAACAGAATCATCCACTTCCATGGCTTCAATGCCGTATTTTTGATACAAGCTTTCGCCAATTTCTGTATCTCTATTGTGGAAGGAAGGCAGGCAATGTAAGAATTTGCATTGCGGGTTACCGGTAAGTTCCATAGTTTTTTGAGTCACTTGGTAATCACGCAAGCGCGCAATGCGTTCTGCCCATACGCTTTCCGGCTCACCCATGGATACCCATACATCGGTATAAATAAAGTCGCATCCGGCTACACCGTCGGCCACATTATCGGTAAGAGTAATTTTTGCTCCGCTTTGCGCCGCAATTTCTTGGGCAATCTTCACCATTTCGGCATCGGTTTGTGAACCTTCGGGAGCAATAGAACGAAAATCCATGCCCATTTTGGCCGCGCCAATCATAAGGGAATTCCCCATATTATAGCGCGCATCACCAATGTAAGCAAAGGTCATTTCATGTAAAGGCTTGTCGCAATGCTCTTGCATGGTCAAAAAATCTGCCAAAATTTGCGTGGGGTGAAATTCATTGGTCAAACCATTCCACACAGGCACCGAGGAATATTCTGCCAAGGTTTCCACAAGGTCTTGCCCAAAGCCGCGATATTCTATGCCATCATACATACGCGCCAGCACACGAGCCGTATCGGCCATGGATTCTTTTTTACCAATTTGAGAACCGGAAGGCCCTAAATAGGTGGTAAAGGCGCCTTGATCGCGAGCGGCTACTTCAAAAGCGCAGCGCGTTCTGGTGGAATCTTTTTCAAAGAGAAGGACAATGTTTTTACCTTGCAGATATTGCTCTTCTTGCCCTGCTTTTTTAGCAGCCTTTAAATGCGCGGATAAACGCAATAAATACGCTATTTCTTCTGCGCTAAAATCGAGTAATTTAAGGAAATCTCTATCTTTCAATTGCATTTTTGTCTCTCCCCTTACACAAAGATGTGACCTTTTAAAAAAGAAGGGAAAAGCATAGACCTTTTAAGCACAAGAGGCAAGGACTATATGAACCGGCGGGAAAAGGGAAATTTCACACATATGCCACGCACCGCATTGACTATATCAATTTATCTTGATATAGCTATATCTACAACTTCAGCAAGGACAGCGTATGAAAATCATAGAACTTATTCAAAATAGCCCCAAGCCCTTTTTTTCTCTGGAATTTTTTCCCCCAAAAAATAAAGAGCAATGGCCGGATTTTTTTGCTTGCGTAGAAAGACTGAGCGCCTTGAATCCTCTTTTCGCTTCGGTAACCTATGGCGCCGGCGGTTCTTCGCAAGATAATACCTTAGAAATTGCCTCTCGTTTACGCCAAATGCACATAGAACCCATGGTGCACCTCACCTGCGTGGGCGCCAATTCGGCAAAAATCAATGCTTTTTTACAAAGCCTGCGCCAAAATGGTATTGATAATGTGCTGGCTTTGCGCGGAGATGCCCCCAAGGGACAAGAAGAAGCCTGCGCATTGGCAGAAAAGGAAAGCGGCTTTCGCTATGCAGAAGATTTAGTGCGCTATATGCGCCGTGTGGAACCCACCATGGGTATTTCTGTGGCGGGCTATCCTGCGCCGCATCCCCAATCCCCTTCCTTTGCTCTTGACCGCGCTTACACCCTTTCTAAGATTCGCGCCGGTGCGGATTTTGTGGTGACGCAAGTATTTTTTGATGTACGTGAATATTTTGACTTTGTGGACGCTTTACGCGCCGCCAATATACATACGCCTGTGATACCGGGGGTATTACCCATACAAAGTTTGGCCTCCTTAAAAACCTTACTCTCCATGTGCGGTGCCAATATACCCGGCAAATTGTATTTAGAGTTGGAAGCTGCCCATGAAAAGGGCGGTGAAGAGGCTGTGCGCGAAGCCGGCCTTACCTTTGCCATTGACCAAATTCGTCAATTGGTAGAAGGCGGCGCCCCGGGCATTCACCTCTACACTTTAAACAAAGCAGACCTTTGCTTGCGCTTAGCCGAAGCTGTAAAGGGCTATTTTGCCCCCACTTTATAAGTGCCGTAATGCTCTTCCATATACATGCGCGCCCTAAAATAGCGCGTTAAAATATCTTGAGCATAGGTTTTATGGGTACCGCCCACATAGGCTCTCATGGTGCGAAAAATATCTTGATCAAATCTGTCAAAATATTCGCGCATAATCTCCGTGCCAATGCGGACACCGGTATCTATATCGTGTAAACTCATTTCACCTTTGCCAATGCGCTTAAGCTTTTCTGTATGGTATTTATAAATAACCTGCATGGGGCCACGCGCATTGGCAGAAGACACGGTGGACGCATCAAAAGAGCTTTCGCGCCAAATAATACTGAGTAAGAGTAAAGGCGGTATGGAATGCTCCGCACCCCATGTGCTCACGGCAGCGATATAGGTATTTAAAAGTTTTTCCTCTATACGCACTTCGGGAAAAACCTCAGCAAAAACAGCCTTCAGCTTTTCCTCATCCAAAATAAATTCTTTTTGTTGTAAATTTTTCTCTAAAGTTTCATTGAGGGTACGCTCTATCTCTTTATAGCTTTGCAAATCTGCCATGCTAATCACATGACTATTTTCCGGTAAAGCATAATATTTCCAAGCCGCGGCAAAACCACCGCCTGCCGCCAAAAGAGTACAAAGAAGAAAAAGAAAAACCTTAAGGCCTAAGGGAAAAGAAGAAGCATTGCTCACCACAAGCTTTCCCTCTTGAATGCTATATTGTCTACTCATGTTCACCATGCTCGTTGCGGTTTTTTAATAAATGTAGCCAGCAGTATGCCCGAAAGCATACAAAGTCCGCCAGCCACATGCACCATAGTTACCTGCTCATTTAAAATAACTATGCCTCCCATGGCTGTAAAGATGGGAATGCAATAATATATAATACCTGCCGTCACAGGGCCAATGGCATCTATGGCAATGGTCCAGGCCATATAGGCCACAGTGGAACACCCAATGCCCGAATATAATATGGCCACGATAACCTCTTTTGACAAGGTCATGGGCGGCAATGTGGCCACTTCCCATATAAATACAGGGAGGCAAAAAAGCAGACCAAAGCTAAAAGTGCAAGCCAAAAAAGATGTGGGGCAAATATCATGAGGTCTGTAGCGAGATAAAAATGAGTATAAACCAAAGCAAGTTACGCCGGCAATACTCCACAAATCTCCCAGGTGAAATTGAAATTTCAGCAAATTTTCAAAGCTGCCGCGCGAAATAAGCACAGCCAAGCCAAGAAAAATAATACCTAGCCCCAAAAAACGCTGTCCTGTAATGGGCTCTCCACAAAAAATACGCGACAATACCAATATCAATATGGGTGCAGAGGGCACAAAAAGCACCATATTAATACTGGAAGAGCTGCTACCGGCATGATAAAAAAAGGTATTTAGACAGGTAACGCCTAGCAAGCCCATAAGGGCTAAATACGGAAAATGTTGTTTTATTTTAGGCCAATCTTTACGTACAGGCTGTATGGCAAAGGGCAAAAGGCATACAAAAGCCACCACCCAGCGCCAAAAATTCATGTGCATGGGCGCTATGGAAAAAGCCACAGCCCGCGCCACCACAAAATTGCCGGCCCAAATAATTACCGCGCTTAAGGCCATGATATAGCCGAAACTTTTTGCAGAGAGCATAGAATTAATCTTGCTGGAAGTCTGCCCACATATCCATGAGGGCACGTAAGGCATTACCGCGATGACTACGAGAATTCTTTTCTTCTTTGCTGAGTTCTGCGGCGCTGCGCTGAAAATCTTGGTCAAAAAATATGGGATCATAGCCAAAACCATTGGCGCCGCGCGGCGTATCCAAAAGCACACCTTGCCACTGCCCCACGGCGGTACATTCTTTGCCTTGGGGTTTGCACGCTGCCATGGCGCACATAAAACGCGCAGTACGTTGCGGCGCAGGAATATCTTTAAGCTCGTGCAAAAGTTTACGAATATTACGCGCGTCCTTACTTTCTTCCGGCAAAAATTCCCAATCACTGCCATAGCGAGCCGAATGCACACCGGGGCGTCCTTGCAAAGCTTCCACTTCAAGGCCGGAATCGTCGGCAATGGCTATAAGGCCGGTGGCATCAGCCACATAACGCGCTTTAAGCAAGGCATTTTCCACAAAGGTGCTCCCTGTTTCTTCCACATCTTCAAGATTAGGAAAAGCATCTAAACCAAGTACTTCAAGGCCATATTGTTCTAAAGCGTTGGCAAGTTCACGAACCTTGCCCGCATTGGTGGTTGCAAGAATAACTTTTTGCTGCATATAAAATCCTTTTCATTTTTCCTTAGCCAAAACACTGTACAGAGGGCATAGGAACATTGTATAGGTAGTGCATAGCTGTTTTCAACGCAAATTGCAAAAGGGAATGAATAGTATGGTTCAAGACGTAGCAACACTTTGTTCTGTGGATACAGTTCGAGATTTTCTAAAAGAATTTCCAAAACTTGGCGCAGAAGATGTCAGTTTATTGCAAGGCCTTGAAGGGCGTGTACTGGCTGAAGATATTCAAGCAGCAGACACGGTTCCCTTTAATCATCGCGCCGATGCCCATGGCTATGCGGTGCGCGCCGAAGACATTGCCAAAGCAAGCCCTGAAAATCCTGTCATATTAGAATGTTTTGGACATTGCTCCATACATCACCTTCCTCAAGAAGAAGTGCAAACCGGCTATTGCATGAGCATTGTGCAAGGCGCTGTGCTGCCTAAGGGCGCCGACGCCATTGTGGATGCTGAGCATGTGCATATTCTTGATGCCACAGGTCTTGAATGTCAAAGAATAGAAATTCGCCATGCTGTGCCGAGCATGCACCAAGTGGTGCGCCGCGGTGAAGACGCAGAATACGGCACCTGTCTTTTACCAGCCGGCACCTACCTTCGCCCCTTGGAAGTGGCCTTGCTTGCCTCTTCCGGTGTGCAAGAAGAGGAAGTGGATTTAGATTGCCTTGTACATGGCATTATGAAAAATACCGTGCACGTTATGGCGCATAAAAATCCGCAAGTGGCCATTATCTCCACCGGCGATGAAGTGGTACCCATTTATAATGAAGTACAAGAAGGGCAAGTGCGCGATGTAAACAGCCACACCTTGGCAGCTCTGGTACGAGAAGCCGGCGGTATGCCACGTTTTCACGGCATTGTGCCCGATTCGGAAGAAAAAATCACCGACGCTTTAGAAAAAGCCCTCCTCAGTTCTGCGCATATGATTATCATTTCCGGTGGATCTTCTGCCAGTGCGCAAAATTTAACGCTTAATGCTTTAAAGGCATTACCCGCACGCCATGAAATTAAGATTTTTTGTGTGGGCGTAAATATGTCTCCGGGCAATCCCTTTTTCTTGGTACAAGCTGGCAACAAAACCATTTGGGCAGTGTCTGGTAAGGTAAGTTCTGCGCAAATTGTTATGCACATCTTAGGGCAACCTTATTTGCGCCATTTGCAGGGCTTCCCCCATGCCTTTGATCAAAAAAACCCCATTGCCTTTAAGCAATGCACAGCGCAGCTCACATGCCATATGCCCTCCACTGTGGGGCAAGAAGAATATTTACGCGTGCGCATAGAAATGCAAGAAGATGGCACACTTTTAGCCCACCCCGTATTGGGGCTTTCCGGCGTTTTGCATACCATGACGGTATCTCAAGGCATTGTGCGCATTGAAGCCCAGAGCCAAGGCATACAAAAAGGCAGCACCGTACGCGTATTGCTTTTCAGTTAATTTTCTATATTTCGCTTCGTCCTTAGGCGAAGCGCCCTTGTACAAGCATATATCTGTCAAAAGTTTTCTCTTTTTTGGCAGATGTATGCTTCACATATATTTACCTCGTGCATAGGAGAACAAAATGCAGTCTTTGGTTATTTCTTTTTTGGGACGCGACTGCCCCGGCGTAGTGGCCGCTGTTTCCTCTCTTTTTGAAGAAGCGCATTGCGATATTATTATGGTTTCTCAAACCATTTCCAATGGGGAATTTGCTGCTATTTTCACAGTGTTAGCCCCTTTGGATATGCAAGTAGAAAAATTACATACCCACTTAACCAAGGGACTTGCCCAGCGTGAAGTAGACCTTTCTGTTATTGTGCGTCCGGCCATTCCCACCGCCTGGGGGCAAAGCATTGCCTGCGAACCCTTTGTGGTGACAGCACACGGCCCCAATACCACCGGCCTTATGGCAGCGCTTTCTTCTATCTTTGCAAAGCATGCGGTAAATATTGAAAATCTTAAAGCTCTTATGAATGAAGATGGGGATAACAATGCCCTCTTTGTTTTTGAAGTCATGGTACCCCAAACCTTAGATCTTGCCCTATTGCGCCAAGAGCTGGAAGAAAAAGGACAAAAATATTCCTTGCGCATGAGTGTGCAGCATCGTGATATTTTTGAGGCCATTCACCGCATTTCCCCCATGTAAGTTTATTGTAAGGAAAAATATATGTTATCTGATCGCGAAATAATTAGCACCCTCAACATGCTGCGCAATGAGCACTTAGACATGCGCACTGTGACCCTTGGCATCAGTCTTTTTGACTGCCAAAGCCATGATATTGATGTGTTCACCAGCAATATTAAAAAGAAAATACACCATCATGCGCAAAACCTTGTGCGCATTTGTAATGAAGTGGGCGATAAATACGGTATCCCTGTGGTAAATAAACGCATTAGCGTGAGCCCCATTGCCGTGGTAGGTGGCCCTTTTGACGCCAGCGGCATGGTGCGCATTTGCCAAGCTTTAGATGAAGCCGCCGCCGAGGCCGGTGTGGACTTTTTAGGTGGCTATAGCGCCTTGGTGGAAAAAGGTTTTTCTCGTGGTGATCGAGCCCTTATTGAGTCCTTGCCCGAAGCTTTAGCCAGCACGCAAAGAATTTGCTCTTCCATCAATGTGGCCTCCTCTCGCGCCGGTATTAACATGGACGCAGTGGCTCTTATGGGCCAGCAAGTAATTAACACAGCTAAGGCCACCGCAAATCGCGACGGCATTGGTTGTGCCAAATTAGTTATCTTTGCCAATATTCCGCAAGATGTGCCCTTTATGGCCGGCGCTTACCTTGGCGTGGGCGAGCCTGATGTGGT
>CAYJAL010000071.1:0-9889 GCA_964367875.1 uncultured Desulfovibrionaceae bacterium | reverse complement strand
CCCTATACGGCGTCCATAGCCGAGGCTTTTACCTTATAACAAGCCATGTGTACCGTTCGTCTGTGTTCTTTTGAAACAGCACAAGCTTTAAAGGCAGCGCATTCTTGCACGAAGGCGCTGTCTTCTTTTTGTGCCGGCGATCATCTTTTTTGGTGGGATGCAGCCCCCGAAGAATATGAAACAGGTCACTGTCTTAGCTCTTATTGCCATGAACACAGTGAAAGCTTACGTGAGCATATTGCCACCCTTATGCAAAACGTGGGGCGCAGGCAAGTAGAGGGCAAAGAAGTGCAGGCATGGCTCAGCTTTGATGACAGCCTTTCCCCATGGTACACTTCTTTGCTTTTTGAAAAGCACCCTCAAATACTGCCGCATCTTTTTGCCGCCTGTAAGCTTCATGCTTTTATTCACCTTATAGAAAAAGATCTGCCTGCCTGCACGCATATGGTGCTGCATGTGGCTGATAGGCGCCTGCGTGAAGCTTTGCAACATTATTGCCAAGAAAAAAATATAACCTTTAGCTATGCACCGCCAGATAAAAAAAATTTCTCTTTTAAGCCCTTGCCCGTAAAAAAACACCTTATAAAACTTTTCACCTGCCTACCCACTTTTTGCCAAAGTCTCTTACGTTTTGGGCATTGGCTATGGATACTGCGCCGCCTTATAGGTAAAAAAACGCAATGTAAGCCTCTATGTCGTACAAAGGCTCTAGAACAAAATACCATTGCCACGTATTTTCCCCATGTGCATAGGGACTTGGCGCAAAAAAATATTTTCCGCTCTTCCTATTGGGAAATTTTACACGAGCCCTTAGAAAGGGTCATAAAAAAGGGCACAATGCACATTCATTGGCTCTTTATTCGCGTGAATTCTGCACAGTATTTCTTGAAAAAAAGCATTACCCTTAAAGAAGCCTTGCAAAAAAAAGCGGAGCAAGAAGGCCGCAGCGAAAGCTTTTATTATGTCGAAGAGTTTTTGAGCTTTACAGATATACGTAGGGCTTTTCGCCATTATATACTCATAAAAAAACGTGCTGCCCATATAGAAAACAAGCTCCACAAGGCCTGGACTTTGGGATCAAGCACCCTCTCCTTATGGCCTTTTTTCCGTGATGCTTGGCAAGAATCCTTTGGCGGTTGGCGCTGCCTTGAACGCTGTTTACAGCAAGAAGCTTTTAAGGGCTATGCCGCTCATTTACAGCAAAATAGCCCAAAATTTCTCCCCCATGGCTGGACGCTTTTCCCTTGGGAAAATTGCCCTTGGGAGCGGCGCCTCACAGAAAGCATGCGCAAAGCCTTTCCTCAAAGCAAGGTCTATGCAGTCCAGCACAGCTCTTTACGCAAAACGGATTTTCGCTATTTTGATGGCAAGGCCTTCTTTCTTCATGCGCAAGAAAACCCCGCTTTAGAGCTTTCTTTACCGCATATATATTGCCTCAATGGCCAACATGCCATGGAAAATATTCAAAATCATATCCCTGCCGAGAAAATAGGTCAGGTGGAAGCTTTGCGTTATGCTTATCTGCCGAATCTTCAGGCTAAGCACCCTCTTTTCTCTCAGCCACAAGTCACAAGCACTGCCCCCATACAGCATCTTGTACTCATATGCTCTTATTTTGCGCAAGAAGTGGACGCGCACATGCAAAGTCTCGCCGCATGGTGGCATGAGCATAAGCAAAGCCAAAATTTTACAGGAAACATCTATATCAAAGCCCATCCCCACACCAGCGTTAAGGCTTATCTACACAAGTATAACCTGCCCCAAAACGCCATAACCTTCCTTACCATGCCCATGGAAAATTTTTGGCAGCAAGTACATCTTTGGCAGGCTAAAGAAGAAAACACCCTGCTTTGGCTTGCCAATTCCACCACGGTGGCGCTGGAAGCTGCCTCTATGAATATGCCTCTTTGCGTCCAAAGGCCCACAAAAAACTTTAGCCTTTGCCCCTTGGACGGCATGGAAGGGCTTATCTATGTACAGAGTGCGCAAGAAGTACAAAAAGCTTTGACCATGCAAGCAAGAGTATGCCTCCCCCCCCACGCTTTTTTTCTAGAAAATTCCTTACCGCGTTGGAAAAGCCTTCTCTTTAAGCCTTACTAAAGAGCCCTGCATAAGTATTTTTTATGTACTTTTTTCACTATTATAAAAAAATTTACTTTTTTATGTACATTACACCATGCAGGACAAAAGGCACGAAAATCATTCATTTAACGGGCAAGCAAAGCTCGCCCTATTCCTGATTTGTCGATCGCATTGACTGTTGTCAACGCTCCAAAAGACTCAGCATAATGAATTATGCAAGAGTCTTTTTAGCTATTGCCTAAAGTAGTGGTTTCGGTGTATAGCTTTCTTTGGCATATCACGCTGACCTCATCATCTGTAAATACTTACGATATGCCCATCACTTAAAGGTTGTAAACGTGCCCATAGTCACTTATCCTGGCCCCGGCTGTATTGTCGAATATATGGAGAGCAATACTCCCCAATTGGCGCTCGTCACCGAAGAGCAAGGTGGCAAATTACGCCTTTTCTTGCCCAATAGACGTGAAACTCGCCTTAGCATAAACAGATTATTACCCTGGTCTGGCCCTGTACTTTCTGATATTTCCAGTAAAGAAAAAAATGTTCAAGCTTTAGAAGAACATCGCCAAAAACGTAAGGAATTAGCGCAAAACATTGCTATTTTAGACGTATGGGACATGTCGCAAGGGGAAGTAGAAAAAGCCCCTGCTTCTTGGTTTGCCGAGCTTTTTGAACAAGAGCCCACTGTAGACAGCATTGCGGCTTACGGTCACGCCCTTTTAGAGTGCAAAAGCCATTTCAAATTTCAAAATCCGCATTTTGAAATTTATCCTGCCGCCGTGGTGGAGGCTCGCCTTGAAGAACAAAGGCTGAGCCGTGAACGAGAAAACCTCATTTCCGGCGGCATGGCCTTTTTTAAAGTGCTGTGGGATGTGTGGAATAAAAAGCGTAATCTGCCCGCTGAAGGTTCTGACGAACTCCCTAAAGAAGAAGTGGCCACGCATTTACAAGATATTTTACGCTCGCGCATTGCAGACCCCGAAAGCAGTGAATATGAAGCCGTATGGCGAAGCCTTGTAAAAGGCCTACCCGATGTACAGCATTTAGCGCTGCACTTGGCCATGGCGTGGAATCTTGTGCCCCCTCACTACAATTTTTGGCTAGATAGAGCCGATTATGCCCCTGGCGATCAATGGTCAGACGCCTATCATGACAGCATCGAGCCCATGTTAGAGCGTATTGCCAAGGCTGAAATTACAGAAAGCATGCCCTTTATCAGCATTGACGGCATTACCACCAAGGATATTGATGATGCTTTTTATATCCTTAAAAATGACGATGGCAGCTACGATTTACACTTAGCCTTGGCTTGTCCGGCCTTGGTGTGGCCCTTTGATTCTGCGCTGGATAAGGCTGTTATGCGCCGCTCCACCAGTATTTATTTGCCGGAAGCCACCTACCATATGTTGCCGGAAGTGCTGGGCACAGATATGCTCTCTCTCCGCGCCCATGAAGTGCGCCCTGCTTTGTGCATACATTGCAAAGTAGATAGCACAGGCGCCATTGTGGTGTGTGAACCTTCCTTGCAATGGGTACGCCTTGCGGCCAATCTCACCTATGAAGATTGTGAACAAGTGCTGGAAAGTAACAGCGGCCCAGCTGCAGAATATGCCCAGCAAATCACATGGGGCGAAGAGCTTTCTTCCTTACGCCAGCAAGCGCGCATTGCCACAGGGGCAGTGGTTATGGACAGACCCGACAATAAAATTATATTGGAAGGGGAAGGGCAAGATACACGCGTACATATGGAAGAAATTCCCCCTTGTCCCAAGGCGCAATTACTGGTTTCTGAAATGATGGTACTGGCCAGCACGGCCATGGCAGTATGGACCAAGGAAAAAGACCTCCCCATGCTGTACCGCACCCAAGATGTGGCCATTCCTAAAGAATATGCCGGCATCTGGACAGAGCCGCATCATATGGCACGTATTATACGCTCGCTCATTCCTTCTTCTTTGGAGCTAACGCCGCGCCCCCATGCCGGTCTTGGAGTGAGCGCCTATGTGCCCATAACATCGCCTTTGCGTCGTTATCCGGATTTGCTTAATGAAGCGCAAATTATCCATGTTCTTTTGCACGGCGAACCTCGCTTTAGCAAAGAACATCTGGAAAAAATACTTCCCCTGCTGCATATGCGCAGTGATATGGCCGGTCAAGTGCAGCGTTTTCGTCCGCGCTACTGGCGTTTGCAATATATGCGACAAGAAGGGGACAAAAAATGGTGGGATGCTGTCATAACAGAAGAAAATGACAATTTTGCCACCGTGTCCTTGCCACGCGAACAGCTTATTGTGCGCGGGCGCAGGCATATGTTTGGAGAGCGCGCCTGTCCTGGACAAGAGGTGCAAGTTCGTATTGGCAAGGTTAACCCCTTATATAATGAAATTTCACTTTTAGAAGTTATGGAAATGTGAGGTAAAAGATGCAAGTAATTTGGATTGTACTAAGTTTTCTTGTGGGCGCTATCCCTTGTGGACTTATCATTGCACAAAAATTTTGTGGCATCGATCCACGTACAGCAGGCTCTTACAATGTGGGCTCCACCAATGTGGCTCGCCTATGCGGTAAAAAATGGGGCGCAAGAACCCTTATTTGCGACTTACTCAAAGGATTTGTACCTGTGCTTATAGGTCAAGCCTTTGGTGATGGCGCGGTGTACTTATCCCTTGTGGCTTTGGCTGCCATTTTAGGGCATGTCTACTCCCCTTTCCTCAATTTTAAAGGCGGCAAAGCTGTGGCCACCACCATTGGTGCTTTTATGGCTCTGGCTTTCTGGCCCTTATTTTTCGCTGTTATAGTCTGTCTTATCTGTATTAAGATGAGCGGCTTTGTATCACTTGGCTCCTTAGCCTTGGTGGTATCTTTGCCCATATTCTTACTCTTTGGTGGCTATTGCAGCTTTATCCCTTTGTCCCTTGTGGTGTTAGCCCTTGTGGTATGGACTCATAGAACCAATATTCAACGCTTGCTCAGTGGCACCGAAAAAGCCTGGAGCAAGAGCGCCTGTCAGGAGTAATATATGCAAAACTTCCCCAGCTATAGAGGGAATCTTGAGTACGTGTGCCTTAGCTGTGATGCCCGCTATGGCAGTGAAGAACTGCTCTACACTTGCCCCAAGTGCGGCGGTGTATTCTTACTGGAAGATACCAATTTTGAGACCTTAAAAGAACGCGATGGCAAAGCCTGGCGCGAACTTTTTGACGCTCGCGCCTCCAGCCGTATTACGGCATTGCGCGGTATTTTCCGTTATTATGAGCTTATGGCTCCGGTAATGGATGCTGAAGATATTGTATACCTTGGCGAAGGGCATACCCCCATTGTAGACGCTTCCCCTGCTTTACAAAAGCATATGGGCGCAGATTTTGCCTATAAAAATGATGGGCAAAACCCCAGCGCTTCCTTTAAAGATAGAGGTATGGCCTGCGCTTTTAGCTATTTACAAGCCCTTACACGCAAAAATGCTTGGGAAGAAGTGCTTACCGTATGCGCTTCCACAGGCGATACCTCTGCAGCTGCAGCGCAATACGCGGCTTATGTAGGCGGCCCCATTAAATCTGTGGTATTATTGCCTCACGGTAAAGTAACCCCGCAGCAGCTTTCGCAGCCTTTAGGCAGCGGCGCTACGGTATTAGAAGTACCCGGTGTTTTTGACGATTGCATGAAGGTGGTAGAAGAGCTGGCAGAAACTTGCCGTGTGGCTTTGCTTAACTCCAAAAATAGCTGGCGTATTTTAGGGCAAGAGTCCTATGCCTATGAAGTGGCACAATGGTACAATTGGGATATGAAAAATTGTAACCTTTTTGTGCCCATTGGTAATGCCGGAAATATTACAGCCATCATGTCTGGCTTCTTAAAAATGCATAAGCTTGGCATTATTGAAGAATTACCCCGTATTTTCGGTGTGCAATCTCACCATGCTGACCCTGTATATCGCTATTATGCTGCCGATGCTTCCAGCCGTGTATGGGAGCCTGTGCAAGTGCAAGCTTCTGTGGCACAAGCTGCCATGATTGGTAATCCTGTATCCTTCCCTCGCGTGCAAAAATTGGTAGATGCTTATTGCGCCGCCGCAGGAAACCGCAGTGAAGATATCTTCCATGTCTTACAAGTGACAGAACAGCAAATTATGGATGCCATGCTCATAGGCAATAAGCAAGGCCATATTGCCTGTACTCAAGGCGGAGAATGCTTAGCAGGTCTGCGCCGCGCCCTTGAGCTTGGTCTTGTGCAAGAAGGGCAAAAGTCTGTACTAGATGCCACTGCTCACAGTATTAAATTCTCTGGTTTCCAAGATATGTACTTTAGCGACAGTTTTCCAGCAGAATATGGCGTAAGCCCCTGTAAAGAGCTGCAAAACAGCCCTGAATTATTGCTTGACGCCAAGGAAAAAGAAGGCCTTGATAGCGCTAGCTACACCAAGAAAGTAGCTGATATTATTATTAAAAAACTGGCCTTACAAAAGAAGTAAAGAGCCCTACTATATAAAGCTTAAGGAGAGAGCAATGGATAATAGTCTACAAAAACAAGTTTTTAGTATAGGCAATGTCCATTGCTCTTCTTGTGAAGGAAAGGTCATACGTTTACTTACGGCTCTTGATGGAGTCGAAGAGGTTTTGGTCAATGTGCTGCGTAAAAAAATGTACGTAACCTTTGACAGCCAAAAAGTAGCTATCACAGCCATACAAGAAGCCATGCAAAAGGCAGGCTATACAGCCACGCCTCTTTCTTCTTCTGATGCCCCTGCTGAAGAAAAAGCCCCTCTTACAGAGCTTGCTTCCCCCTTTACAATGGCGCCCCCAGCTTCCGTGGCTTCCACGGACTCCACAGCTTCTGCTTCACAAAAGATTCAAAACAACAAGACACCCCCCCCCTTCAAGAGCAAGCCTTTTTACTGCACAAAGTACACTGCGCTTCATGCCAAGGGAAAATCCATGCAGCACTCATGGAGCTATGCGGCATAGAAGAAGCCACAGTAAATACCTTGCGTCGCTCTGTGGTGGTAAAATATAATCCGGCGCTCACTTGCCCTGCCAGTATCTTGACCGCTTTTACTGAAGGCAAATATAAATTACAAGAAGTGAGCAAAAATGAGCTGCCACCGCTTATTCCCTCCATACAAGATGTAAAGCAAAGAAAAGTATCTTCGCTGCAAAAAATGCCCGCAAAAGCTGAGGCTGAAAGCTCTGCCATGGCACAAAATGCGACCGTGGAACACAGTGCTTGCGCGGCGCAAAATGCACCTCAGCCCTCTGGTGAAAGCCCAAAAAAAAAACAAGAACAGTCTTTTAAAATAGGTAATGTGCATTGCACATCTTGCGAAGATAGGGTGCAAAAGTTGCTCTCCGCCTTGGGCGGCGTGCATGAAGTGCAGGTCAATCTTTTACGCAAAACCATGCTTGTGCGCTTTGATGCCTCTTGCATCGACGCCAAGGGCATTGCAGCAGCCATGGAAGGTGCCGGCTATACTGCCGCTCCCATAATTGCCCCTACGCCCGACATACGCCGCATGGATGCAAAGCCTCAGTCTACAGCAAAACAAGAGAGCACACCAGAAAAAGACAGTGCAGAAGCTTTTCCCCTAGCTCTATGCCTCTCGCTCTTTATGGCCGCAGTTCTTATGTATGTGGCCATGGGGCCCATGTTTTCTCTGCCCTTACCTGCGCCCTTACAAGGGCAAGATATGCACAGCCAATGGCTTTGGGCCATAAGCCAAGCCCTGCTCTGCCTGCCCATTCTGCTCTTACATAAAAATATTTTTATATCCGGCTTTCGTGCGCTGCTCCAAAAAAGCCCAAATATGGATTCCCTTGTGGGTTTAGGTTCCGGTTCAGCGACGATTTTTGGTGTATACGCCCTTGTAAAAATATACTTGGCACAAAATCTTGGGCATGCCAACACTGTGGACTATTATAGTCAAAATTTATACTTTGATTCCGCAGGCATGATTTTAGCGCTCATAGGCCTTGGTAAGTTTTTCGAATCCAAAGCCAGAAATCGCGCAGGCTCTGCCATTGACGCCCTTATGCGTCTTTCTCCCCCCACAGCCCTTTGCCTGCGTAATGGAAAAGAAGTTACCATTGCCACCGAAGAGATACGCCCTGACGATATTTTAGTGGTCTATGCCGGAGAAAGCCTTGCCGCCGACGGTATTATCGTCCACGGTCATGCTTTTATTGATACTTCTGTCATCACAGGGGAAAGCCTGCCGCAAGAAAAAAAGGTGGGCGATAGCGTCATTGGCGCCACCGTAAGCCAATCGGGTTATTTTCATATGCGCGTCACCAAGGCCGGCGCCGACAGTACCCTTGCCCATATCATTGAGCTTGTGGAATCTGCCACCGCCTCCAAAGCGCCCATTGCACGCCTTGCCGATAAAATCAGCGCCATCTTTGTGCCCATCATCATAATCATTGCCCTTATTACCTTTGGGGTATGGCTTGGCCTTGGCTACAGTTTAGAATTTGCCCTCAGCGCCGCCATTTCCGTCTTAGTCATTTCTTGCCCCTGCGCTTTGGGACTTGCCACCCCCACAGCCATCATGGTGGGTATGGGACTAGGTGCTGAAAAAGGCATTTTATTTAAATCCGCCGTGGCGCTGGAGCGCCTACAAGCCGTTGATACGGTAATCTTAGACAAAACCGGCACCATTACCCACGGCAAGCCCACACTTACCGATATATTCATTCCTACCACCTCAGCCATGGATGAAAATACCCTCCTCCGCCTTGCAGCCAGCATGGAAAGCCTGTCAGAGCATCCCCTTGGTAAAGCCATTGTGCGCCATGCAGAGGAAAAAGAACTCTCCCTATTACCCAAGGAAAGCTTTGAAAACTTTAGCCAGCTCCCCGGCCTTGGTATCATGGCACAGCTCATCAGTGATGATGCTCTTATCCCTTCAGAGCAAATCCTCGCCGGTAATGCACGCTTCTTAACCAAGGAAAATAAAGAAAATCCCCTGCTCGACAAAGAAAAAGAATGGGCCAGACAAGGAAAAACCGTCCTCTATTTTTGCCACAACGACACCCTCTTAGGTCTTATAGCTGTGGCAGATACCGTAAAAGAGAGCTCCAAAAATGCTGTACAGCACTTGAAAAGCCTTGGCCTTAACGTACTCATGCTCACCGGTGATAATGCCCAAACGGCCAAAGTGGTGCAGCAACAAGTGGATATTGAAAACATCATGGCAGAAGTCTTACCCCAAGAAAAAGCTGCCCATGTACAAAAGCTTGAAGAATCCGGCCATAAAGTTGCCATGGTAGGGGACGGCATCAACGATGCCCCGGCCCTAGCCTCCGCCCATGTAGGCATTGCCATTGGAGCAGGCACAGATATTGCAATCCAATCAGCAGATATTGTGCTCATGCAAAGTGATGTCTTGCACGTAGCCGCAGCCATGCGCTTAAGTAAAGCTGTCATGCGCGCCATCAAGCAAAATCTCTTTTGGGCATTTGCCTACAATATCATACTTATTCCTGTGGCTGCAGGGCTTTTTTCTGGCTTTGGGCTTATGCTCAGCCCCATGCTCGCCGCCGCCAGTATGAGTATCAGCTCTCTTACCGTAGTAGGAAATGCCTTACGCCTACGCCTACAAAAGAAAAGTATTTTCTAAACTACGCCAAGGGACTGCAAATTTTACCCTATATATGGCATTGCCATAAAGAAATTTTTACCCATGCTTCAAGCTGTGAGGTTTAGTATGAAAAAAATCGCCCTTATCACCCTACTGGTTCTAACCCTAGCTTCCAGTGTCGGTTGTACCAATATGTCCAAAACCAACCAAGGCGCCCTCAGTGGTGCTGCCATGGGA
>CAYJAL010000070.1:0-10053 GCA_964367875.1 uncultured Desulfovibrionaceae bacterium | reverse complement strand
CGGCCATCACCCCTCTTGGCAACGATGTGCAAAGCACATGGAAAGCTCTCATTGCAGGAGAGTCCGGCATTGCCCCTATCACTCATTTTGATGCATCGGCGTATGATTCGCGCATTGCAGGCGAAGTGAAAGATTTTAAGCCTGAGGATCATATCCCCTTTAAACAAGTGAAGCGTATGGATCGCTTTACGCAATTTGCTGTAACAGCTGGCAAAGCCTTGGTTGAAGATGCCAAATTTGTTATTGATGACAGCAATGCCGAGCGCACCGATGTTATTCTTGGTGTGGGTCTTGGGGGCTTGCAAACTCTTGAAACTTTCCATGAAAAGTTGCTCAAAGCCGGGCCTAACAAAATTTCTCCCTTTATGATTCCCATGCTTATCTCCAATATGGCTCCTGGGCAAGTGGCTATCTTTGAAGGGGCTAAAGGCAATAACGTTACCGTGACCACGGCTTGTGCTTCTGCATTGCATGCCATTGGTACTGCTTTTAGCGAAATGCTTTTAGATCGCTGTGACGCTGTTATTACCGGCGGCGTGGAAGCTACGGTAACTCCATTGGGCGTAGCCGGCTTTACGGCTTTAAAAGCCCTTTCCAGCCAAAATAATGATAATCCCACCAAGGCTTCTCGCCCCTTTGATAAAGACAGAGATGGCTTTGTTATTGGTGAAGGTGCAGGCTTTATATTGCTGGAAGATATGGAATCTGCTGTGGCTCGTGGCGCTACTATTTACGCTGAAATGGTTGGCTATGGCACCTCTTGCGATGCCTATCACATGACTGCGCCTCATGAATCGGGCGAAGGCATGGCCAGAGCCATGAAAAATGCGTTGTCTGATGCTAAGCTTAGCCCAGAAGATATTGATCATATCAATGCGCACGGAACCTCTACTTACTTAAACGACTCTTGTGAAACCAAGGCCATTAAATTGGTATTTGGTGAGCATGCGCAAAATATTCGCATTTCTGCCACCAAGTCCATGACCGGTCACCTTCTTGGTGCTGCCGGCGGCATTGAAAGCGTATTTTCCATCTTGGCACTGCATGAAGGTGTTATTCCCGGTACCATTAACCGCGATACGCCAGACCCTGAGTGTGATTTGAATTATATGACGCAAGGCAGCGAAAAGGTACAATGCAATTATGCCATGTGTAACTCTTTTGGCTTTGGCGGTACCAATGCCAGCCTTATCTTTAAGCGCTGGGAAGCGTAGGAGCTAAGAATGCAAGAACTTATGTTGGAAGATAGAGAAGTAGCAGCGGCCATCAGTCTTGAAACAGGCCGTCAAACAGGCAAGTTAGAGCTTATTGCTTCAGAAAACTTTGTTTCCGCCGCTGTGCGTGAAGCGCAAGGTTCTGTGTTGACCAATAAATATGCTGAAGGCTATCCCGGCAAGCGCTATTATGGCGGTTGCGAATATGTGGATATAGTGGAAAGCCTTGCCATTGAGCGTGCTCAAAAGCTTTTTGGCGCTGCCTATGTGAACGTGCAGCCTCACTCCGGCTCTCAAGCCAATATGGCCGCCTATTTTGCATGTGTAAAGCCCGGCGCCACCATTTTGGGTATGGACTTATCCCATGGCGGTCACTTGACCCATGGTAGTCCTGTAAACTTTTCTGGTCGTCTTTTTAACATCGTTTCTTACGGTGTAGAAAGAGAAACAGGCCGCATTGATTACGATCAATTGCTTGCCACGGCAAAAGAGCATAAGCCCGAAGTTATCGTGGCCGGTGGCTCTGCCTATTCTCGTACCATCGATTTTGCACGTTTTCGCGCCATTGCCGATGAAGTGGGCGCCAAGCTTATTGTGGATATGGCGCATATTGCCGGCCTTGTGGCTGCTGGTGTGCATCCTTCTCCCATTGCTCACGCGCATATTACCACCACCACCACGCATAAAACCTTGCGTGGTCCTCGTGGCGGTATGATTTTATCCTCTGAGGATATGGGCAAGACTTTGAATAGCCAGATTTTCCCCGGTATTCAAGGTGGCCCCCTTATGCACGTTATTGCTGCTAAGGCTGTGGCTTTTGGTGAAGCATTGAAACCTTCCTTTGTGGCATATCAACAGCAAGTGGTGAAAAATGCCGCTGCTTTGGCAAAATCCCTTATGGATGCAGGCTTTACTCTTGTATCTGGTGGTACAGATAACCATCTTATTCTTATGGATTTATCTGATAAGAGTATTACAGGTAAGGATGCAGAGCATGCCCTTGATGCGGCAGGTATTACCGCCAATAAAAATACTGTGCCCTTTGAAACACGGTCTCCCTTTGTGACTTCCGGTGTACGTCTTGGTACAGCCGCTCTTACCACGCGCGGAATGAAGGAAGAAGATATGCAGCAAGTGGCAGCTTGGATTGTGGATGCTTTGCAAAATGCAGAAAATACCCAAAAGCTCGCCGCCATTCATGAAGACGTGGAAAAATTTGCACGTCAGTTCCCTATTTTTGCTACACAAAAAAACTAAAATTCCTTTAAAGCTTTTGGGAAGGTGTTTACACTTTCCCAAAAGTTCTTATTTCTAATCAGATATAAAGTTTTATGGCGCATGGCCGTAATTATTACTAGGGCTCACGTTGGAATTACTCACAAGTAAGGCAGGAGGCTGACCATGTCGCAAACAAATATTCTTCTTGAAGCTGGCACCAATGAATTGGAAGTCATGGAATTTTATGTGGAAGAAGAAGGATACTGCGGCCACTATGGTATAAATGTGGCTAAAGTTGTGGAAATTATACGTCCGCAAAAAGTTACCGCCATGCCTGAAATGCCTCACCCTGCTGTTATGGGTGCCTTTGCTCACAGAAATGGTGAAGTGATTCCCCTCATTGATGTGGCAAAATATTTGAATTTTACCCAGGGTCCCAATCAAGAATATAAAATTATTATCACCAAATTTAATACCTTAACCACGGGATTTTTGGTTTCTGGGGTTAATCGTATTTATCGCCTTAGCTGGACCAATGTGGAAGCGCCGGGGTCTTTGCTTACGCAAGTGAGCCGCAATGCCGTTACCGGCGTGGTGCGCATGGATGATCGTATTATTCTTTTACTCGACCTTGAAGCCATTGTGGCGGAAATTCATCCTAATATTGCCATGCGTATGGATGAAGCCAAAATGCCCGATGCTCCCATTGATAGAAAGTATCGTGTGCTCCATGCCGATGACTCCAGCTCCATTCGCCGCTTAGTACTGGATTTGCTCTCACAAGAGGGTAGATTTGAAGTGACACAGGCAGAAAATGGCGAAATTGCATGGAATATTATGCTTGGTTATGCGGAGCTGGTGAAAGAAACCGGCAAGCCCATTACCGATTATGTGGAAGGGGTTATCACCGATATTGAAATGCCTAGCATTGACGGCCTTGCCCTGTGTAAGCGCATTAAAGAGCATCCCATTTTAAAAGAAGTGCCCGTGGCGGTATTTTCCTCCATGGTAAGTGATAGCCTTATTCAAAAGTGTAAATCTGTGGGCGCCGATGCCCAATACTCCAAGCCGGATTTACAGGGTCTCAGCAATATACTTTTTGATCTTATCAATAAGTAAGATTATATATTTCCCCCCACACAGAAATATTATGAAAAGGAAGAGTTTTGGCTCTTCCTTTTTTTTGTTCTCTTCCGTTACTGAAATACTTCCCCCTTACGAAATAAGTAGAATGTCGCATGCTGTTCTTACGCAGTGCATAGTTTGCATTGCTGCACAATAAAGGAGAACATCATGGAAGATTCGTTTCAAGCGGCGCATGCTTTTAGTCAATCGTGGGGTTGGGAAAGCCTTGACGCACATATGCAGCAAAGTTTGCACGAGGTTCAAGAGCAGACTTTGTGCCAAGCGCAACACATTGCCGCCACTACCGATGGGTGCAATGCTATTTCTGCATGGGATGCTGGCCTTGGCCTTATGCTGTCTTTTCCGCATGAGCAAAGTCTTGAGCAAGAAGAGGCAGAAAATACATGTATTGAGCATGTGTTTAAGGACATGTTGCACCGTAATATTTGGCAAGCTTTGCGCTGCGGTGACCTCCCGGCGCCCATAGGCTTTATGCTGTATGACAGCGCTTTGCACTTGGGCTGCGAGGCGGCCATGGGGCTTTTGCAGCAAGCTTGCAACACCGTGGGGGAGGCGCATTTAGATATATTCACCCCCATTCAAGGGCATGATTTTGCCCCTGAAGCTGTGGTGAAAATGGCCAAAGATCTACAAGAGCATGGATTGGATTTTTACACGGCCAGATTGTGCTTACGCCAAAGGGTGCGTCATTATACCAAGCTATCGCAAAAAAATAAAAAATATGCCTCGCAGTTGTGGGGCTGGAAACAGCGTTGTCAGGCTTTACTTGAGTATATGGCCTTGATGGAAAGAGAATGCTAACAGGCGTTGAAAAAGTGCATATTGCATCGTCAGACGTGTTTTTTACCCCAGTTACGTATGTTTATACGCGCCTTGCGTAAAAAACTTTGTCTTCCTCGCTCTTTACACTTTTTGAACTGCCTGTGGCAAAGCCATAACAGTATATTTATGCAATGTTTTTAATATGAACGTTTTAACAGGCTGCTAACAGGAGAGCTTATGCAAAAAAGAACACGTAGCGGCAAAGTGGCTTTGCAAAAGGCCTTAAAAGAAAGGCTTGAACGTTTAACCTTAAGCCTTTCAGAGGCAGAAGTGGGCGATAAAGGCATAGAGCTTATAAAGGAAATGAAAGAGCTGTGTGCCTTATTGGAAAATGCTTCTTCGCAAGGGCAAAGCGCTGACAAGAAAAATACCCAGCCTGTACACATGACCTTTAGCTGGAGCGCACCGCAAGATGTTGCAGAGAATACAGCAGAGGAAAATCATGTGTAGTGCCCGGGCGCACAAAGCCCTTGGGACAAAAGCTGGGCACAATCATTGTGCTATTCCCTATGCGCCGCGCCCTTTGCAATGGCAATTTCATGAGCAGCGTACGCGCTTTTGTGTGCTGCTGTGCCATAGACGCTTTGGCAAAACCGTGGCGGCCATCAATGACCTTATACGTCAGGCTTTGCGTGCTTCCACAGGGAGTCATGGCGCTACGTGGCGCGCGGCCTATATGGCGCCCTATTTGGGGCAGGCCAAAACCGTGGCTTGGGATTATATAAAATACTTCACAGCGCATATACCAAATGTCCGTTATTCAGAAACGGAGCTTAAATGCACCTTGCCCACAGGAGCCAGTATTCGCCTTTTTGGTACGGATAATGCCAATGCTTTGCGCGGTATGTATTTAGATGATGTGGTGCTGGATGAGCCGGCGGATATGCCGCGCGAGGTGTGGACACGCATTATACGCCCCATGTTGGCGGATAGAATGGGGCGCGCTTTATTTTGCGGCACGCCGCAAGGGGTGGATAATTTACTCTATGATGTGTGGCAAGAGGCCGGCAAGGAAGAAGAAGCTGAAGAACACACAATGCCCTTATGGTCGCGCTTTTGTTTTAAGGCCTCTCAAACGGGCTATATTGCCCCGGCGGAATTGCAGGCAGCGCGTCTTTCCATGAATAAGGAAGACTATTTACAGGAATTTGAATGTTCCTTTGCCGCCGCTGTGCGCGGTGCCTACTTTGCCGATACCTTGGAAAAATTGGAAGCACAAGGGCGGCTGTGTTCTGTTCCCCATGCGCCGGAATTGCCAGTGCATACGGCATGGGACTTGGGCATGGACGATGCCACCGCTATTTGGTTTTTTCAGGTGCAAAGCGGTGGACAGTGGCGCATTTTAGAATATTTGGAGGATAGCGGCCAAGGTTTGCAGCATTATGTGCAGCTCTTGCAGGCAAAGCCTTATACCTATGGCAAGCACATTGCCCCCCATGATATTCGCGTACGTGAGCTGGGCACAGGATTAAGCAGATGGGAAATGGCGGCAAAGTTGGGTATTCACTTTACTATATGCCCTTCCTTGCCCTTGGCTGATGGTATAAATGCCTTGCGCGTGGGCTTAGACCGCATGTGGTTTGACAGTGCTGCTTGTGCCACAGGATTGCGTGCTTTACGTCAATATCGCCGGCAATGGCGTCCGCGCCAAGAGGTCTTTTCTTCAGCGCCTTTGCACAATTGGACTAGCCATGCCACCGATGCCTTACGTTATGCTGTACTGGGTTTTCGAGAACAAGATGTATCTCAGGGTAAAAAAGCCCAAGTAACCTATGATATATGGAGAAAGTAATGCCTTATCAGTATTTTACTCTGCCTTTGGAAGAACCTCTTTTTACGAACTTACGAACAAAGCTTTTTGCTCGTATGCAGGAGGAAGGTTTGCTGCCCTTTACTATGCACGCCTATGCCTGCCCTTTGTTGCAAGATTGGCTAGAGCTTACGCAGGCGAACAAGGGCTGTATTTTATGTGCGGTGCCCAAAGGAAAAGAAAAGCATAAGGAAGAAAATATTTGTGGCATGGCCTTGCTAAGCCCCAAGCAGGGGAGGGTATGGTCTTTTGATTTCACGGTATTTCGGGCGCATTTTCGCGAGGCCATAGCCCTCAGCCGCGGCGCTTTGCAGTGGATGTTTACGCATCTGCCTTGCGATGCTGTTATGGGTATAAGCGCCAAAAGCAATGCACATGCTTGGCGCTTGGCGGAGAAAGCCGGCTTTCGTGTGCTGGGCGCCGTGCCAGGGGCATGCTATATGGCCAGGAGATTTACGTACGAAGAGGGCATATTAGTGCTAGCCACACGACAGACAGGCTGTTCAAAACGTGCAAAGTGTAAGGAAGACGAAGTTTTTTGCGGAAGGCGCGTATAGACATACGTAACTGAAGCAAAAAACAAGTCTGGCGAAGCAATTTGTACGTTTTCAACAGGCTGCTATATGAGCTCTCGCCCCAGCCAGATGGCACGTCCTATAATGCGCACAAGATCTTGGGTTTGTTCGCAGCTATCCACCTCAATGGGGCTATAAAGAGGGTTTATACTGGATAAAATGATTTTACCGGGCACGGCATTGACGGTTTTAAGGTAGACCATATCCTCTACGCTCACCGCATACATGGAGCCGGGTTGAGGCGTGGTTTGGCTTTGGTCAATGAGCACCACATCATTGTGCATAATGCTTGGCTGCATACTATCGCCGGCCACGCGCAAAAGCACCATACTGGAAGGGGTGCCCTTGCGGCGTAAAAAATCAAAGCGAAAAGCGTAATGGCGCACATGCTCCATGCCTGTTTCAAAGCTACCGCCCCCGGCGGAAAGTCTGGCTTCCACCATGGGGATCATAATAAGATTGTTGGCCTCATCTTCTGCACCTTGACTCAGGCTTTGCCCTGCCAAAAGCCAATCGAGGGAGCAGTTGAGCGCTTGGCCAAGGCGTACGGCAAACTCGCCCTTGGGCATTTGGCCATTTTCGTACTGTTGAATAGTGGTTAGACTCACCCCTATGCTGGCAGCAAGTTCTTGTTTGCGCAGACCTAAACTTTCTCGCCTTTGGCGCAGGCGTTGCCCAAAGTGTAATGGGTTTTCTGACATACGGCATCCTTGTGCTTTTGGGGTGTAAGAAATAAGGCTTTTATGTAGGTCTTTTTATAAGAAAAGTTTATAAAATAAGCTAGGGAAAAAAATTTTAGAGCGCAAAATAGTGAATGTATTGTAGCTTTTCTGTGCATACACTCTAAAGGCTAAGATGTATTGTAAAAAGTTTTCCGTGATTTGTGACAAGTTTTCTTTTAGAATAAGAGAAATCTTTACGTGTACAAAAAAGGCTTGCACCAAAATGATTATTTGCTTACATATATAATATAACAAATATTCATTGAAAGATAAGTTGCAAGGGGGAAATATGGTTTCTATATGTGATGACTTGCGGCGATTGGACAAAATGTTGCTGCACCTTTCTAGAGGTTCAGCTTGTAACCCTCAAACTCATGTGCTGTTATGCTCAGCCAGGCGGCGAGTACAGGCTTTAGAGAAAAAAGCTCGCTCTTTGGGTGCATTAAATGTATTACACGGGCATGGTGTTTTACCATCTGGCTCTTCCGGTGGGTCTTTCGGCGGCTCTGCTCCGGTGTCTTGTGTAGATTGCACAGCTTCTATTTCTAAGCCATGGCATGGACGTACCTATTCTTTTGGCTCTACAGCGCCCTTTTGTAACTTGGATTCGTATTTGCATCAATTTGACGTGGAGACAGCCTATGTACAGTAGCTCTGCACCCAAGCAACGATTACGCCCGCAGCAAAGCAGCAGTGCAGATCTTGCCAAAGCTCAAGGGGAGGTCTTGCCGGAAAATGCTGTGCTTTTAGGCCATGTACTACAAAGTCAAGAAACCTTACTTGCCCTTATGCGTCTTATGGGTGGTTGTACTTTACGTATTCCTAGGGCTTGGTCCTATGCGCAGGCGCATGGGCATCCTTTGCTCGAAGTATTGAGCAAAGAGCAAATGCAGCGCGTGGTGTTACACTTTGGGGGTACGGATATGTATATACCCAAGGGCAGTCGCTATTTTGCCCAGCAGCGCAATAGTAGCATTATTGCAACTTTTACCAAGGGGATACGTCAGGGGCATAGCTCTAGCCGTGTGGTGCGCGAGCTTGCCAAAGAGCATGGCCTTTCTGATAGGCGAGTGTGGGGCATATTAAAAACTTGTCCAAGTGTGTCCTCTATGCCAAAACAGCTCCCAGCAGCGTATCATAAAAATGCAGAAAGTAACACTTATGATATTGACATGCACAGTCAATTTCAGTAATGAAATGTAAACAAAGAGTAAACATAAGGAGCTCATATGCATGATGCCATTGCCATAGGTCTTGTCGTGTTGGCAGCGCTATATATTGTAAAACGTTATGTGGGGAAGAATAAGAAATCTTGTGGCTGCGGAGGCGGCGGTTGCGGAAGCCGTTGCGAAAGCGGCGGAAACGACGGCTCCAAACCCAGCTCTTGCGCTTGTGCTACAGATGGTAACAGTTCTTCCTCTTCTTGTTGTGAAAAGAAGTAATGGTTTGTCCCATTAAGTAAAAAGGGCATGGATTATTCCATGCCTTTTTTTTGCACAAAGCTTTGGATTTAGAAAAATACCGAAATGTCATAAGTTTAGCTCTCAAAAAAATAAAAACGCGCCTTTTTGGCTCTGGCAATCTCAACTCTTTTTTGCTAGTATTATTCTTTTACTTAGAGCAAGGAAAAACACATGTTAGCAATACTTGATTATGAGGCTGGTAACCAAACCTCGGTAAAGCGCGCCTTGGAGCATCTTGGCATAGAGGCTGTCATTACCGATGATGTGGCCCTTTTGCAAAAGGCCAAGGGCGTTATTTTTCCCGGTGTGGGCGCTGCAGGGCAAGCCATGGACTATTTACAATCCAGCGATCTTGATGCTGTGCTTAAGGACATCATAGCCAGCGGTAAGCCTCTGTTAGGTATTTGCCTAGGCTGTCAAATTTTGCTGGATTTTAGTGAAGAAAATAACAGCAAAACCCTGGGCATAGTGCCAGGCAAAACCTTGCGCTTTCCCCAAGGCCTTGTGGAAGAAGATGGCACCCCTGTGCGCATTCCGCATATGGGCTGGAATGGTCTTAGCCGCCAGCAAGATTGCTTACTCTTAAAAGATGTGCCTAGCGACGCCGAATTTTATTTTGTCCATAGCTATTACGTGGCGCCCAATCCTGATCTGGTCATTGCTACCACCTATTATGGCATGGAATTTTGCAGCATCTACGGGCGAGATGGCTTATGGGCCATACAATTTCACTTAGAAAAAAGCGGCGCCCCCGGTTTGCAAATTTTACAAAATTTTTATGCCTATTGCGTGGAAAAAGGGGAGTAATATGCTGAGTAAAAGAGTGATACCTTGCCTTGATGTGCGCGACGGTAAGCTGACCAAGGGTGTGAAATTTGAGGGCAATGTGGATATTGGTGACCCTGTAGAAACGGCCAAGCGTTATTATGAAGAAGGCGCCGATGAAATAGTTTTTTACGACATTACGGCCTCTCACGAAAAACGCGGCATTTTCCTCGACGTAGTGACGCGTGTGGCCGAGCAAATTTTTATTCCTTTTTGCGTGGGCGGTGGTATTTCCAGCGTGGAAGATATGCGCGCTGT
>CAYJAL010000069.1:0-10157 GCA_964367875.1 uncultured Desulfovibrionaceae bacterium | reverse complement strand
CTTTCCCCCCGCAAAAAACTATTCTTTCCCCCAGAGCATTTTCCATTCGATAATTTTTTGCAAGGCGTCCATGGGGCTCAAGTGTTCTGGGTCGCAATCTTTAATAATGCGCACAAGGGGATGCTCTTCTGGAGGCGCACCGCCATCGATGTGTGGTAAGGGCGGCGGCGCGTCGAGTTCTTGTACGGGCAGTTCTACTCCGGGTAAAGTGCTCACCTCTATGCGTGGTGAGGGATCGCGCTTGCCCTGCGAGGAGGATTTTTGTTCTAAATCTGCAAGAATTTGGCGAGCGCGCTGTACCACAGGCATGGGCACACCGGCAAGGCGAGCCACTTCTACGCCATAACTACGGTCAGAAGGGCCGGGCACAAGGCGATGCAAAAAGAGCACTTCGCCGCCATGCTCACAAATGGCAATATTCATGGTGAAGACGCTGGGTAGCTGCGCTTCTAGGGCGGTGAGTTCGTGGTAATGGGTGGCAAAAAGGGTGCGAATGGTACCTTGGCAGCGCTTGGTGAGCTCTTCTACCACCGACCACGCTAGGGCTAGGCCATCATAGGTGCTGGTGCCGCGTCCAATTTCGTCTAGGATAACAAGGCTTTTCTTGGTGGATTGGCGCAAGATTCTGGCCGTTTCCATCATTTCCACCATAAAGGTACTTTGCCCGGCGGCGAGATTGTCTGAGGCGCCCACACGGGAGAAAATTCTATCAATAATGCCCAATTTTGCGTGGGAGGCAGGAACATAGGCGCCCATATGCGCCAGAAGGGCAATGATGGCCGTTTGCCGTAAAATGGTGGATTTACCGGCCATGTTGGGGCCTGTGAGGAGGCAAAGGCGGCGGCGCTGGTCCATGGTAAGGTCATTGGCCACAAAATTTCCTGTGCCTATGATGGCCTCTACTACGGGGTGGCGGCCTTCGCGAATATACAGGTCTTGGGAATTGTCTAATTCCGGAGCAGACCAATGCTGCTGGCGCGCCACATGGGCAAGGCTTTGCCAATAATCTAATTGGGCAATGCTGTGGGCGGTGAAAAGGATGCGACTACGCTGGGCAGAGATGGTTTCGCGCAAATCTTGGAAGAGGGCATATTCCAGGCTTTTACGCTTTTGTGCCGCTTGCATGATATGTTCTTCCAGCTCTTTAAGGGCTGCGGTGGTAAAGCGCTCAGCATTGGCAAGGGTTTGGCGGCGCTGAAAATGCTCGGGAACTTCCCCTTGTGCGGAGCGAGTAAGCTCAAAATAATAGCCAAAAACGCGATTAAAGCCCAATTTCAGCTTGCTAAGGCCTGTGCTTTCTTGCTCTTGCTGCAACATTTCTTGCAATTTTTGCTCACCGTGCTCGGCAAGATCAATGAGCGTATCCAGCTCTGCATTATAGCCAAGTTTAAAAAGACCGCCGTCGGTGATGACATTGGGCGGAGCGTCTACCAAGGCTTTTTCCAGTAAAATGGTGATATCTTCTATATTATCCCAATGCTGTAAAAGAGCTGCTAAGCTTGGCGGTAAGGGCTTTGCATTGGCATTTTGTGCGGCGGCTTGCTCTACTGCTGGGAGGGTAGCAAGGGAATTGCGCAGGGCAATATAGTCGCGCGGATTAGCTCTTTGTAAATGAATACGTGTGGATATGCGCTCGAGGTCAAAGATGCTTTTGAGGGCATCGCGTAAGAGCCTGCGCCCTTCATGGTCATTGTATAAATGCGTGACCACCTCTTGATGCTTCATGATGATGGTTATTTCTCGCCAAGGGTGGCGTAGGCGCTCTTCCAAAAGGCGTCCGCCCATGGGGGTGAGGGTGTGGTCGAGCACATGCCAAAGGGTGCCGAGACCTTTGCGCCCGTTGAGGCGCACAAAAATTTCTAAATTGCGTTCGGTGAGCTCATCCACCAGCATATGCTTTTGTAAATCTAAGGGGGCGAAGGGCTGCAAATGGCGAATATCGCAGCGCTGTACTTGGCTTAAATAGACAAGAAGGGCGCCGCAAGCGCGGGTGAGCTCGGGCTTATTTTGTAGGCCTAAGGCGGCTAATTCTTTTACTCCTTGGGCTTGTAAGAGTAGGCGTGTGTTGCTTTGCAAATCAAAATGACTGCGCGCGGCCACGCGTAACAGCTGCATACCTTCCAATAAAAGGTCGGCGGGGGCTTTTTCTGTATCGGGTAAAAGAAGCTCACGCGGAGAAAGCTTTTGTACCCATTGCCAAAGCTCGGCTTTTTTCATGCCATGAATACCGGCCCATTGCCCTGTGGAGGTATCCACCCATGCGAGGGATCCGGTGGTATTTTTGCTGCCATCATCTTCTAGGTAAAGGGCAGCTAAATAGTTATGACTTTTGGCATGTAAATTGTCATCTTCAATGACGGTGCCGGGAGTGATAACTTGCGTAACTTCGCGCTTTACCAAACCTTTTGTGGCTTTGGGATCTTCTACTTGCTCGCATACTGCCACATGAAAGCCCTTGGCTATGAGCTGAGAGATATAGCCCTTGGATGAATGCCAAGGCACGCCGCACATGGGCACAGGGGAAGGGCTGTCTTTATGTCTGGCGGTGAGGGTAATTTGCAATTCTTTGGCGGCGGTTACGGCATCTTCATAAAAAAGTTCATAAAAATCACCCATGCGATAAAAGAGTAAGCAATGTGGGTACTCAGCTTTTATGCGCAGATATTGCTCAAACATGGGGGTGAGTTTGGCAGCGCCTTCAGCAGGTTGTGTGCTAGGGAGAGCTGGAGCTACTTCAGCTTCGTCTGCTGTGCCGGGGGCATTTGGGCTAAGAATGGGATTTTTTTTCATGTTTTTTTATGGGCTAAAGGGTCTAATTTTGGGTGCATAGATGAAAAAAAGTGGGGGAACACTTTTTTTAAAAGTATTTCCCCCAGAAATATTTACACTTACTTAGAAGGCATTGTTTATGCCAACCGTTGGTAATGCTACGAGCAGTTTGCGAATGAAAAAAAGCAATTTTTCAGTAAGCACTCAAAAACTGCCTAATTTCATAAAGCTACTGCAGGCTGTTCAAAAAGTGTAAAGTGTGAGGAAAACGATGCTTTTTTACGGAAGGCACGTATTAGGCATACGTAACTGGAGTAAAAAACAAGTTTGACGACACAATGTGCACTTTTTCAACAGCGTGTTAAGCAAAATCCTCAGGGGTAGCCGAAGTCACTCTCTGTCTGGGCTCTTCTTTTTCTTCTTTTTTAGGGGCTTCCACAGGCTTTTCAGCTTCCTTTTTGCCCTTTGTTTCCGCTGGTACTTCTACGGCAGGCAATTCTTGTTGTACTTGCTTGGCCTTTAAGGTGGCAACTTCTTTTTCTAAGGAGCGTACACGCCATTGGCTTTTCATAAGGCGTGCGGAAAGGCTCATTTTATCCCACACCAAAGCACAGACGGCCAAGATGGCGCCCAGTAAAAAGGCTGCTAATACAAGGAAATAGAAGGGTAGCGCAATGGATTCCATAGGCTCCACAAAGAAAAGTTGTAATTGTAGCTTCATCTCAGTGGAAAGTGTGGTTTGGTTTTGGAAGAAGAAAACCATACTTACAAAAAAGATAAGTACAAAGAGTAAAACTTTTACATAACGCATTGCTGAGCCTCCTAAAGGGTGGGAAATGTTTGTTCAAAAAGGGGTTTTAGCGCTTGATAGCTGGCCTCAAGGTGTTCCGGCACCATACGCACTTCGTCCATAACAGCCATAAATGAGGAGTCGCCATTCCAGCGTGGCACTAAATGAAAGTGTAAATGCTCTCGAATGCCCGCCCCTGCGGCTTCTCCAAGGTTTAAACCAATATTAATGCCCTGACAGTGAAAGCGCTCTTGCAAAATCTTTGTACATTTTTGCAAAAAATCCATCATTTCTGTGCTTTCTTCTGGCGTAAGCGCCGTAAAGTCCATGATATGCCTATAGGGTGTCACCATAAGATGTCCATTGTTATAAGGAAATTTATTCATTATAACAAAGCAATATTTGCCCCTATGTAGGATAAGGCGCTCGGCATCTTCCTTGGTATGCTCTGGTAAGCAAAAAACACAAGAGTCCGGCTTGGGCCCTAAAATATAGGACAAGCGCCAAGGCGCCCATAATACCTTCATAAAGGTGCTCCTTTCATGGTCAAGGTCATTCCCTCTTATACACTTTTTAGCTTGGGGGGGCAAGTGTTCTATAGCAAAAGTAGCGAGGCCATCAGGCTGTTGAAAAAGGGCTGACTGCTTCGTTAAGCTTACTTTTTGCTCCAGTCGAGTATTATTTATACACTCCCTGCGCAAAAAGCTTCGCTTGCCTCGCATTCAACCCTTTTTGAACAGCCTGTATTTAATAGATGCTTGAAAAAAAATGTCTACATGCGGTTGCCAGTAAGCTTACAAGATGTGGGCAAGCCGCGTAGCGGAGCAAAACTAAGCCAGCCGAAATGTATTTTCAGCAACAGCGATTGTTGCGATAGCTTGTATCGTATAGGACAAGTGTTCAATGGCAAAAGTAGCGAGACTGATAAACACAATTTACAGGCTGTTCAAAAAGTAGCGGATACAAGGAAGACGCAGTTTTTTGCGTAAGGAGCGTATCAAAATATACGTAACTGGAGCAAAAAACAAGTCTGACGCAGTAGACGCTGCTTTTTGAACAGCCTGTTATACCCAGTGTACTGGCAGCATATACCCCTTCTCTTCGGCAATTCTTTGGGCAAGCTCCAATTGCGTTTGCCTACATGGAGCCGCGCCATCTAATTTGGCAGCTTTAACAAGGCGCAGTATTTCGCCCATGCCGGGGCCAGAGGCTATGCCAAGACCCAGCAAATCTTTGCCGCCAATGGCAATGGTAGTTTGGCGCCATGTGGTGATATAGCGTGAGATAACCATACGTAAATCTTCAGAATGGGTGCGCGCCATCATAAAGAGTAAGGCCTCCAGCGGCGCCCCTTGCAAAAGCTGGCATAGTTGGCTGATTTTGCCCTTATCGTGATGCCAATGTTTAATTTGCGGGCGCAGATGACGAATACTTTCGCGCAATTGCAATAGCTCATCCCTTTGTAATGCCGGAATGCCGAGGCGATCCAATATTTCGGCGCTTTCGGTATAGTTGTGCCTGTGGCACAGACCTAAAAAGTAAATCATCCAGCGTTGCGGGGTGGTGGTAAAATAGAGCAGATGATACCAATCCAAAATATCTTTAAGAGCATAGAGTAATTCTTGTTTACGCGGCGTAAGGTGCAAAAGAGGATGAATGGCTGGCAAAATGCCCAATTCATCTAAACGCCACAGGCAAGCGATGGGGTTAAATTCCTCAAAAATACTACGCATTTCATGGTAAAGCCTTGCCCCTTGCAATTTATCAATGAGTTTTAGGGTGAGGGCATTTTTCATAAGATGCTCCACCTTGGGGCCTAATTTAAAATTATAGCGCTGTTCAAAGCGCACAGCTCTGAGGCAGCGCGAGGGATCTTCCACAAAGCTTAAGGTGTGCAAAATGCGGATGCGCTTATCATGAATATCGCGCTGGCCACCAAAAAAATCTACCAATTGGCCGAACATATTTTTGCCTAAATGAATGGCTAAGGCATTGATGGTAAAATCTCTGCGCAAGAGGTCTAATTTAATGGACGACATTTCCACTGTGGGCATGGCGGCGGGGTATTCATAATATTCTAGGCGCGCTGTGGCTATATCTACATAAACATCATGGCCATCTTCATCGGTGAAAATAACCACGGCAGTTAAAAATTTCTGATGTTCGCGCATACGTCCGCCGGTGCGCTGCGCCAGCACTTTGGCATATTCAATGCCATTGCCTTCTACCACAATATCTATGTCAAAATTTTTGCGTTCAAGTAAAATATCGCGCACAAAACCGCCCACCACATAGGCCGTCATTTGTAAATCGTCGGCAATTTTTCCGGCCATTTCCAATAAATTATAAAGATTTTTGGGCAGGCGATCGCGTAAAATCTTTTGTAATGAGCGTGCTTTATTGCTCTTATTTAAGGTGCTTGGGCGCGGCTCTGTCATAAAGATATTTACCAAATCTGTACGCGTAACCACGCCTATGACAGCATCATCTTGCACAATGGGCACAAGGTATTGGCGCGCATCTATAATGATGTCAATAAGTTCACTTAGGCCTGCTTGTGGCGGCAAGGTGCGTATATCTTGCTGCATATAGGTGTCAAATTCTGATAACTTATGATTTACGGCGCGCCCAGCCGTGTGCGCATCCAAAAGCCCCACGCAGCGCCTTGTGCCCTTGGCAAATACAGGCACAGCTTTGAGGCCAAAATGCACCATGAAGTTATAGGCATCTTCAATGCTGATGCCCATTTCAATGCCCAGTGCCGGAGCGGACATATAATCTCTGGCGCATTTTTCGGGATGCGCTTGCCCATAGGCCGCTTGCAAAATATGCTCGCGCACCTCAAAAATGGTTTTATTGCGCACCGAAGCTGAGGCGGCATAGGCATGTCCGCCGCCACCTAAGGAGATACATACGGCGCCCACGTTAAAATCCTTACGCCGAGAGCGCGCCACCACGGTGACTCTATCGCCCATGCGACCCATGGCAAAAAGAATGTCAAATTTTTCCATTTCCATAAGTTTATGCGCTAAATAAGCAAAATCACCGAGGTAATTGTCTAGGGACACATCGGCAATGGCCAGGGGAATCGAGCCCACTTGATATACAGTGGTGGATTCTAATAAAGCGTGCAAGGCCTGCACATGGGCAGCCGTGAGCTCATGGGCGGCAATGTCGGTGATGGCATGCACATCCATACCTTGCTCCAAAAGCCATGCGGCGGCCTGCAAATCTTCCGGCTTGGTGGAGGTGTAGGTAAAGGATCCTGTGTCGGCGTAAATGCCAAGGCCTAAAATAGTGGCTGTTTGGCAAGAAATGAATATTTTTTGAGCGCGTATTTCGTTAATAAGTAGGGTGACGGCGGCGCCCACCGAAGCGTATTTACAAAAAGAAGCTTCCATATCATCGGAAGAAGGGGGGTGATGATCCCATAAATGAATGTCCACATCTTGCCTTTGCAGCAAGGGGGCCACATGGCTAAGGCGCCCTTTTTGCCTTGTGTCCACCACCACTAGGCGCTGGATGCTGTCCCAATCTATATCTTCTGTTTTTTGAAAATTATACATGAAAATAGCTGTTTCTGTATAAAATGTGTGCAAGGCTTTTTCTTGCGTGCCGGGGAAAAGCAAGATGGATTGTGGGTAAAGGCATTGCGCCGCAATGATGGAGGCAAAAGCGTCAAAATCAGCATTGGCATGGCATGTGATGAGGGTAGGCACACCTTGCTGCATATAGGGAAAATCGAGGCTTTCCTCCTCATGGTTTATGGGCATGGGGCAGGTGTTTTTTACGCAGAGCATCAGCTGTTCCCTCCTATATTCTCTTTTTGATGGGCTTGGCTTTTACTGCGAGGATGAAAGCGTTTATGCACTTCTTGCAAGCGGCGTGTTTGGATATGGGTATAAATTTCGGTGGCGCTGATGTCACTGTGCCCTAAAAGTATTTGTACAGTGCGTAAATCTGCCCCGCCTTCCAGTAAGTGCGTGGCAAAAGAATGGCGAAAGGTATGCGGCGAAATGGAGTGGCTAATGCCGGCTTCTAAAGCGTATTTTTTGACCATTTTCCAAATGTACTGACGTGTAAGGCCGCGTCCTGAGCGGTTTACAAAGACAAAATCCTCCTTGGGCGAAAAGAGCTTGCGCCACTGGTCTATATAGCCTTGTAAAAGCTGCATGGCTTCTTCATGCACGGGTACCAAACGTTCTTTGGAGCCCTTTCCAAAGATACGCAAGATACGGCGCTGGCTGTCTATATCCAGGAGTTGTAAATTGCATAATTCGCTTACGCGCAAACCCGATGCGTAGAGTAGTTCCAAGATGCAGCGATCGCGCTGTCCCAATCTATCGTGCAGGGGGGGCTTTTCCAGCAGGCATTGCATTTCTTCGCGGGTAAGAAATTCCGGCAAGAGCGAAGGCAATTTAGGACTTTCCAAGAGCTTGGCAGGATTTTTTTGTATACGGCCTTGCTCCAGCAAATAAGCAAAAAAACCGCGTAAGCTTGAAAGGTGGCGCGAAAGGGTGCGCCCTGTATGTTCGCGGCCGCGTAGCCATGCCATATATAAGAACAGTTCATGCTCTTGTAATTCTCGCTTGGCGGCTTGCTCACAAAGCTGGCTTTCTTCTAAAAAGGTGAGAAAGTTTTTTAAATCGTGCCCATAGCTTGCCACCGTATGGGGAGACAGGCCGCGCTCAGCCAAGAGGCTGTCGAGCCATTCTTCCATAAGAGGTGACCAGTGTGGATGAAAGGGGGCATTTTCTTGTACGCTCATGCAGGCATTTTACCTGCTAGTGAGGGCTTGGGCAAGGGAAAAGGTGCTGAGCAGGCTATTGAAAAAGAGCTGTCTGCATCGTTAAGCTTGCTTTTTGCTCCAGTCGAGTATTATGTATACACTCCCTCCGCAAAAAGCTTCGCTTGCCTCGCATCCAACCCTTTTTGAATAGCCTGCTTAGAGTGAATGCTTGAAAAGTACTATTTCGTAAGCTATTTGCTCGAAAACGCGTAGCACTAAGCGTTATGTCTCAGGCCGCAGGACGCGGCCTAGCCCCGCAGGGGAGCAAGCCAAAGGCAAGCATGAATTTACTTCATGCGCAGGCGACGCTTGCGATAGCTTGTGTGCTACAGGACGTAGCACCAAGCGTTATGTCTCAGGCCGCAGGACGCGGCCTAGCCCCGCAGGGGAGCAAGCCAAAGGCAAGCATGAATTTACTTCATGCGCAGGCGACGCTTGCGATAGCTTGTGTGCTACAGGACGTAGCACCAAGCGTTATGTCTCAGGCCGCAGGACGCGGCCTAGCCCCGCAGGGGAGCAAGCCAAAGGCAAGCATGAATTTACTTCATGCGCAGGCGACGCTTGCGATAGCTTGTGTGCTACAGGACGTAGCACCAAGCGTTATGATAATAGTAAAATTTTATCAAGATGATTAAATTTTATTGCAAGTGATATAATTGACATAAAGCATTTTCGTGGTAATTTGTTTTTTCAGAACAACACAATTCACTTTATAGGAGAATATACCATGCCTGATGAAAAGAAATTACTTGAGAATGAAAAAGAGCAAGCTTTAGCAGAAAAAATGCGTTTAAGATTACATCAATCTTATAATATTGAATGCCCTAAGAAAGCGTTTAAGCAAAAAGACCATTTTCGCCACAACTAGACAAGTGTGACATTCTCAAAATAAAACCCCTCTTATTTATATGCTAAATAAGAGGGGTAATATATTTTTATATACTATATTTTATAAACTACGATAAATTTACTTATCTAATATTAACTTGCGTAAAGTAATCCAAAGAAGTTCCATATGGGGAACATAACACAAGAGAAGAAAAGTACAGTAAGAACTATTTTAACCATATTAAAAGTTAAAAATTCTTTCATGGTAATCATACCATAGCCATATAATAATAAATAGGGCGCCACTTGGAAGGGGAAGAAGATAAGGTCGCAAGAAGCAACTAAAGTCATGATGGTGGCCATGGGATTAAGCCCAAGGTCCACGCCCACCTGTGCGAAAGGATAGGAAAGTCCGGCCATCATGGCATAGGGTGTCATGAAAAAGTTAGCCGCGGCGCCGCAAGCCATCATGATGAGCAAGGACATAAGTACAGGGGCATCTTGTAAAAGCGGCGTGATGGAGCTGGAGATAATATTCCCAAAGCCTAACTCACCACCCACTGTACCGATGCCAAGGCAGCTGATCATAAAGAAGAAAATGCCAAAATTGGTTCTGTTGATGGCCTGGGTGGTGCCTACCTTTAAGAGGGGCAAGAAGAGCACATAGGGCAAGGTCATAAAGCCATAGGCAGCAGGATAGCCATGCCAAGGCACGGTGAACAGATAAGCCATGAGCACGCTGACCACGGCAATGCCGCTTTTTTCTTTGGAAGACATGGGACCAAGGTCGGCATAGGCTTTTTCAAAATATTCTTTACCGCCTTCAAGCTGTACATCATGGGCTTTGAAAATACGGCAGAACATCCAAAGCAAAGCAGTAAAGAAGAAGAAAATAATGCCGTTATAGAAGAACATTTCATACCATACCGCCGTGAAGCCGGGGATAACTTGGCGAATACCTTCTTCTGCCAAAGCCAAGAA
>CAYJAL010000068.1:421-10158 GCA_964367875.1 uncultured Desulfovibrionaceae bacterium | reverse complement strand
GCGTTCAATTTTCTTTTGCGCCATGGGTGGCTCTCCTTCTTCAATCAAGATACACCTTGCTTAGTTTAATTTTGGGCAAATGTCCATAGTTTTTCTAAGGATTTTTGTAATCTAGCCAAGCATTAAAGCAAAGTTAAAAGCTCTACTCACTTTTTTACATGGCCTCACAGCGCAAAACTTTATGTACATTCAGGCAAAAGCTTTCGTAAGGCTTGCCCCAAAGCTACGTGCTCATGCTCAAAGCGCACCGCCGCCCTGTACCATGTTTTATCTTCAAGGCCATAATAATTGGAGCAATCGCGCAAAGCCATGCCGTATTTTTTAAGCAAAAGAGATGCAGTATTCTTAGGTAAATACCCATGGCGAAAAAGCACATAATTGGCCGCAGAAGGAAAAACCTCCATGCCATCAATAGCTTGTAATTGCGCCACCAAATGCTCACGACGGCGTACATTTTCTTCTCGCGTTTGCGTGGCATAGGCTGAAGTATCTTGAAAAACAGCCAAAGCTGCCTGCAGAGCAAAACAATTCACCGACCACGCCGGCATACAGCCGCGTAATGCCGTGGCCAGCTCTGCATGAGCTACTAAAAAACCAAGGCGCACTCCGGCAAGGGCGTGAAATTTTGTTAAGGAGCGCAAAATAAGGGCATTTTTGGGCAGATCGCTTATAATGGAAGCATCTTCCATGGCGTATTCAATAAAGGCTTCGTCTATAATCCACATAAGGTCTGCACGTTGCGCCATAAGCTGCAACAAAGCCTCTTTAGATTGTAACAAACCGGAAGGGTTGGCAGGATTGGCCAAAAAAACAAGACTGCGTGCGGCTATTTTTTGCAAAGCCGTGGCAAGGCATACTTCACCAGGCTTAAGCCCCCCCCAAAGGCGCTGCACAGGCAAACCTGCATGACGCGCTGCCAAGGCATATTCACTAAATGCCGGCTCTATAATGCAAGCTTGTGTATAACCTTGAGCTGCAAAAAAGCGTGCCGCCATATGGATAAGCTCATTACTACCATTGCCAAAGACAAAAGCATCTTGGCTATGACCATAATGACCATAAAAAGAAGCCGCCGCCTGACGCGCTTCCTCAGCATAGGGAGAAGGGTACGGCGCCGCATAGTTTATGGCCTTTTGCAGAGCCTGCAACAAAAAAGGCGCAGGCCCTTCTGGGCGCACATTGACACTAAAGTCCACAATATCTTCGGGACGACGCTGACTTAGCTGCGCCATCTGCCATATATTGCCGCCATGTTCTTGTGCTTTCATGGGCAACACCTTAAAAAATAAGGGAGAGCTTGCGCCCTCCCTGTAAAACACTTTATTTTATTTCACTATTTGGAGGTACGATAGTAAAATTGCGGAGTCCAAGTTTCCCAAACCTTACCTACAAGGTCTGCAGCAGGTTCAAGCACTTGGTTGCCGGGCTTCCATGCAGTAGGAGTTACTTGGCAGCCTTTGGTGGCGCACACATGCTGATGAGCTTCGATTTGGCGCAAGGTTTCGTCAAATTCGCGACCCACAGGAGCAGCCACAACTTCCATACTTTGCACTATACCGCTAGGATTGATGATAAAGCTACCGCGTAAATTGATGGAATCACCGGCGGAGAACACGCCATACTCTTTACCGATATTACCGCAAGGGTCAGAAAGTAATGGGAAGGGCACTTTTTCGCCAATCATTTTGGAAATTTCTTGTTCGTCCCACATTTTATGAACAAAGACGCTGTCCATGCTCACGCCTAAAACTTGTACGCCAAGCTTTTGGAAATGGTCTATTTTTGCTGCAACTGCAGCAACTTCGGTTACTCAAACAAAGGTAAAGTCGCCTGGATAAAAGAATAAAAACACCCATTTACCGCGATAGTCACTTAAGGACACATCTTTAAATTCACCATTTTCATACGCTTTGGTAGTGAATTCTGGTGCTAGCATACCGATTTGAATCATGTTCATCCTCCTGAGTAATAGTGGGCCATCTTGCTGATAACCATTCCTACTAAAACTGCTATCGACCTTTTTGTCAATAAGTATTTTGTTCACACCACCCTAGGTTCTGCTTGCCATGGCGCCCTTTTATGGTAAAAATATTGAAGCTTGCCAAATTTACTTGTGGAGCCGCTTATGCAGCAAATTGTCTATGCAATAGGTGATATTCATGCCGATTTTCATGCTTTAAATACTTTTATTAACAAAAAAATCCGTAACAATAGCGCCATACGTCGTTTAGCAAAAGAAGATGATCTTGAAATAATTCTTTTGCAATGCGGAGATTTTTGTTTTTTTTGGCCGCCTTTTGATTATAGCAAAGCCATTAAAAACTCCGTGGAATTTCTTCAGCATGGGCATGTAAAAATATATTGGTGCGCCGGCAATCACGAAAATCATGACATGCTTGACGCATTGCAAAAGGAGCAAGAAAAGCCTTCTTTTATAGAAGTGGCGCCGGCCATATATTATGCGCCCTTTGGGGCAACTCTTCCCTTGCTTGATGGCACTAAAATACTGTTTTGCGGTGGCGGTGAAAGTGAAAAGCGCGACAAAGAGCGCAGACTGGAACATGAAAGACGCACAGGCCATAGGGCATGGTGGGCACAAGAAGGCATTAGCGAAGCGGATATGCAAGCCTTACCCCAAGAAAATATTGATTGGGTGGTGAGCCATTCCAGACCTTTAGGCGTGCCCCTACTTGCCAAAACACATCATGGCAAAGAGGCTTCGCAGCACTATTTAGAACAAGTGCGCCAGCGCTATCAGCCCAAAAAATGGCTGCATGGGCATTATCACGTTCATAAAGAAGACATCTATGAAGGCTGTGAATTTATATGCTTAAACCACATTACGTCTAACGATATATGGTTTAAGTTGGTAGCGCATATGGGCTCATTTTGAACAGCCTGTTTGGATAGGATTTAGCACGGAGCACAACAAAGCCAGCCGAAATGTATTTTTGGCGCCAGCGGCTTTTGTAATAGTTGTGTTCCACACCCCATACGACACAAGCGTCATCTTTATAACCGAAGCCCCCTACCCGCAATGACAAAATACGCCTCTTGACTCGCCTCTACCAAAAGCTCATTGGCAAGACCTAAGCCATCGTGAAAAGTACGCTCCAGCGCCGTGGCGCCAATGCCGCCAAGGCCAGTTTCCCCCGATACAAATATCCACGTACACGCATATTTTTCACGCAATGCCAGCAGGCCTTGCACCTCAGCGCGGATACGCTCTTCAAAAACCTTCCTGCTAGGCACTGTATCATTATTTCCTATGACGCCTTCCTGCATAAGAGAAAAAAGTATATTGCTTACCCAAAGGGTAACACAATCCACCAGCACCACACAGGGCTGAGCAGTGCTATTTTGAGATTGCAAGGTATTTTGCAACTGTATTTCTAGAACAGCTGCAATATTGAGAGGGCATTCCACAAGCTGCCATGACTCTGGGCGCCTTTGTTTATGGCTGGCAATGCGCTCCTGCATGGCGGCGTCATGGGCTACATCTTGGGCGCCATCTTGGGCGCAATTTTCGGCTGTGGCCACATACAACACTTGACCAGAGCATTCTTTTGGGCCAGAGCTTTCTTTTAAAGCCCTTTGCTCAGCAAGACGGCTTTTTCCGCTACGGGTTCCCCCAAGATACACATACACCTGAGATTGTACTGTTTTATTCATATGATCCTAAGCCTTGGTTTTAGAAAGCTGTGCGCATAAAAGGGTATATAGCTCTTCCTCAGTGCTGGCCACATGCTGCACCACCTTTTGCACCGAGGGCGCCAAGGCATGAGTCATGGCCGCCCCAATGGCCACATGGGCGCAGTCAAGAGCCGGTACATCATTATGCCCATCCCCTATAAATACCACCCGATGCCCTTGCGCCGCATATTTTTGTACCAGCACATCCTTTTGCAAAATATGCGCAAGACCTGTGATACGATTATCCTGCACATGGGCTGTGGAACAATGTATTTTGCAAGGGATTTTTTTGGCAAGTTGCGTTAGCCACACATCCATATTAGCCGTAGCCACACAGCAATGAGAAACATTTTCCCCTATGAACTCCAAAATTTTACCATACAGCGGCACTGTGGCTAAAAGCTGCGCCACGCCGTCCACAGGCAAATGCCCCAGCATATGCACACGCTCACGCAAGCTTTGCTCAAAGGGTATATGCCCATAAATGGCCTGCCTTGTCATATGCGCCATGGCCACATCTAAATGAAAATGCTGCGCCACAAGGGGCAGCGTTTCAGCGCAAGTTAAGGTGCCATCAAGGTCAAAAATATATTGAATCATGGCCATAGTACCGCCGCCGCGCAAGAAAGCATAGTCCATAGCCCCACGCTCAGCCACATTAACTGCAAAGCCGCGCGCATATGCTGCACGGTGGCCTGCGCTGTCCCTTCCCCAATATAGGGATAATCCACCGCTCTACCTTTATAGCTCAGCGGTCCCCCAAGGCGCACCTGCAAGACCGCCGCAAAGGCCGATTCAGACCATGCGGAATTGGGGCTGGCATGGGCATATCTATATTTCCACGCCAGCAGAAAATTTTGCCATAAAGTGCCGCGCCAAATACTGGAATACGCTTTCCTTTTCCATTTACCATAAAGGCGCAAAAAGGCCGCCGCCAAAAGTATGCAAGGTAAAGCCAGCCGCGCCGGTATATAATTGAGCGCATCATCCACCCTTGCCGCGCAAGCGCCAAAATGCAAATAAGTGGCATCTTTTTTACCCCATTGGGCGTCCAGCACATTGCATGCCCTGTGCATAACAGCCAATACAGCGCCGCCAGTATAGCCCCAAAACACTAAGCCCAGCGCCGCCCAAAAAAGTGTGGACAGCACAGCATCCACCACATTTTCACTGACGCTTTCAATGCCGGCTCTGGCTATGCCATGCGCGTCAAGACTTTGCACATCGCGCCCCACAATCATGGCTAAGGCTTGCCGCGCCGCGTCCAAATTTTGCCTTTGCAGTGGTAAAATAATGCGCTGGGCATGTTCAGCCAAAGAGCTGGGCGCAAGGCAAAAAGCTATCACCAAGGCGCTGCACATTGCGCCTAGCCCAAAGCTGAGACTTTGCACCGCATCCATACAAAAGGCCGTCATCGCCATGTTACAAAAAACCACACAAAACCACGCCAACACGCCGCCCCAAAAAAGTTTTTTCTCTGTAGATCGAGGCTTTACACGCACAAAATTGCGCCATCTTTTTTCCAAGGCATAGCCCATATTGCCCATAAGGCATACAGGGTGCCAGCGACTGGGAGGATCTCCCAGCATATAATCCAGCCCCAAGGCCAAGGGTAAAACTATGAGCTCTTGCATAGCAATCCCATGGAGGCATAAACAGCCTGCATATCACAACTTTCGCGCACCACATCCGCCACGCGATCAAGGGCTTTTTCCACATTATATACAGCGCCCTCACCGGTAAAAGCCGGCAAGTCCAAATCCTTACGCACATGATTGATAAAAGCGCGCCTAAAGGCATCATTATCAAAAATACCGTGTAAATAGGTAGCATAGCGCCGCCCACTCACATAGCCACAAATACGCTCTGCCTCATTGGCATAGTGCTTATCATTGCGTAAAAAAAGCGGCTGCGCCAAAGGTCCATGACTGCTCACGCCATGGTGAATTTCATAACCTTCAGCCATGACACCCAACGGCGTTGTGGCCGCGCGTACATGCTTCAAGGTTTTTTGCTGCGCAAAGGTAGAGCAAATATCCATGAGCCCCAGCCCTTGCTGCACGGGATTGGCGCTTTCCACGCCATGGGGATCGTAAATTTCTGTACCCAGCATTTGCAAACCGCCGCAAATGCCAAAAATCCAGCCCTGCTTGGCGCCATGTTCCAAAATCTTTTCCACAAGGCCATTTTGACGCAGTAAGGCTAAATCCGCCACCACCGACTTAGAGCCCGGAATAATCAGCACTTGCGGCGAGCCAAAATCTTGCGCCGAATATATGGGACGAAGCTTAATATCTTTTTCCTGCATAAGGGGCGCCATATCGGTATAATTAGACATATGGCGCAGCATAATCACACCCACATCCAGCGCGTCACGGCACTTTTCTTCACTGGTAGCAAACCCCATGCCCGACCATTGACAGCCGGCCATATCTTCTTCGGGAATGCCCAAATCGTGAATATGCGGTATCACGCCCAGCACTGGCTTTTGTGTTTTTTCCTGCATATACACATGGGCTTCGTCTAAATAACTGGCATCGCCGCGAAAACGATTCACCACATAACCTGTAAGCAAAGCCTTTTCCGCCTCGGTAAAGGTATGCCATGTGCCCAAAAAGGAAGCATACACCCCGCCGCGATCAATATCTCCCACCAAGAGCACCGAAGCCTTAGCATGAGCAGCCATGCGCATATTAACAATATCATGAGATTTTAAATTTATTTCCGCCGGGCTGCCTGCCCCTTCCAAAACCATAATATCGTATTGCGCCGCCAGCGCATCATAGGCCGCTGTCACCGTATGCCAAAGCTCCTGCTTTTTGGCAAAATATTCCTTCACACGCATATGTCCCACGGCCTTACCCAGCACCACCACTTGTGAGCCTGTATCAGAATGAGGCTTTAGTAAAATAGGATTCATGCCTGCATGGGGGGTAACACGCGCCGCTTGGGCTTGCACCATTTGCGCACGCCCCATTTCTTCGCCAGTCAAGGTTACGCCGGAATGCAAGGACATATTTTGCGCCTTAAAAGGCGCCACGGCATAGCCATCTTGCACAAATATGCGACAAAAAGCCGCCGCAAGCACGCTTTTGCCTGCATTGGAGCTGGTGCCTTGCAGCATGAGCGCCGGTGTTTTAGGCTTCATAACTGCCCCCTCCCCAATACATATGCACATAGCCTGCCTTGACGTTTTTATAGCTAGCACCCATATTTTGCACAGTATTTTTTATTTCTACCCTATATAATGGGGCGTAATCTTCATGGTGCTCTATATCTGACCAGTGAAATTCGTGACCACGATATAAAGATTTTGCAAGACCAAAGGGCGGCTCTTGCAATAGCGTAACTTGTCTATAGCCCAAAGACTTTATACCCTGCCCCATGGTGGCTGTGGCATGAAGCACATTACACATGGGCCACTTTTGCCCATCGTGCACAAGGTGCGTACATAAATACATATAACCGCCGCATTCGGCATACACTTCGCCGCCATTTTCCGCAAAAGCCTTAATACTGGCGCGCATGCTTTCATTGGCGGCAAGCTCCTTGACAAAAACTTCGGGATAGCCTCCGCCAAGATATACAGCGTCCACAGCCTGTGGCAAATGCGCATCCTGCATGGGGGAAAAGGGTATCAATTCATGCCCCATACTTTGCAAAAAACGTTCATTTTCCACATAATAAAAGCAAAATGCTGTATCCTTGGCTATGGCTATGCGTAACTTTTTTTGGGGCAATAAGGGAGGAATTGGCGTAATTGGAGACGCTGGCGAAGCTAAAGCAAAAGATGGACGAGCTTCCACATGACTCAGCTCCCATAAGGCATCTATGTCACATGTTTTTTCAAGCTTTTCGGCCATGGCATCATACCACGCGTCGTGAGCTAGTTTTTTTTCTTGCTCGGCCACCTCAGCCCTTGGCACCAAACCCAATTGTCTTTCGGGCAAAGTCCAAAGTTTCTCACGCGGCACAGCCCCCAATAAAGGCGGCAAAGAGCTTTGGGCAAAGGCTGTACGCAAAATATCCACATGCCTTGCGCTACCCACATTATTTGCTATAAATCCCGCTATACAAATGCCCTCTTCTTTAGCTTGCTCATAAAAGCCGCGCGCCAAAGCTGTGGCTGATGCTGCCATGCCCCGTGCGGAAAATACTAAAATAACAGGCAAGCCCAAAACCTTGGCCACATGGGCTGTGCTGCCTTCAAGGTTGCCTACCTCGCGCCCATCAAAAAGCCCCATGACGCCTTCGCATATACCTATATGAGCTTTGGGCATAGGAACTTTATTGTAATTTTTATTCGTATTTTCTAGAAATACAGAATTAAAATCATTATACCCATCCTGGGTAGCGCCGCCCATGGCATAATCCCAAAGACTTTGCACGCCCTGCACGCCCATCATCCATGTGTCCACATTATAAGCCGCGCGCCCTGTAGCCTCAGCATGAAAGGTGGGGTCAATATAATCTGGGCCGCACTTAAAAGCCTGCACACCAAGACCGCGACGCCTAAAAGCACGCATAAGCCCCATGGCTAGGGTGGTTTTACCTTCCCCAGAACGCGGTGCAGCAAGGCAAAATCCGCGATACATATTTTTACTACAAGTATTTATCTGCATAGCCACGGGCTTCATATAACATTTCTTGCGTATACACGGTGCGCGCACTGCCAATAAGCACAAGGGTAGCCATATCCACTTCCTGCTCGGGGAAATCCTCAAGACGCCCCACCCACTTTTCTTCTTGGGGTCGTCCTGCATGGCGCACATAGGCGCACCAGGTGTTTGCACCGCGCTGTTTGGTAAATATCTGCAGAGCCTCGTTCAATAAAGCGCGGCGCTTTTTCCCAGCTGGATTATACAAAACCACCGGCAAGGCCGAAGCCGCCACGGCCATAATATTTTGCCGTACTTCCTGCGCCGGCACCAAGAGATCAGAAAGACTCACAAGGCTATAGCCATTTTGTAAAGGCGCCCCCAAGGAAGCCGCCGCAAGACTGGCCGCTGTAATACCCGGTAATACCTTTATGTGCACTTTACCAAAAGCTACATCACGCGCTTTTAACTCCAAAAGCAAGCCTGCCATGGCTAAAATACCCGGATCGCCGGAGCACACCATGCACACGCTCTTGCCTGTGGCCGCCACACGCAAAGCTTCCGTGCAGCGCTGCACTTCCCCTGTCATGCCGCTTTGAATTAAAGGTTTATGCCCTATATTTTCACGTATAAAATCCACATATTTCGTGTAGCCGGCCACCACATCACAGCCTTGCAAAGCCTCTTGCACTTGCGGCGTTATATGCTGAGCAGCTCCTGAACCAAGCCCCACCACCAGCACGGTACACTCTGCCTGCTCTATATTATCTCCCATAGTTACAAGAGCCAAGGTCATGCTTTCCCAAGATTTTTTGGGCGTATGGATAACAGCTTTAGCATGGCGATTTTGCGCCGAAAGCAAGGCCGCCGCTTCGCATACCGAAGCCGTACCCACCTTTTCCTTCACGGTTTTGGAAGGACTAGGCACCGGCACCGCATCAAGCTCCCCTGCCCTGTGCAATTCTAAGGGGATATTGTGCTGAGTGCTTAGAGCCAGCATGGCTTGTTCTTGCGCCTTCACATCACAGGTAGCAAAGGCCGCCACCTGCGCAAAAGTTAAGCCATTTTCTGCTAAAAAGTCTTGCACTGTGCAAGCAAATTCATGGGCATCCATGCCTTTGCGACACCCCATACCCAGCACATAAACCTTGGGATTTACGAGCAAAGTCGTGCAATTTTCTGGCACGGTTACACTTTGCGCTTCTTCCTGCCAAATCACGGCATAGAGGCATGATGTATTTTGTAATTCTTGCTCAGAAGTCACAAAATGCACATATTCAAGCTCGGCATAATGGGCATCATACACCGCCCTTGCCCCATAAAAGGCTATGGGCTCTTTATGCAGCAAGGCGGCATTAAGATATTTGATATTTTGCACGTTAAGAATACGCGCTTTGTGCTGCATGGCCACAGCATCAAAAGCAGACAGGCCTTGTCCGTCGGTGG
>CAYJAL010000068.1:0-411 GCA_964367875.1 uncultured Desulfovibrionaceae bacterium | reverse complement strand
TGCGCACCACCGCTTGCCCGCCGGTAATACGTGCAATGCGCCGACTAAGAGCATTGGCGCCGCCCAAATGACCGGACACTAGGCTTACACTAAAGGCACCATTTTCTGAACACACCACCACGGCAGGATCTGCGCTTTTATGCTTTAGCAGGGGCGCTACCTTACGCACGGCAATGCCTGTGGCAGACACAAAAATATGCGCCTTATGCTTTGCCCACTGTTCACGCAAAAGCCTATCAAAATCTTGCGCCGCCACCCTTTGTAGAGGATAGCGTTCTGTTACACTGGGGGGGACAGTGGGGGGGACAGTGGGGGGAACATTTGGGTAAAGATATTGCGCAGCTTCTGGGCGTGTGGTGTAATTGTTAGCACCATTACCAAAGGCCGCCCCCCCAAATTCCCCCATTTATA
>CAYJAL010000067.1:0-10392 GCA_964367875.1 uncultured Desulfovibrionaceae bacterium | reverse complement strand
ATGGCTTTAAGAGCTGCTTCGCGTGTGGAAAGACCGCACACCTCTTCGCCCATAAGTTCAGCCATGACGGCAAATTTATCTAAGTTAGAAATAAGGTTATATTCTTCCACATGGGGCAATAAGATGGCATTGCACTCACCATGAGGTAAGTCGTAAAAACCGCCAAGCTGGTGAGCCATGGCGTGTACGTGACCTAAGCTGGCATTATTAAAGGCCATACCGGCCATGTATTGTGCATAGCACATACCTTCGCGGGCAACAATGTCTGACCCATTGGCAACAGCTTTACGTAAATGCTGGAAAATAAGAACAATAGCTTTTTCTGCCACAGCGTCTGTTAAAGGGGTAGCGGCTGTAGAAACATAGGCTTCCACGGCATGGGTAAGTGCGTCCATACCAGTAGCCGCAGTAAGTGAAGCTGGCATACCAATCATAAGTAAAGGATCGTTAATGGCTACGTTAGGGGTAACGCGCCAGTCAACAATGGCCATTTTTACCTTACGACTTAAATCGGTGATAATACAAAAACGGGTGATTTCAGAGGCTGTGCCGGCAGTGGTATTAACGGCAACATAAGGGGGGAGGGGATTGGAGGATTTATCCACGCCTTCAAAGTCATGAATTTTTCCGCCATTGGCAACCACAAGGCCTACGCCTTTACCACAATCGTGAGAAGAGCCGCCACCAAGAGTGATAAGGCTGTCACATTTTTCTTTGTTATATACTTCAACGCCAGCAGCTACATTAGCGTCGGTGGGATTGGGAATAGTTTTATCAAACACAGCATAAGCCATATTTGCTTCGTCGAAAATATCAGTAATTTGCTTTAAAATACCAGAGTTTACAATACCTTGGTCAGTAACAATGAGAGGTTTTTGAGCATTTAACGTTTTAATGCGAGCCGGAATGCTTTTAGCAGCACCGGCACCAATCAAACTTACTGTAGGAATAAAGAAACCGTCAACTCTTTCTACGATAGCCATATAGCCTCCAAACAGTTAAAATTAAAGCTTAATAAAACAACCTTTACCTATAAATGAGAGTAGTACTCACTTTTTCAATTTACTCTATCACATAAAAAAAAGCAAGAGAGTAAAAAATATAGTTGAGATAATCACCTAGCCCTTTCCAAAAGAACACAAAGGATAGCGGCATACGGCGCAGGATGGGCAAAAGCCACCATGACCTAAGGCGGCAATATCTTTTGCTGAAATTTCAAGACCTGCCAAAATGCGCGGCAAGATAAGCTCAAAAATACTGGCCTTGTGATACATAACACAACCGGGAAGGCCTAAAATGTGAGCATGGCCAAGTTTTGCCACCAAAAACATGGCACCGGGAAAGGTAGGAGCGCCATAGCGCACTATTTCTGCGCCCGTTTGGCGTATGGCCAAAGGTGTTCTGTCATCAGGGTCCACCGACATGCCGCCTGTAACCAAGACCAAATCCGCCCCTTGCTGCACATAGTCTTGTATGGCGGCTGATGTTATATCCACATCATCGCTGGTGAGACTTTGTCCTAGAATGTGAGCTTCATATTGGGCCAATTTTTCGTGCAAGATGGGGCCAAAACTGTCTTTTATGCGGCCGTGATAAATTTCGCTGCCGGTGGTGACAATACCCACACAGGGCTTAGCTAGGGGGATTATTTCAATGATGGGTTTGGTGAGCATGGCTTCAAGCTGGGCTATTTTGTGCTCTTCAATAAAAAGAGGCACAATGCGGGTGCCGCCAACAGCTTGTTTTGCTTGTACTTGCTGTAAAGTATGCAAAGTGGCCACAGCCACTTCATCAAGGCAATTTATTTCCATAAGAGCTTTGGTATCAATATGTAAAAGCCCTTGATAGTCTGCTAAAAAATTTATGCGTCCTTCAGAAATATCTGAAAAATGAATACCTTTACCGCACAGAGCCTTGCCTATGCGTATGGCGGCATCGTCTTCATGTAATATCCCCGCACAGGGCTCATAGACATAGATATTTTCTTTGCCCACACGCAAAAGCACAGGAACATCCTCTGCTGTTATCATATGACCTTTGCGGAAAATGGGGCCTTTGTTTTGACCCGGAACTATTTCTGTAATGTCATGGCAAAGGACACAATCAATGGCCTCGGCAACGGGAATGGATCGTAAAAGAACTTTTTCTTCGTGCATGTAAGACTATCCTAAAAATAATTCATAATATGTATACTATATACAGTTCAAAGTATGAGTGTAGGTTTTTTGAAAAAAATTGTCAAGGTAGAGGGGGTGTTTTCTTTGATTGTTATTTTTTGTACGCGGCGTGCATATGGGGTTGTTAATGTAAAATAATTAGCAAGTAAATATTTTGTTAATTTATAGATTGTTTTTCTAAGTATTCTATTTATTACATAATATTTAAAGTTTATAGAAAGTTATTGACTTTAAAAGTCAAAATCGATATTAATTTTCTGGACAAGGTATTGAGCAAAAAACAGCAAGTAATAACAACTTTTGTTATAAAAGATAGAGTGCACAGAAAGGGGAGCCGTATGACATTAAATGATATTTCTAATCCGGGTGAGCTATTGGTCAAGGAAATCACTGTGACAGGGTCTTTACGCCAAAGACTGTATGATATGGGTATTTGCCCAGGAACAAAGATAGATTTTGTACGCACTGCACCTTTATCAGATCCTATTCAGGTGCGCATTGGGGGCTATCATGTAGCTTTGCGCCGCTCTGAGGCCATACATGTTGAGGTATCTGAAAATGCCCAATAAACTCATTGCCCTTGCAGGTCAGCCCAATTGCGGCAAGTCTACCCTTTTTAATCTTATTACCGGAGCGCGCCAATATGTGGCTAACTATCCTGGTGTAACCGTTGAAAAGCTGGGGGGCTCGTGCACTATTGGAGGGCAAAAAATATCCGTGGTAGATTTACCCGGAACCTATGCCTTTACCTCTTACTCCCCAGAAGAGCAGGCTGCTCGTGACTTTATTTTAAAAGAACACCCTGATGTGGTTATAGCCGTTGCCGATGCGTCTACCCTTGGCAAGGGCTTGTACTTTGTGTTGCAATTACTTGAGATGGAGCGTCCTGTTATTTTGGCTCTGAATATGATGGATGTGGCCAAAAGAAGAGGGGTAAAAATTGATGTAGACTTGCTTTCTGAAAAATTGGGAATTCCTGTTGTTTCTATTCAGGCTACCAATGCCAAAACTGAGGGCAAGGCTAAATTGATGGATTTGATAGAGCAGTATACTCTAAACCCCCCTGAAGTAAAAAAGTTTTCCTTAAGTTACGGCTCTCTTGAAAGACATATTGAATCTTTATCCACACATCTTGAGCAAGCAAGCCATGGGACTGAATATCCTAAACGCTGGCTTGCTTTAAAGATTTTTGAAGAAGATTCTGCAGTGCTTGACTATATGGGCACCATGGATGGCGCCAATGCTGCTTTAGCAAAAAACATTGAAGAACATAAGGCGCAAGCAGGGGCAGATTTACCAACGCCATCGGTGGCCTTTATTGCAGCCACGCGTCATGAAATGGCTCGAAACATCAGTGATGAAGTTTTGCATGTGGAAAAAGTTAATGGCGTGGTGGCAAAATCTTTGACTGAAAAGATAGATTCTGTTGTCTGCCATCGTATTTTCGGGCCTATCTTTTTATTTATGGTGCTCTTTGCATTTTATCATGTTTCAGTAACCTATGGAAATATTCTTGCTGCCAAGGTGTGGCCGGTTTGGGGAAGTCTTGAAACATTTGTAAGCTCCATTTTACCTCACCAAGGATTTTTAGAAGACCCGCTTTTGCGCTCTTTAGTGGAGTGGGTTGTAAAAAGTATGACAGCGGTATTAAACTATATACCCATATTCTTACTTATGTTTTCCTTTGTGTATATTTTGGAAGGCAGCGGCTATTTAGCGCGTATTGCTTTTATTCTTGATAAAATTTTTCATACATATGGCCTTCATGGTCAGTCCACCTTGCCCCTTATTTTGGGCGGTGTGTATGTGGGGGGGTGTGCCATTCCGGGTATTGTTGCCACAAAGGCTATACCGGATGAAAGAGCACGTTTTACAACCATTTTAGTTGTGCCCATGATGAACTGCCTTGCTAAGGTACCCTTATATCTGCTTTTGGTAAGTGGCTTTTTTGCGGCAACTGCCGGTAGTGCCATGTTCTTTATGGGAACCATTACCTTACTTATGGCTTTAATCGTAGCTAAGGTGCTTAATTTAACGCTTTTGAAAACTCGCCCAGCAGCTCCATTTATTATTGAACTGCCTGCGTATCATATGCCTATTATGCGTAATGTGTTACAAGAAACATTCTTGCGTATTTGGGTATTTATTAAAAAGATTCTTACCATTGTAGTGGCCGTATCCACGGTGGTTTTTGCTTTGGTATCCTTTCCGGGTCTTTCTGATGAGCGCGCAGATTTTTATACTGCGCAGCAGCAAAAAGTGGAAGATGCCTTTATGGGCGCTGTAAAGGCTACAGCCTTTGCTGATACCTTTACTAAAGCTGATATTTTACCCCTTATTCGCTATCAAGAAGAATTACGTGCAAAAAAACGTGGTCTTTCGCAAGAAGAAGCCTCTAAGGTCAATGAAGATGCTTTAAAGGATTCCCCTGTTTACGCAGCTATTTCTTTGCGTAAAGGCAAGGATGGTAAAAAACTTGCTTCTGCTTTGCGCACTTTAGATAGCAAAAGAAAAACATTGCGTCGTGAAATTCGTCAAGAGCGCTTTGAAAACAGTTACCTTGGGGCTGCCGGTAAATTCTTGGAGCCTGTAACTGCCGCTGCCGGTTTTGATTGGCGCATGAATATTGCCTTACTTTCTGCTCTTGCGGCTAAAGAAAATAGTGCAGCAACACTGGGGGCTTTATATGGATTTGAAGGTGGTAAGCCCGGTGAAAACTTTGAAAAGTTTGGTTTTACTCCGCTGCACGCTTTAGCCCTTATGCTTTTTATGTCCTTATACCCACCATGCTTGCCTGCTTCTATGATGGTGCGCGGGCAAACGGGCTCTACAAAGTGGATGATTTTTTCCATCATATTCCAAATGACTATCGGCCTTTTTGTTGCAACCATAGTCTTTAGTGGTGGAAATATGCTTGGCCTTACCGGAACACAGGCCATGTGGACTTTTTACGGTATCTGCCTTGCTGTGGTTATACTCTTAGGTTTTATTCCATCGCATGGCTCTCAACCATCAAAAGTTCTCAAGCCCATTACAAGCTCAGCTGACTAAAGGGTTTAGAATAAAAACAATTATACCCATTCACGACTAAAGCAATTTTGCGAAAGTTTGAATAATACATGGAGGAAAAGATGAAAAAAGGTTTATTAGTTTTAGCGGGAGCATTGTTGTTAGCTTCCCCCTCGTTGTCCTTTGCCCACAGCCCTATCTTCGATTGCTTTGACAATGGCGATGGTACCATTATGTGCCAAGGCGGCTTCTCTGACGGTTCTTCTGCCTCAGGTGTTAAGGTTCATGTAAAAGATGCAGCCGGCAACGTTGCACAAACTCTTACCCTTGATGCCAACAGTGAACTGACCATTAAAAAGCCAGAAGGTAAGTATTCCATGGTGCTTGACGCTGGTGAAGGTCACTCCATAGACGTTCCCGGCGATAAGATTGTTGAGTAGTGGCTTCTTAGCGCACTCTCTGTAACGTATAAAAAGTGTAACCTTAACCCTAGTAAAACGGAGTTTTACATGAAAAAACAGATTCTTGCTTCTCTTGGTCTTATGGCTGCTCTTGCTGTAGCTGCTCCTGCCAGCGCACACTTTGAAATGGTGTACACAGCAGGTAATACTGCTATGGAAAAAGCAGAAGATTTAGATTTACGTATTGCTTTTGCTCATCCTGCAGAATCCGGACATATGATGGATATGGGTGGTGTTAATGAATTTTATGCACTTTATAAGCGCGGAGAAAATGCTCCTCAAAAGTTAGATTTTAAAAACTATCTTAAAGCTATCAAATGGTCTTCTGCTGAAGGTAGCGGGGACGCTTTTTCTGCTTTAATTCCCAGAAAAGATATTCGCTCCATTGGTGACTATGTATTTGTAGTTGTTCCTGGCTACTACATGGAAAAAGAAGAAGACATTTACATGCAGCAAATTACAAAGCTTATTGTAAACGTTGGTGGTGCTCCTACTATTTGGAATGAGCCTGCTGGTCTTCCTTGCGAAATCGTACCTATGATTAAGCCTTATGCCACTTGGGCTGGCAACGTTTTCCAAGGTTTAGTTCTTTCCGGTGGCAAGCCTGTTCCTGGAGCCGAAGTGGAAGTAGAATATCTTTCTTTCCCCCCAGACATGAAAGCCAATGCTTTTGCTAAAAATCCTGTCGTGACTTATCCTAACAGCTCTCTTATTACACAAACTGTTATTGCAGACCAAAATGGTGTGTTCACCTTTGGTTTAGCTAAAGCAGGTTGGTGGGGCTTTGCAGCACTGGGTATTGGGCCTGACAAAGAATACAAAGGCAAAGAACTTTCCCAAGACGCCGTTATCTGGGTTCAAGCTCACGACATTAACAAAAAGTAACCATTACAACGCGTTTTCATTGAAGAGGGGGATTTTTCTCCCTCTTTTTTAATTATTTACAATAAGGAGAATATCATGAAAAAAGTATTCCTTTTCCCCGTATTTTGCCTCTCACTCTTGGCCTTTTCTGCCAATGCACATGCGCATAGCGCCTTGCTTAATTGCTTTGACAATGCTGATGGCACCTTTACGTGCCAAGGCGGCTATTCTGACGGTTCTTCGGCCACAGGCATTCGCATAGTGGTGAAAGATGCTTCCGGCAATACACTTCAAGAAGCGACGCTCAACGCTGATAGTGAAGTAGTATTACCTCGCCCGCAGCAAAACTTTAATGTTCTTTTTGATGGTGGTTCTGGGCATTCTGTAGAAATTCTCGGTGAAAGTATAGTAAGGTAAGAGTTTTTTATGAACGAAGCTCCGGTAATTATTAAAGACTTACGCCATAATTATGGAAGACGAGAGCTGTATAATGGGCTGAACCTTTCCATAGAAAAAGGCAAAGTCTGCGCGCTACTAGGTAAAAATGGTGTTGGTAAAACAACGTTGATCCAAATTCTTATGGGCTTTTTACGTCCCACCAGTGGGCAATGCCGTATTTTGGGTGATTTGGCTTTTGCTATTCGTCCGGAAACACGAGCTAAGGTGGGACTTCTTTTCGAAAAACACCTTGCGTATCAATTTTTTAGCATTGAACAAATAGAAAAATATACGCGTCAATTTTACCCCAAATGGAAGCCTGAACGCTTTTACAATTTAGTGGATTTACTTGGGCTTCCTAAAAGTCATCGCATAGCCCATATGAGCGAAGGACAACGCTCACAAGTGCTTTTAGGTCTTACACTTGCTCAAGACCCAGAATTGCTTATTTTGGATGATTATTCCATGGGGCTTGATGCTGGGTATAGACGCCTTTTTATCGACTATTTATGCGAAAATTTACGTGATGGAAATCATACCATCATTATAACATCGCACGTTATTCAAGATATGGAACGCTTTGTGGACGATGCTGTTTTTATGCGCCGACATCAAATGGCACATAAAACGTCTTTGGCGGACTTTATAGCTCACTTTGCGTGTTATCGCATTCCGCGCCCAGAAAACAGCGCACAATTGGAAGAAAGCTTGAAAAAAATCCCCAGTGAAGTCTTGGTGAATACCGAATGGCATAGGGATTTTGTGGAAATTTTTATTTACGCAAATGAAGAGCAACGTGCAAAGATATTACAAGAATATTCTCTACACAGTTTGAATATTGAGCAAAAAGAGATGAATATGGAAGATGCCTTCATTGGTTTTACGGGGAGGTATTAAATGTATATATCCTCAGTATTGTATGCCGTTTTTTATAAGGAAGCCATTAAAACGCGCTATATGATGGCTTTTCTCTTTGTGTTCAATATATTGTATATGGCTTGGAATTTCATTTCTTTACGCCGTTTATTTATGCAAGATCACTCGGAAGTGGTGTGGTATAGAACTGTAAACTTAGGGCAAATTCCCTATGCTGATATGATGTTTATACCCTGCATAACGGCAGCTATATTTTGTATATTTCAATTTTTACAAGAGATGCGCGACGGCAGAATTCGTATTGCCTTGCACGCTCCTTGTGATTCTAACCTTATAATTTTGTTGCATGCGCTTTTTGGTATGCTCTTTTTATCGGCTATTTTTGTATGCGATGCCCTTATCTTATATACAGGCATGGTGCATTATTATCCACCAGAAGTGGGTATATCGGCGCTTATTACGGTGCTGCCGTGGTTTATAGCGGGTTTTTATGTCTATCTTGGCGGAGCTTTTGTATTGCTGGAGCCACAGCCCAAACGCAAAATTCTTGCGGCCATAGTATATTTAGGCCTTTGCCTGCCCTTATTCTTATATAAAAACGCCGGATTTTATGGTGATATTTTGCCATATTTCATCTTACTTATACCCATGATGTTTTATAGCATTGCCCTTTCCGCAGATGATTATAGAAATAGGTGGACAGCATGAAAACACGCCTAGCCGGTCTATGTATGTATGCACTTAGTATATGCTTTTTTGCATGGGCCTTCCCCATGTTTTACTCTGTGCTTTTTGTGAAAGAAGTGGACAAAACACATATGTTTTATAGTCCTGTAGATAATAATATGGTGTATACTGAGCAGATACTTGAAAGAGATGTCAAAGCTGAGGAAAAATCAGAAAATCATCATTCGGACGTGGTGTATAAAAATGAAAAGGGAGAATACTTTACGCGCAATGAATTTGAAGCAAAAATTCCCTTTATCTATTACAGAAATATGGAATTGCGCAAACTTTTACCTATGGAATTGCACGGAAAAAGTTTTGATAGTGCCTCCATTCAAAAAGAAAGGCGCGTGCTTGAAGTTCCCGCTCGTTTGCTGGATGAAAATGTCTACAAAGAAAAGATTTATCCACTTATAGATGCAAATCCCGGTCAAGTGGCTTTGGTTTTGCCTGCGGATAGAATACGTTTTACTCAAGATGAATTTCAATTCATAGATAGTGATCTTAATTCGGTAGATGCAAAGCAAACAGCCATATACACCAAAGCCCTTTTAGATAAAGGCTTTACTTTTCCTGCCAAGGGCGTTTGGGGAAACTTTTCCACCTTTAAGCCCTATGAAGGCGGCGTGTTTGTGGTTGATGGCGCCGGAAAAACTTTTCAAATTCTTCGTCGAGATAATGTTTTAGAAATTACACAAATGCCTTTTCCGCAAAATGTCATTCCTAAAAAAATTGTTATTTCGGAAGCTAAAGACAGAAAATACTTAGGGCTCGTTTTAGATACGCAAGATCAGATGTATATTTTGCATGAAAATGATTATACGCTCACGCATATCCCCACCCCCCAGTATATTTCTGCCGGTATGGATTTTAAGCTTATTATGGATCCTTTATTCATAACGGCTGTCTATTCTGATGCAAGCCATATCCATGCGCAGGCTTTTAAGAATGCTGAAAACCTTCCTACAGCTTTGGAACCTCTGCATGGTTTCACACATAAAATGAGCAGAGCGCAGGATACTGTCATTTCCAATGTGGCCAATGTCATTTTTCCCTATAATCTTTCCTTCAAAGATGTACATAGCAATAAAGGGCAGTGGCTACTCAAGATGAGCCCCATGTATCTGGGCTTTGGGCTGCTTTTTAATGCCGCTCTTGCTTTACTGTATGGTGTATTTCTTCGTCAGTATTTTTCCAAGGGCTTAGTAGTACAAATGGGCGCTATTGTGATTTTTGGAATATATATTTCCATACCTCTTTTACTTATGGAGCAATATAAGAAACGCAATTCATATATATCCTAAGTAGTGAGCTGCTTATATGGAAAAACCTGCTCTTATATAAGGGTAGGCTTTTTTTTGTGAAAAATTACTTTAAACCCATTGTCTTTTGAAAGACAGACGTAAAAGGAAAAAGTGGGGTACATAGTACTAAAGTGTAAGAAGTTAGGAGAAAATATCCTTTTTGCAAACCGTAATCCTTAGAGGTTTTAGTCATGAAGCATTATGTGCAACAATTTATTGGTGGTCAATGGCGTGAAGGCAGCGGCAGTAGAGAAATGGTCAATACCAATCCTTACACCGGTAAGGAAATTTACCGCTATCGTTCGGCCGGTGTACAGGATATAGATGATGCCTTTACCGCCGCCGTGGCCGCACAAAAAGAGTGGGCAGCATTAAGCCCCCATGCACGCGTGGGCTATTTAGAAAAGCTCATTACCGCCATTGAAGATAGCAAAGAAGATATTTATGCCTGCCTTACCGAAGAGGGCGGTTTTATTCAGCCCAAAAAAGATTTTGAATACCACACCAGCATAAATATTGTACGTGAAGCCATGCGTT
>CAYJAL010000066.1:0-10665 GCA_964367875.1 uncultured Desulfovibrionaceae bacterium | reverse complement strand
ATTTATTAAAAATGGCGCTAGAGTCCGGATTTTCCACATCGCTTTCAATGCTGATAACACCTTCGCGGTGCATTTTGGAAAAAAGCGCGTAGAGCAGGGCCAAGGTGTCTATGTATTTTTCTTTGCTGGAGCCGGGGTCGCCAAAAATATGCTTAAAAGAGCCTACAATAAGCTTCCATGTATATTTGGTTTGCGCCGCAAAAAAAGCTCCCCAGCAAGCCCCAAGAATAATAACATATTCTGCCGGTTGCACCAAAATAAGGAAGTCGCCCTTGGCCATGGTGTAGCCGGCCACAACGCTACCAATAACAATAACCAAACCAATAATTATATACATAGAATATCCACAGTTGAGCTAGGTGTTATCAAGAAAAAACCTTATATGTAGTTCATCGGATAAAAATCAAAAGACTTTATACAAAGGATAACATAGCCACTGGGCATGTATTTGTAAAGGAAAATGACCTTAACAGGCTGTTGAAAAAGCAGCGTCTACAGCGTCAGGCTTGCTTTTTGCTCCAGTCACGTATGTCTATACGCTCCTTGCGCAAAAAGCTGCGCCTTCCTTGTATCTACTACTTTTTGAACAGCCTGTTTTAAGCAAATATTTGGAAAAGATCTGTCTGGCGCTCTACGGCATCAGTCCGCAGGGCGTGGGCAAATCGACCTAATTATGGAGGGGCAGACTAAAGGCAGTTTTTTTTACGTTTATAAGGCATAAAGCTTGACAAAAGCTTGCAAGATGCAGTACAGACCCCTTTCCCTTGCTCACACATGGGGTGTGGGCCAATTAGTCCGTAAGGAGTTTAAAATGAGAAAGTTTGAAACATTGCTCTTGCTCTCCCCTGAGCTTGCAGCAGAAAACCGCGAGGTTATCATCTCCGGTTTGACCGCTATCATTGAGCGCGAACAAGGCAAAATGCTTTTGGTTGACGCTTGGGGCATGCGCGATTTGGCATATCCTGTACAAAAACACATGCGCGGTCACTACGTGCGTTTAGAGTTTGCAGCACCAGCTCCTGCCATTGCTGAACTTGAGCGCAACATCCGTATCACCGAAGGCATCTTTAAATTTATCACTGTTAAATTGGCCGATGAAGTGGCTGAGGAGGTAGCATAATGGCTTTTAAGAAGAAATTTGCTCCACGCCGCAAATTCTGTCGTTTTTGCGCTGATAAAGACCTGCCTTTAAACTATAAGCGTGCTGACATTTTGCGCGATTTCATCACCGAACGTGGTAAAATCATCGCTCGTCGCATCACTGGCACTTGCGCCCATCACCAACGTCTGCTCACCACTGAGATCAAACGCGCTCGTCAGATGGCATTGCTCATCTACACCGCTACTCATGATAGCAACGTTAAGAAAAAAAGCATGATATAAGGGGAGTGTCATTATGAAAATCATTCTCCGTGCCGACGTAGAAAATTTAGGTAAAGTAGGCGATGTTGTAACCGTTAAAGCCGGTTATGGTCGCAACTTTCTTTTGCCCCAAGGTATGGCCATGGTTGCCAGCCCTGGCAACTTAAAAGCTTTTGAACTTGAGCGCAAAAAATTGGAAGAAAAAATGGCTTCCATGCGTTCTGATGCTCAAAGCGTATGCGACAGACTTGAAAAACTCGACGTTGTTATTAAAATGCGCGTGGGTGAAAATGACAAGTTGTACGGTTCTGTAACTTCCAACCTCATCCAAGAAACCTTGGCTGCTTTAGGTGTAGAAGTGGACCGTCGTCGTATCTTACTTGACGCTCCTATTCGTGTTCTTGGCGAGCATGAAGTTCGTGTACGTCTTTTCGCCGGTGTTATTGCCACCGTTATGGTGAAAGTAGAAAGCGAACAACGCGCTTACGCTGAAGACACCCCAGTGGAAGCTGCTGCTGAAGAAGTTGCTGAAGAAGCAACCGAAGAAGCTAGCGAAGCCGCTGAATAAGCTGTCTTACATATATAGCCGCCCCATATATCTTTATTGAGATGTGTGGGGCGGTTTTGCATTTTTTTAGAATATTTTTCCGTATATTCTCCCCTTCTTAGCGGAATAGGTTAGGCCTTTTCCCTTTTTTTATGCCTTAGGCAAGCTTGCCACAAGGGGCATTTCTGGGTATTTTACGCTTCCACCATAGAGATCTCTGTACAATTGTTTTCAAATATAGTTTTGTGTTTGAAATTTGAAAATTTGTTCGAAATGTAAAATACCGTGTGCAGAGGTAAAGGCACAAAAATCAATCATTTAACGGCGAAGCAAAGCTACGCCTATTCTTGATTTTTGGTCGCATTGACTATCGTCAATGCTCCATGAGCCCTTACGCAATGAATTGCGCAGAGGTCTCACCATAAGGATATATTATGAGCAATACCTATTCTTCCGATGCCCCTGCGGGGCGTAAAACATACACCAAAAACCCTGCCCCCAAGGCTGAGGCTGCTGATCAACTCTTGCTTAAGCATGTGCCGCCCCATAGCATGGAGGCCGAGCAAGCTGTGCTGGCAGGTATTTTAAATGCGCCCAATATGCTCAATGTCATTGTGGATAGTCTTGAAAAAGAAGATTTTTACATGCCGGCGCATCAATATATTTATGATGCCTTTTTGTATCTATACCATAAATCACAGCCCATTGACCTTGTGACGGTGGCTAGCTACTTAAAAGACCATAATCATATGGAAAGCGTGGGCGGGTCGGTCTATTTGGGTGAATTGGTAAAAGCTGTGGTGGCCGGTGCCAATGCGCCGCACTATGCCCATATTGTGCGCGATAAATCCTTACAGCGTAGGCTTATAGAAACGTGTTCCGGCATTATAGGCAATTGTTACGACAGCTCGCAAGATGTGAAAGAGCTGCTGGACGCTTCGCAGCAATCGGTGTTTGCCATTGCTCAGCGTTCGGCCGGTAAAGAATTTAGCTCCACCAAGGAGCTTATAGATAAAGTTTTCCAAAATCTGACCAAGCTAGCCGGCTCTAAGGAGCAAATTACCGGCGTGACCACAGGTTTTAGCCGCCTTGATATGATGACAGCAGGCTTACAACCTTCTGACCTTATTATTGTGGCGGCGCGTCCTTCCATGGGTAAGACGGCCTTTGCCATGAACCTTGCCCTTAATGCGGCCATTATTCAAGGCACGCCTGTGGCTGTATACTCACTGGAAATGTCTAAAGAGCAGCTTTTGCAGCGTATTTTGGCTGTATATGCCAAGGTGGACGTATCCCTTTTGCGTCGCCCCTCCATGCTTACCGACGAGGACTGGCGCAATCTTTTTGCCGCTGCCGATGTTATTGGGCAAGCTCCCATTTATATTGACGATACTCCTTCTATTAGCACCCTTGAGCTACGCGCCAGAACGCGCCGCCTTATGACAGAAAAAGGCGTGGGTATGGTTATTGTGGACTATTTGCAGCTTATGCGCGCAGGACGACGCATTGATTCGCGCGAATTGGAAATTTCTGAAATTTCCCGTTCGCTTAAGGGATTGGCCAAGGAAATGAATGTGCCGGTTATTGCCCTTTCTCAGCTAAACCGTAAGGTGGAAGAGCGCGCCGACAAGCGCCCCATGCTTTCAGACTTACGCGAATCGGGCGCCATTGAGCAAGATGCCGACGTGATTATGTTTGTATATCGCGATGATGTGTATAAATTTACCAAGCCTTCGGAAAGACCGCCGCAGGGGATTGCAGAAATTATTATTGGTAAACAGCGTAACGGTGCTGTGGGTGCGGTGGAGCTTATGTATATTAACCGCTACACTTCTTTTCAGGATATGGATACGACCTACGTCCCTCCCCCCTCTGAAAACTAACAGTTCGTTCAAAATGAGTAATTTGCTTCGTCAGACTTGCTTTTTACTCCAGTCACGTATGTCTAATACGTTCCTTCCGCAAAAAGCTTCGTCTTCCTCGCATCTTACTCATTTTGAACGAACTGTAGGTATATTACTCTATTTTGAACAGCCTGTGTTGCTACAGGAAGTAGTAAAAGTTATGTAGTGGCATCTAATCTGTTAATGATTTGTTGAGAATACAAAATACACAAGCAATGTTCATTTCATGAAATAGCTACAGGCTGTTGAAAAGGGTAAAGGGCGAGGAAGACGAAGTTTTTTGCGCAAGGAGTGTATAAATAATACTCGACTGGAGCGAAAAACAAGTCTGACGACGCCACTTGCCCTTTTCAGCAGTCTGAAATATGCAAATCGAGAGCAACGCGTGCAACCAAGCGTCATTTAGGCCGCAGGACGCGGCCTCGCCCCGCAGGGGAGCAAGCCAAAGACAAGCATGAATTTACTTCATGCGTAGGCGACGCTTGCGATAGCTTGTGTTGCACAGGACGTGCAACCAAGCGTCATCTTCTAAATAGAGTCCTTGGCTTCTCTAGCTAATTCCTTAGCCTTTTCCCAAACAGTGCTGGCGCCTTTTTTTACAGAATCAGTGGCTTCCTTGGTCACCTCTTTGGTCTTATCCCAAGCCTTGCCTGCATCTTCTTGCACTGCCTCGGTGGTATCCTTAGTGACTTCTTTGGTTTTATCCCACGCGTTACCAGCGCCTTCTTGTACAGCTTCGGAGGTGTCCTTGGTTACTTCCTTGGTTTTATCCCAAGCTTCACTGGCGCCTTCTTTCACTTCAGTGCTGAGGCTTTTATCTTGCTCTGCGTGGGCTTGATTGTTCACCATGAGGGGGCTAGCCATAATGGCCATTATAATAAGGCTAAAAATATACTTTTTCATAAATTTCGCTCCTTTAAAAACGTATACAGATGTATTATGTAGGAAGGGGAATATAAATGCTTTCTCTTTTTTGTCAAGAATTTTACTATACATTAGGCATAAGCTATTTTACACAGAAAGCCATGAGCACAAAATCTCAGCGCATTGTTAATGCCCTCTTACCTTGGTTTGCCCAAAATTCTCGTTCCTTGCCTTGGCGTGGTCAGCAAGATCCGTATAAAATATGGATTTCTGAAGTGATGTTGCAGCAAACGCAAATGGAACGCGGCGTGGAATATTATTTGCGCTGGATGCAGCGCTTTCCTTCCATTGCTGCTGTGGCCGCGGCGCATGAAGAAGATATCTTGCATGCATGGCAAGGTCTTGGCTATTATTCGCGGGCACGCAATATTCACAAGGCGGCTAAAATTATTGTGCAAGAGCATGGCGGTGTATTTCCTTCTAACCTTGAGCATATACGCGCTTTGCCGGGCATTGGCCCCTATACGGCTGGTGCCATAGCCAGTATTGCCTTTGGTTATGAATTGCCCTGTATTGATGCTAATGTGGAGCGCGTGCTGGCGCGTTTGTATGATATTGATAGCCCTGTGAAGCAAGAACCTGCCGCCTCGCGCATACGTGCCCTTGCTTTGGAATTGGCCATGGCTGTTCCCAAGCATAGCATACGCGCCCACAATGAATCTATTATGGAGTTTGGCGCCCTTATATGCCGTAAAAAGCCTTTGTGCGAGCTTTGCCCTTTGCAGTCTCTGTGTGAAAGCCATAGGTTGCGCATTGTGAGTGAGCGTCCTGTGCCCGGTAAGCGCGCTGTTATTACCCCTTTACATGTGGTGACTGGCGTACTGTATAGCGCTGGCAAAATCTTTGTGCAAAAGCGTTTACCCCAAGGGGCATGGGCCAATTTATGGGAATTCCCCGGCGGTCGCATAGAAGAAGGCGAAAGCCCCGAGCAGGCCATTGTGCGCGAATTTTACGAAGAAACAGGCTTTGAGGTGACCATTGTACGTAAATATGGCATCATAAAGCATGGCTACACCACCTATCGCATTACCCTGCATTGTTATGAATTAGCATTGCAAAAAAGCCCTGCTTCTCCCTTAGCTAGTTCTTTGTCTAGCCCCTTACCCAACCCTGTTCTTACGGCCGCAACGGCCTCTTCTTGGTCTACCCTACAAGAAATATCTCATCTTGCTTTGCCGGCTGCTCATCGTAAGTTAGCAGATACCTTAGAAAAATAAATTTCTCTCTGCCTAAACACCTTCATTACTGAAATTCTTCCCCCTTACGCCACCACCTGTTTTTGGCATTGTGCACTTGCGCGTGATGTTCACGAGCCATGTACACTTTTATTAAGCCCTTACTAAGGAGGTCATATGGGATTTGGAGGAGGAGGAGGCTATAGCGCGCCGACGGCGCCCACATATACGCCGGAAAAACCACAAGTCACAAAACCCGTCACCGAAGCGGCCACCGCTGCCCGCGAAGCGCAAAAAGATAAGGCTAGCAAGGCTGTGGGCATTCAAGGCTCTGTGCTCACTTCTCCCTTGCAAGGAAGTGGAGAAAGTGGCGGTGCCACAGTACAAGGAAATAACCTCTACTTGGGGCAATAGGTGACGTATGGCAGGGGAAAAAAATCATGCCCTTTGGCTAGAGCAACGCTTTCAAGCTTTGCTGGAGGCCAGACAAGGTTATGAGCCGGCTTGGCAAGATTTGGCCGATCACTTCTTGCCTATGCGCTATAATCATAGAGGATCTAATGCCCAAGTGTGGCGTAAGATGCCGCTGCTTAATGATAAATTGGTGGATGCAACGGGCATTTTAGCCATGCGCACCTTGGCGGCAGGCTTACAGGGTGGCATGACCAGTCCGGCGCGGCCTTGGTTTCAATTAAGCCTTGAAGATAGCGACTTGGCTCGCCATGACTCGGTGAAAGAGTGGCTGGCCGATGTGACCAAGCGTATGGCTAAGCTTTTTAATAATTCTAACTTTTACCACGCTGTGCATACTTTGTATGGGGAGCTTGGCACCTTTGGCACAGCTTTTATGCTGGAATTAGCAGACTTTGAACATGGCTTTCGCTTTGTGCCCTTTTGTGCCGGTGAATATTGTCTTGATGTCAATGAAAAGCAGGTGGTGGATGTAGTTTTTAGGCGCTTTCACATGAGCACACGTCAGCTCATACAGCGCTTTGGGCGTGAGCATTTGCCGGCCTATTTGCAAAATGACAGCCGCGCCTTGCACCAAGGCCATGTGGTGGTGCATGCCATTTATCCGCGCAAAGATAGGGTGGAGCATAAATCCGGCGCCAAGCATATGCCTTTTGCTTCGGAATATTGGTTAGAAGGCTCTTCCTTTTCCGGCGGTTCGCGCCAGCATATGGGGCGCGGGCATATTCTTTCGCAATCGGGCTTTATGGAATTCCCCGGCTTTGGGGTGCGCTGGCATGCCAGCGGTAATGATGTGTATGGGCGCTCCCCTGCCATGGATGTTTTGCCCGATTGCCGCATGCTGCAGCAAATGGGCATTACCATGCTCAAAGCCATTCATAAATCGGTGGATCCGCCCACGGCGGTGGCGGCTAGCCTTAAGGCTGTGGGCTTAGACCTTACCCCCGGCGGCGTCAATTATGTGGAAGTGGGGCCTGGGCAAAGTCCGCAAGCGGCTAAGCCCATTTTAGATGTTCGACCGGATATTCAAGCGGCGCGCTTGGCCATGCAGGATGTGCAAAAGCAAATTCAGCAAGGCTTGTACAATGATTTATTTCGTCTTTTGCTCGATGGCAAAAGCTCGCACATTACCGCTAAGGAAGTAGCGGCGCGTGAAGAAGAAAAGCTTATATTACTGGGTCCTGCGCTGGAGCGTTTGCATGGGGAGCTTTTTATTCCCCTTATAGAGCGCACCTTCCAACTTATGCTGCGCCATGAATTGGTGCCGCCCATGCCGCAGGAAATGGCCGGGCATAAGCTTAAGGTGGAATTTGTGAGCTTACTGGCTCAGGCGCAAAAAATGGTCAGCACCTCTGCGGTGGATAGATTGATACATTTTGTGCAAAGCCTAACGCCTTTTAAGCCTCAAGTGGCTGATATTATAGATGCCGATAAGGCTGTGGAGGAATATGCCGAATACTTGGGCGTAAGCCCTGCCTTACTGCATTCCACCGAAGAAAGGGCCGCTTTGCGCAAAGAACGCCAAGAGGCGCAGGTGGCGCAGGCCACGGCAGAGGCGCAAGTGCAGCAGCAAAAGCAAAGTTTGGAAGCTTTGCAGGGTATTGCCAAAATTGCTCAAGATGTAAGCAAAATCTCTTTGGAGGAGAGAAATCTTTTGAGCTCATTACTGGCGAGCACACAGCAAGGGGGCGCGCTACAAAATGCTGTTCCCAATGCTGTTCCCCATGCTGCTTCTATGACGCAAGGGCAAAATGGAAAGGACGTAAGCCTTGAGCAAAATCCCTAATAAGGAGGTTTTATGCAGGAAAATATCTTCCATGCTGTGCAAGGAAGGCCGGAGCAGGGCGAAGAGATGCGGCGTGCCTTTGATAAGAACATAGCTTTAGCGGTGCGAACGCTTATGGCTAGCCGTGAAGGGCGTATGTTTTTGCGCTGGTTAGGCGCAGGGCAAAGTGCACACAGTATTTTACAACTTATTATGGCTTATGAGGAGGAAAGACATGGCTCAAGCTCGTAAAAAAAGTTCTATGCAAAATAAACAATTATTGCGTGGGGGTGCTCATTTGTTGGATATGCAGAACCTTGGGCAGGCCGGCGCACAAGCTTCTGGCCAAAATTCTGCGCAAGGTTTTGGCCAAGCAGGGCAGGGGCAAAAAATGTGTTATGAGCTGGTCATTCCCCCCGGCATGACCTTAAGTGAAGCGCAGCAAGCTATTTTTGAAGAGCAAGCCCGTGAGCTCGGGCTAGATAATGCCAGTGCGCAAAAGCTGCTCGAAATTGCTTATCGTAATGAAGATGCCCATCGCTCAGCCTATGCCCAGCAGGTGGATTCTTGGGCGGAAGAAGTGCGCCATGATAAAGACATGGGCGGCTCTGCCATGCAAAGCACTTTGTCTTATGCCAAGGCGGCCTTAAGTCGTTTTGACCCTAGCGGCGAGCTACTCGAAATTTTGCAAGATACGGGCTATGCCAATCATCCCAAGGTGATACGCTTTTTGGCAAGTATTGGCAAAGCCCATGCTGAAGATGCAGTGTATATGGGGCAAATGGCGCCTTCTGCTCAGCCGCGTCATGAACGTTTGTACGGTAAATACAATAAGTAAGGAGGGGGAATATGAGTAAAAAACATTTGGGTCTTGTGGCTACTTTGGCGGAATTGCGTGATTTTTACACCAATGACAATGCCGGCTCCATCATTGAGCTTATGAATGAGACCAATGATATTTTGGACGATGTGCAATTTATGGAGTCCAATCAATCCGATGGCCATTTAACGCGTATCCGCACCGGCTTGCCTGAAGTGTATTGGCGCCGACTTTATCAAGGTACGCCTTATAGCAAAAGCCAGTGGACGCAGGTGAAGGAGCCTTGCTCCATGATGGAATCGCGCATGCTTATTGATGAGGCCGAATCGCGTTTGTATGGGCATAATGCCTCAAAATTTATTGACGGTGAATCCATTGCCTTTGCCGAGGCCATGCGCCAAAAGGCCGCGCGTACGCTGTTTTATGGCAATTCTGATGTGAATCCCGATGAATTTAAAGGCCTTGCTTTGCGCTATCCGGCCAAGGATGCCCCCAATGTGTTGGACGCCGGCGGCACAGGGGAAGAATGCACCTCGGCTTGGCTTATTTCTTGGGGTGAGCGTTCCATTCACGGCATTTATCCTAAGGATAGCACAGGAGGCTTTGAGCATAAGGACCTTGGCATTCAAACGGTGGAAGATACCGAAGGGCGCCATTATGAGGCCATTGTGAATCGTTATCAATGGAGCCTTGGCCTTGCCTTGCGTGATTGGCGCGCTTGCGTGCGTATTGCCAATATTCCTGTGGCTTCTCTGACTAAGCGCAAAGGGCAAACAGGCTTTGTGGATTTACAACAGCTCTTCATCAGCGCCAAGAACAAAATGCCCGAAGTATTACGCCAAAAAGCCATTTGGTATGCCAACGAAGATCTTATGGCCGCGGTGGAATTGCAAGCCACCGATGCCGGCAATGTGCACTTGGTATATGGGGAAGCATTTAAATCTGACGGTATGCCGCTGATTTTTGGCCGTCCGCTGCGTCAATGCGATGCCATTTCTTCCACCGAAAGCGCTGTGTAGATAGCATTATAAGGAGCATATATGATTATTGATAGCCATCTTATTCTTTTTGAAGGCGCCGTAAGCACCACCACCGGCGCTGCCATTGCCTTAACCTCGCTACAATGCCCCGGCAAGGTAGAGCCTGTGCTTATTACCACACGTTTTACAGAAAATTTGGCCGGAGCCACGTCGGTGACCCTGACCTTGCAGCAAGCCGATAGCCAAACGGGCACCTTTAGCGATGTGACAGGGGCGCAAATGACGGTGCCTGCTGCGGATTTTGTGGTGGGTAAGCGTACTGGCTGGCGCTTTTTGCCGCGCTCTGTGGAAAAGCCTTGGCTGCGCCTTAAAGTTGCCGTTACGGGCTCGCCCACGGCGGGCAAGCTTTTTTGCGCCTTAAGCGGCTTTGAGGATGAGCCTTACGAAGAGGTACAAATGGTAGGATAGTAGGCCGTAGGACACGGCCTACTCCCGCAGGGGAGCAAGCCAAAGGCAAGCTGGAATTTACTTCCAGCGCCGCCGACGCTTGCGATAGCTTGTGTCGTACAGGACGTACGACCAAGCGTGATCTATGCAATCCCGTTGAAAAAGGGTTGTTTGCTTCGTTAAGCTTGCTTTTTGCTCCAGTCACGTATGTTTAGTACGCGTTGCTCTCGATTTGCGTAATTGCTCGTGCCTCGCAAACGCAAACGCCTT
>CAYJAL010000065.1:0-10996 GCA_964367875.1 uncultured Desulfovibrionaceae bacterium | reverse complement strand
TGATTCGCATTCAGCGCGGTACCACTGGTGCTACTTTCACTGTGCGTAAAGTATCCGATGGCGTGGGCGTTGAGCGTATCTTCCCCTTGCACTCGCCCTTTATTGAGCGCGTAGAAGTGGTTACTCTTGGTCGCGTGCGTCGTAGTCGCCTTTACTACTTGCGTGAGCTTAAGGGTAAGGCTGCTCGTATCAAGCCCCGCAACCGCTACTAAAATTTGCCACTTTTGTGGAAAAAGCCTTGATCTTTTCGAAGATCAAGGCTTTTTTTGTGTCTTACGCCATACTTCAAAATTCTCAAAAACGTCTACTTTTATAACGTTACTACAGGTTGTTCAAAAAGCGTAAAGTACAAGGCCGACCCAACGGGCGGTAAAGCCGTTTACGTTGTCGAGCTTGCGAGACTTACGTAAATCGAGAGAAAAACAAGTCTGCCGTCGTAATTTGCGCTTTTTCAACAGCCTGTAAGGTTAACGTAAGGCCTTTCGCCAAGTTTCCACATCCTTAGGCGTATTCAAATTAAAGAAAATATCTTCCTGCGCCTTGGAAGGGGTAGTATACACAATCCTTCGCTGTGCCTCATGGGGCACAATCCAGCGCAGCTTCAGTTTATCTTCTTGAACAGCCCTCTCATAATAGGGTAAGGCGTCCACTTCGTATATGGCCAGCAGCGATTGCAAAAAGTCTCTCTCTGGCTGCCAATAGGCTGTCATAAGAGTGGCGCTGCTATGCTCAAGTATATCATAGTACGCAAAGTCATCCCCTTGGGCTAATCTTGCTTTGCAAAGCCTTTCTATGGCCTCTTCCGTCACCGAGGGCATATCACAAGCCACAATTAAAATACCATCTAATCCTAGAGTTTTTGCATGAAGTAAAGAAGCATGAATGGCACCGGCCGGCCCACGTCCTTCCACCACATCGGGTATGCAGGTATAGCCCTCGCGCAAAACATCTGCCCTACACGCCACCCAAACCTTAGAGCAGAATTTTGAGAGCAAAGTGTAATTACAGTGCAAAATTGTTTGCCCCTGCTTATAATCTTGCTTATACCCACTTTGATGCGTGCTATTTTTCCCTGTTAAAGTAGCCTTATCAAAGCCCATGCGCGTGGCTAAGCCACCAGCCAAAACTACACCACCAAGATTATACTTACTTGCCATATGTGCCTCAAAAGCCAAAAAAAGGACAAAAAAAAGGGAAACACTGCCTAAACAATATTTCCCTTTTTACCATATTTGTAATTTTTATTCCACCGTGACGCTCTTAGCTAAGTTACGAGGCTGATCCACGTCGGTGCCAAGATAGTCGGCCATTTCATAACTAAACAGCTGTAAGGCTGGTAAAGCGTAAAAAGCGGCCAAATAGCCTTCGGCATAAGGCACGCGCCATTGATCATCCACTGTAAGCTCTGCCTCACCTTGAGGGCCATTGATTAAAGCTATAACCTTACCGCTGCGAGCTTGAATCTCTAAAATATTTGATTTTACCTTGGGCAAAAGCGCATCGTCAAAGGCCATGGCAAAAGTGGGAAAGTCTGGCGCAATAAGAGCAATGGGGCCATGCTTCATTTCCCCAAGGGCATAGCCCTCAGCATGAATATAGGAAAGCTCTTTTAATTTAAGAGCGCCTTCCAAGGCTAACGAAAAGGCTTGGCCGCGTCCCAAATAGAAGAAGCTGGCATACTTGGTATATTTGCGCGAAAGCTCTTGGGCTTTACTGCGCATGGCAGGCAAAGCATGCTCCATAACATCGGGAATGGCTTGTAATTCCTTGGTGATGGCTTTGAAGACATCATCAGACAAAACATTTTTACGCTGTCCCCAGTGTAAAGCCATCAAAGCAAATACCAACATTTGTGAGCTCATGGCTTTGGTGGAAGCTACTGAAATTTCCGGCCCGGCTTGCGTATAAATAATGGCAGAAGCTTCACGAGCAATGCTTGAGCCCACCACATTGCAAAGGCCTATGGTTTCAATATTTTTCTCTTTTGCCACTCGCAAAGCAGCTAAAGTATCAGCTGTTTCTCCGCTTTGGCTAACAACCATAACCATGGATTCTGGTTCCAGCAAAATATCATTATAGCGAAATTCTGAAGCTATTTCTATGGATACTGGCACTTGCGCCCAGGATTCCAAAATATGCTTAGCCCAAAGGCCGGAATTATACGATGTACCGCAAGCAACAATATACAAGCGCTTAGGCACAGGTAATTTTTCCAATTCCGGTAAAGAAATACTGTTTTTTTGGAAACGTCCCACCAAGCCATCACGAATAACTTGTGGCTGCTCAAAAATTTCTTTGAGCATAAAGTGCTTATAACCGCCCTTTTGTGCCGACTGCATATCCCATTTCACAAAGGAAATATCCTTTTTTATGGGGCGCAAGTCGTCCAACTGCAGAACTTCCCAAGAATTGGCCGTAATTTTTACAATTTCACCATCATCTAAGAAAACCACATCACGGCTATAACTTAAAAAGGCCGGGATATCAGAAGCTAAGAAATGCTCCCCTGTGCCCACGCCCAAAATAAGCGGCGCACAAAGACGCGCAGCGTATAAGGTATTGGGCTCTTCCTCAGAAGCGAGGCATACGGCATAGGCGCCATGGGCTTGGCGCAATGCCCAAGCAAAAGCCTCCAAAAGCGTACCATGTTCTTTTTGCCCTTCGGCAATAAGATTTACCAAAACTTCTGTATCTGTTTCAGAGCTAAATTCATAACCCTTAGCTATAAGACCATCTTTAAGCTCTTGGTAATTTTCAATAATACCATTATGCACAATGGCAATTTTACCACCATTGGCCATATGAGGGTGTGCATTACGTTCGGCAGGAACGCCATGCGTAGCCCAACGTGTATGCCCCATGGACACTGTACTGGTGCTTACAGGTTGTTGCGCAAGGCGTTCTTCCAAAGCAGCCAATTTACCCTTAGCACGTACTGTATGTAAGGTTTCTCCTTGTATATATGCTACACCCGAAGAGTCATAACCGCGATACTCTAATAAACGTAATCCTTCCACCACCAAGGGCACCGCAGGGCGATGTCCTACATAACCTATAATTCCACACATAAGCGCTCCTAAATTCCGTTATACTATTGAGCCATAAGCGAATCTAAGTAACCTTGATTAACTATTTTAACCTCAGCCTTAGAATACAATGTAGCGAGGAAAAGTTGGAACATTTTTTCACCACGCTGACTGGCCAGCGCAGTGCCTAAAATTTGCTCTAAAGGCTGCCAGACATCAGCAGAAGAAGTGCCCACACGAGCTACACGAGCCAGTACAGCCCCTTGTGTTCCGTCCATGGTGACAGCATAAGCCTGTGGCAACCATTGATCCTTAGAAGCGGCAAATAAAGCTGTGCCCAGTTCCGGCGCATTACCAAGAACGCCCAAAGGCTGACCGCGCATAACCTTGGCCACTTGCTTAATAGAGCTTGCTTCAGGAGCAGCGCTATCATAGCCCTTACGTGCTTCATTGGCAGCTTCCAAAGCTTTGCTTTGCGCTTCTTGTTTGGTTAAAATATCAATAATACCTGCTTTCACTTCGTCAAAAGGACGCACGCTGGCTTCTTGTTTTTTATTCACACGAGCTACTACATAGCCCATATCAGATGTTTCCAAAGCCGTATCCAAGGGTACGCCTTCAGCCACGGTAAAAATCTTTGCCACTTGCGCAGCCGGCATAAATAATGCTGTTTCCAGCTCAGAAGCTGTCTTTAAACCACTTTGGGCAAGAGTCAGTCCTTGCGCCTTGGCTGCTTCGGCTAAATCCTTACCCAGCACATTGGCTTCAATAAGGGCGTCCACCACTTCGCGAATTTTTGCAAGACCGGCATCCCTAGCTAAGTTGGTGCGAATTTGTTCTTCCACTGCAGCTAAAGGCTGCACAGCGGCTTCTTGTACATCTTCCACCTTAATAATATGCAAGCCAAAATTGGTACGCACAATATCAGAAACCTCACCGGGCTGCATGCTTAAAAGCTTTTCATTAAAGGCAGGTACGGTATCGCCTTCACGCAACCAATCAAGACTTCCGCCATTGACCTTGGTGCCACTATCGTCAGAATGTTGCTCGGCCATGGCGGCAAAATCGGCGCCTTGGGTAATTTCATCCAAGATCCCTTGTAATTTTTCCGTAGCTTTTTGCACTTCTTCTGCAGGGGCATTTTCTGCCACTTGCACCAAGATATGTCTGGCCTTAAATTTCTTCGCTTCGGTAAAATCTGCTATATTGGCATCATAATTGGCCTTTACAGCTTCGGTACTAAAGGAAGCTGGCTTGCCAATTTCTATGGGATTAACTTTAATATAGCTCACATCAGCCTTGGCAGGCAAGGTATAATCGGCGCGATGGCTTTCATAATAGGCTTTCACGCTATCTTCAGCAGGAGCAGCCACAGAACTTAAATAATCGCTGGCAGAAAAAAAGACATAATCAATATCGCGCTCTTCATAAGTATAGGCCATAAAAGCCGCTGCTTCAGAAGAAAAACCTTGCGCTGTGAGAGTTAAGTCTTCACGTAAATTATCTTGCGCCATTTGCCCTTCAATGAGGGTTTCAAAATTACCTGCACCCAAAAAGCGTGCATCTACAATGCTTTTATAGAGTGCTGGATCAAATTGCCCCTCGGCATTATGAAAAGCAGGCATAGCTAAAATGGCATCGCGCAAAGCCTTGGGGGAAACGCCCAATTGCAAACGCTTTACTTCTTCGGTCAATAAAGCATTCATAATAAGCTGCTGCATCACTTGCTGGGGCAACTGCATTTGCTTTAATTGCTCAGGGCTTATTTGTGGATTTTGTGCGCGAACAGATTCACGAGCTTGTTGAAAAGCTTGCTCAAAATCTATAATAGTAATGGCTTCATCGTTTACTGTGGCCACGGTGGTGGAATTGTTGATACTTTGTACCGAACCAAGACCCCAAAAAACAAAGACCAAGATAATAATACCAAAGGCCAATTTTACGCCCAACGATTGGGTATTGTTGCGAATTAAATCTAGCATATACTCTCCAAAAAAAATTTTGACATACTAAAGCAGCTTTGCCTTAGCATACCAAAGAAAATATACCCTCTCCCACATAGGAAAAAGGAAAAACTACTCTATTTCAATGCCCATTGCTCTATATTCATTCAGTTTATTACGCAATGTGCGCACTGAAATGCCTAAAAGCTCTGCGGCTTGGGTTCTATTGCCTGAGGTAGACTCGAGGCCTTTCATAATCATAATGCGCTCCATCTCATGCAGAGGAATGACTGCATCGCCAAAGAGCGGATTGGCGCTTGCGCCTGCTCCACCCGCGCCGCCCGCGCCACCTTGGCCACCTTGGCCACCTTGGCCTGCCGCCACAGATGCTCCGCCCATGGCTGCCCCTTGGGTACCTGAGATTTGTCCAGAGCTTTGTCCGGTTGCACCAGAACCATCTTGCGCATCCAGCATACCCAAACCACCTTGCGCATCCAGTATACCCAAGCCATCGCCCGTTAAGGAGCCTTGTACAAGGGGAGCTTGCGCATCGCCCACGGTATCCGGCGGTAAAGCGGCTAAAGTATCTTCGGCAAAGAGTGGCCAAGCATCGGGATCTAACAAGAAGTGCCCCGGTTCAATGGGATTACCATTGGCCAATAAAGTGGCGCGCTCCATAAGATTTTGTAATTCGCGCACATTACCGGGGAAGTCATATTGGCGTAGCCATTGCACTGCCGAAGCAGATAGGGAGCTTTTGCTCAGGCCATATTCCTTAGAATAATTGGTCATGAAAAATTGTGCCAAGGTAAGCACATCATTTTCACGCTCGCGTAAGGAAGGTAAACGTAAAGGAATAACATTGAGGCGGAAGAATAAGTCTTGGCGGAACTTGCCTTCTTTAACCCACTCTTCTAAATTTCTGTTGGTGGTGGCCAGCACGCGTACATCTACGCTGAGGGTATCTGTGCCCCCCACTCTATCCACTTCACCCTCTTGCAAAACGCGCAAAAGCTTAGCCTGCAATGCCAAGTCCATTTCGGAAATTTCGTCCAGCAGTATAGTACCGCCGGAGGCTAGCTCAAACTTACCGGGCTTGCGGGCAATGGCACCGGTAAAGGCGCCTTTTTCGTGACCAAAGAGTTCACTTTCCAGCAAATGCTCAGGAAGGGCTGCGCAGTTTACGGCAACAAAAGGCCCAGAAGCTCTATTGCTCCAAGCATGTAAAGCGCGAGAAAAAAGTTCCTTACCTGTACCGGACTCACCATTGATAAGCACAGTGGCTTTAGAAGGGGCAATTTGCTTTGCCAAGGCCATAACTCTAGCCATGGCAGGATGTTCACCCACAATATTGGGTCCGCCCACATAGCTTGGGGTACGCCCGCCCAAGGTAGAAGAGGCCGGAGCTTCTGCTTTTTTCTTACGGGCGCGTGTGGCAGCAACTATTTTATCATAATCCAGAGGCTCCAACCAATAATCAGCGGCGCCAAGCTCCATAAAGCGTCTGGCTTCTTCAGCATTACCCTTATCGGTAATAACAATGACAGGGGGAAAAGCAGGATCATCTTGCCCAACGCTGAGCAAGTCTTCTACTTTAAAGCCGGGTAAACTTGGACGCGCAAAAATAACCCCGGGCCCTGACTTACGGATAAATACAGAAGCTCCTTGGAGATTTTCGGCAATACCGATTTCATATCCTGCCTCACGCAAAGGCGGAAAGATACGAGTGACGGCATGCGCCGGCGCCAAAAAAAGAATACGATGTGCTGACATACTTTGTTGGTTTTACCCTCTTGCGCCAATAATGGCAAGTATCTCTTTTCATTGAAAGGAAAAATTTTTCTTGTTTTTTATTGCCTTAATAAAAATAGCAAGCTACTCTATGCGTTCAAAACACTATATCATATTTAAATAATAGAGTATTATATGAACAAACAGCATATTGAAAATCTTTTGCAAAATGTGGCCTCAGGCTCAATTTCAGTGGCCAAAGCCCTTGAAAGCGAGGCTTGCCAAGCCCTTTTACAGCCAAAGCCTATGCCTTCAAGCCCTAGCGGCGCTGTGCAAGACACTCTTTGCGGCCTTACTTTAGACACGGCACGTCAAGGGCGCACCGGCCTTGGCGAGGTAGTTTTTGCCCCCAATAAAAGTGATAACCAGCTCATTTCTGCCATGACGCATCTTTTTGCATCTAGCCCTGTGCTGGCCACACGCCTTTCAGCACAACAAAATGCCGTTTTACAAAAACATTTCCCCCAAGGCTCCAGCCTGGAAGAAGGCAGACTTTTTAGTCTAGGCATGCCCTTACCTGCGCCGGCCAGCTATGATAATCCTTGGCCTGGTGAAGGAGATGCTATTGTGATTTCTGCCGGCGGCGCTGATAGGCCTGTAGCCTTAGAAGCCTATGGAGCTTTGCATTTTTGGGGCATTAAGGCCGGATTTATTGCCGATGTGGGCGTGGCGGGCTTACATCGCTTAACACCACATGTACCGGCCTTACAAAAAGCGCGTATCATTATTGCCGTGGCCGGCATGGAAGGGGCTTTGCCGGGCATTATTGCCGGTTTTGTGCGCTGCCCTGTGGTGGCTGTACCCACTTCTGTGGGCTATGGCGTGGGTGCCCATGGTAAGGCAGCCCTTAGCAGCATGCTTTGCTCCTGCGTACCGGGCATTGCCGTATGTAATATAGATAATGGCTTCGGAGCGGCGGCATTTGCAGCCAAATCACTCTTTATAGAAGCACAAGAATAGATGGCACTAGGGATTGATATCCCGTCCTGCATCAGCCCCATTTTCAATATCTTGAGCATGGGGCATTTCTTCATTTTCTGTTATAAGCTTTGTTACAGGCATAGGCTCAAGTGTGGCATTTTCTGGGGACATGGCATTTTCTGAGCTTACCACCAAATTCTCCTTGTCCTGAGCAGTCTGGGCATGAACTGTTGTTTCCTCACGCAAAGCAGCCAGCACTTGCGGCGAGTGTAAGGCGTCAAAATACTCACTCACCGTGACAAAATGCTTACATCCCATGGAGCGCAGGGTCTGCACAATTTTTTGTGCATCTTGAGCCGTGACCAGTTTGGTATCATGAAATAAAAAAATGCCGCGTTGATTTTCTTGCGTCATGGCTTCTCGTGTCATATTGGGCATATTGGTATAGTCCGGACGCCCCTGCCAATCATAACTATCGGTGGACCAAAGTACCAAATCCATCTCAAGCTCACGTACCAAAAGCATAATAGATCTATTATACGCCCCCAGTGGAGGTCGAATAAAGCGCGGTTTAGCTATATCTAATTTTTCTAGTAAGGCATTGGTATGTAAAATTTCTTGGCGCGCTTCCTGTACAGAAATAGACGTTAAGGCTGTATGGCTAAAGGCATGGTTGGCAATTTCATGGCCTTCTTCATAAATGCGGCGTGTAATTTGAGGAAAATACTGTACTTGGGAGCCCAGTACAAAGAAGGTGGCGCGTACATTTTCTGCTTGCAAAGCGTCCAAAACCTTGTGGGTGCGCGGATGGGGGCCATCGTCGAAGGTGAGAGCGCAGATATTGTGCATGACAGGATTCATAATATCCAGAGCACCATAGACCTTAGCCGTGGCCTGCGAATTAACACTCAGCATCATGCAGGCAGCAAGCACCACACCCAAGGCAATATTTTTCACCACATTCTCACAATAAGTAAAAAGTATATAAAAAAAGGTCTCAAATGCATGACACATTTGAGACCTTACATCACACAATCTTTATTTAGCAAAACCGACGGCGCGTCTTTCGCGTATGACAGTAACCCGAATTTGTCCGGGATAGGTCATATTTTTCTCAATCTTATCGGCTATATCTTTGCAAAGTACATAGGTTGTATCATCATCCACATTATCAGAATTAACCATAACGCGGATTTCACGCCCAGCCTGGATAGCATAAGCCTTGGCCACGCCATCAAAGGAAGTGGCAATACCTTCTAAATCTTCCAAACGCTTTACATAATTTTCCAGTAATTCCTTACGGGCACCGGGGCGAGCACCGGATAAAGAATCCGCCGCTTGTACCAATACAGCCAAGGCTGTAGAGGGGCGAATATCCTCGTGGTGAGCGCCTATGGCGTGGATAATATCCTTGGACTCATTGTATTTTTTCGCAATATCTGCGCCAATAAGTGCGTGGGATCCTTCCACTTCATGGTCAACAGCCTTACCAATATCATGCAACAAACCAGCGCGCTTGGCTTTTTTAATATCCATGCCAAGTTCAGCCGCCATCATGCCACACAAAGCCGAAACTTCCAGCGAGTGCTTAAGTACATTTTGTGTAAAGGATGTGCGGTATTTTAATTGCCCCAAAAGACGAACGATTTCGGGGTGAATACCATGCACTCCGGCATCAAAAGTGGCTTGTTCACCGGCTTCACGCACTTGCGAATCCAGTTCTTGCTCACATTTTTGCACAATATCTTCAATGCGCGCAGGGTGAATGCGCCCATCTTGAATAAGGCGTTCCAAAGCCATACGCGCCACTTGACGACGCAAGGGGCTGTAGGCAGATAAAATTACCGTTTCTGGTGTATCATCAATGATAAGGTCTACGCCCGTGGCTGCTTCTAAAGCGCGAATATTGCGCCCTTCGCGGCCAATGATGCGCCCTTTCATATCTTCGCTGGGCAAGGTCACGGCCGTAACCGTTTGCTCACAAACATAATCACCAGCATAACGCTGAATGGCATTACACAAAACTTCTTTAGCCTTACGATCTGCCGTTTCTTTGGCTTCTGTTTCAATAACGCGAATCATGCGCGCAGCTTCATGCCTAGTGCGCGATTCCACTTCTTCAAATAAACGCGCTTTGGCTTCTTCAGCCGTAAAACCCGATATTTCTTGTAAATCTTTTTCTTGCTTATCTATTTGAATTTGTAAAAATTCTTCCGTTTCAGCCAAGGCGCGTTCTTTTCTGGCTAAATCTTTTTCTATGCCCAAAATATCGCGCTCACGCGTGGTAGCAAGTTCTAATTTTTCTTCAAGGCGCCCGCTCATTTCGTCCATTTTACGCTCACGAGCTTTCAATTCACGCTCGCGTTCTTTAAAATCACCTTCCATTTCACGCTTTTGCTGAAAAAGATCGTCTTGCCCTTGCAAAATCATTTCTTTTTTCTGCGCTTGCGCTTCTTTGCGAGCCTCTTCCACTATACGATTAGCCAGCACATTGGCATCCCCAAGGCGCTTGGCTGTAAGTGACTTTTGCACCATCATACCGATGGCAAGGAAAATAATAGCATCTATAGCTATTATGCCCCATGTTACAGCATCCATTCCCTAATCCTCCTATAAAAACAGGTACTAACCCGATAAACATCGAAACGTATTCCACGCAATTAGCGCTTGCGCAGAGTCGGTTTCGTAGCAACGAACACATGATGGACAAAGTGGTAGGGAGAGAAAAGGCATGATACAACAAAACCATATGAGCCTAAGCCCACATGGCACTGTCTGCACCCTGCATTAACGCAGTTTGCATAACGACGAAGATAGGGGCCAACCCCAAAAGAAATAATATAATCCCCGAAATGCCGTGTGAAAAGTCCATTGCAGAACCTGATTTCTCAGGGGGGGCACCGCAACTCAAGCGTTAGGCTTCCGACTTAAAGGCGGCCTGCTCACGGCTAAAGTTTTAACACCCAATATTAAGCTTGTAAGGTCAGCAACGGCTTAACAATCACAAACCCTTCAGGGATCATAATATACATCACATCAAGTCTTCTATCTTTGCAAGCATGGAGTCAAGGCGCTGTTCTGTACTGCCAAGTTCCTCTTTTGCTTGTAATAAGTCGTCTGCAAGCCCCAGCACAAGGAAAGTAAGTAATTTTTCCTTACTTGTCCGTCCTCCGTGAAGCCTCAATTTTTCAAATCGTTCTTCCACCAGCATACGAGCCCTATTTACACGCTCAGCGTCTACGCCTGCACGAAATGTAACCTCAAGCCCTAATAAAGTAAGTGTATACTCTTGCATGGTGTCCATGAAAACATTAG
>CAYJAL010000064.1:0-11114 GCA_964367875.1 uncultured Desulfovibrionaceae bacterium | reverse complement strand
TGCTGCGCCCATTTCGCCAAGCCATTTGGAGTTAAATTCCACCACGGTTTTTTCTGGGTCAAGGATTTTAAAGACCTGCTTTTTATAGGTTTCAGCATTGGCTAAAACTTGTTCCTTGGTGAGCGGAGGACGCGTTTCACTTCTGCCGGAAGGATCACCGATGGAGCCGGTAAAATCCCCGATAAGGAAAACAACACGATGGCCCATTTCCTGAAAATGACGCATTTTGTGCATTACCACTGTATGCCCAAGGTGCAAATCCGGCGCTGTGGGGTCAAAGCCCACTTTTACGGTAAGGGGTTTACCACGCAGGATTTTTTTGCGTAATTCTTCCGGGTCAATAAGCTCTGCAATGCCGCGGGTAATGTGGGCCATTTGTTTATCAATATCAATATCCAACATGGAAACCTCGAAGTAATAAAATTAAGAAGGGTACTTTTACAGGTAAAGCTTAGCCTGTCAACCTTTACAAGCCGCTGAAAAGTGCAATCTGCGTCGTCAGACGATTTTTTTACTCTGGTTACGTATGTCTTGATACGCGCCCTCCGTAAAAAAACTTCGCCTTCCTCGCATCTTACATTTTTTGAGCAGCCTGCTAGTTTTGGATAGCTTCCTGCACCTTATGCAGCGTCTCATGGGGAAATATGGTCATCACATGCTCAAGACTGGTCATGGCCGCTGCCCAGCGCATATCCAAGGGGGAAATATCTCTACAAAGAGATACAAAATCCAATGCGGTAAAACAGCAGCCCTGCATATAGTCAAAACCGCCAAAGCATTGCTTTTGGTCTCGACGCAAAGTAAATACCCAATTCATGGCCACATCAATAGTGTTTTCTGCGCCCATAAGGCTTTTTCGCACCGAAGATGTTTTTTCGGGAAATTGTATTTTTTCGTATAAATGCAAATAAAAACTTCCGCGCGCAGCATCGTCAAAATATAAAGCCGCCCCTGCGGCAGCCACAGCCAGCATTTTTTTATAGGACGTGTGACACGCACCTGCCATAAGCACAGCATTGGCTTGCTCCAAAAAGGCATATATGCGCTCTTTACCTTCTTGCGTGGAAAGCGTTTTTTGCTTCATCTTTTTAAAGGTAAAAAAGATACGCAAAATAAGGACAAGGCTGGGGGTGGGCGTCAACTTTTGCCACAATGTTTCTTCCTCATAGGCCTTTTGCATATCATATAAAGCCATAAGCCCCATGGTGAAGGCAAAAACTTGCTCATTGTGCGGCATATGCCTACGCGCTGGCATATATTTTTGCTCTCTGTGAGAAGAAGCCGCCTCCATAAAGGCTTCCATACCCTGCATAAAAGCCTCTGCCCTGTGCAAGATAAGATGCTCCTTTTGCACCCGAATCCAAGCTCTACGCCCCATTTTTTCTGCAAAGGAGCTGTCGTGCAAGCAGCGATCCACATGGGCGGTCAATTCCTCCATGGATGTATACACAAGAATTTCTCGATTAGGTTCAAAAAGCGCATCTTGATCTGCCCCCACATGAGGACTAATTAGGGCGCAGCCACAAGCGCAGCCTTCCATCAAGCGAAAATTCACCTCTTGCGCAATGGATTCATTGGGAATAATACACGTATCATTATATAAATCCATCATTTGCGCAAAAGAAATACCGTCTATATGCGCTACACCATAACGCTGACGCAAAACTTGGCATAAAAGCTTACGCTGTGGCCTGGTGCCGCTAAGCCTGCCCACAAAATTTAGAGCATGTTTTCTTTGGGCATGGGGAATAAAGGCACGCTTGGGGGCAGGTTGTGCTAAGCGGTACATATGCGGATGCAGCCATTCAGGGCTTAAACGTTGCAAAAAAGCCTTGTGCGGAGTAAAAAATACATCAAAAAGGGCGGCATAATGCCTTTGCCACCAATAGCGCAAATGGCTGTCTATGCCCCAATGGGCTGTGGCGCAAGGCAGTGTATGCACATCGCTAAAAAAGATATTCTGCCCCAAATGCTCTTTTTGCAAAAAAATATCCGGCATGGTGGGGCATTGCTGCACATATTCTTGCGCCGAATAGACGCCGCCTTGTTGTATGGAAATAGAATAGACCGTATGCCCCAGCTGGCGCAAGGATGCATCAAGATTGCAGTTGATAGAAAGTATGGTGGCCATGGGCAGAAAAATACCATGAGCTGCCCATGGAGGCAAGTGGGGGTGCAAGTAGGGTGCAAGTGGGGAGGCAAGTTTTGACACTCATCACAGGTAAAGCCCAAAGCAACCAAAAGTTGCCAAAAGCTCGGGGAAGGGCACAGAAGCGGCAGTTGCACCCCAAGACTTTTGGTGCTATCATTACTGATTGCAGTTTAATAAGGAAAAAACATGACACAAGAGTATTTTCAAGATGGCACAGCCTCTTCCCAAGATGAACTAGAAAATGAAGGCATTTCTGTTCTTCGTGAGCCCAGCGAAGCATTGGCTCCCCTAACCTTAACAGAAGTACCCGAAGTTTTACAAGAGGCATGCGCCAGAGCCCAATGGCATCAGCTTATGCCTGTGCAAAGTTTATCCCTCCCCTACCTTCTTGCTCGTCGTGACCTTATGGTTCAGTCCTGCACAGGCAGCGGCAAAACAGGCGCCTACACCCTCCCCTTGCTTAAGCAATTAACACCGGAACGCCGCGTGGTTCAAGCCTTGGTGCTGGTGCCCACACGCGAGCTAGCCATACAAGTGGAGCGCGAAGCACAAACCCTTTTTGCCGGCACTGGCCTTGATGTGGCCGCAGTGTACGGCGGCGTGGGTTATGGTAAGCAAAATCAAGCCCTGCGCGATGGCGCTCAAGTGGTGGTGGGTACACCGGGTCGTATTTTAGACCATTTATTACGCCGCACCTTAAAATTAGACGCTTTGCGCACGCTTATTTTTGACGAAGCAGATCGCATGCTTTCCATCGGTTTTTATCCCGACATGAAAGAAGTGCAAAAATATTTGCCCAAGCGCCGCGTTAATACCTGTTTATTTTCCGCCACCTACCCCCCCAATGTTATGCAGCTGGCCGGCGACTTTATGTTCGAGCCCTCCATGCTGTCTTTATCCAAAAAGCAAGTGCATGTGCCGCAAATGCAGCATCAATTTTGCCTATGCCGTACCATGGACAAAGACAGAGCCTTGGTGCGCCTTATTGAAATGGAAAATCCCGCTTCGGGCATTATTTTCTGTAATACCAAGGCCAATGTGCATTATGTGGCAGAAGTTTTACGCGGCTTTGGCTATAGCGCCGACGAACTTTCGGCCGACTTATCTCAAGTTAAGCGCGAAAAAGTGCTGGGTAGAATTCGCGATGGTAAATTGCGCTTCTTAGTGGCCACCGACGTGGCAGCGCGCGGCATTGATATTCCGGCTTTATCCCACGTATTTTTGTATGAGCCCCCAGACGATCACGAAGTGTATATTCACAGAGCCGGACGCACCGGCCGCGCAGGGGCAGCAGGTACGGTCATCTCTCTGGTAGACGTTATGCAAAAGCTGGATCTTGAACGCATTGCCAATCAATACAGCATCACCCTTGTGGCTAAAGAATTGCCCAATGATGATGACGTTGCCATGGTGGTAGGTCAGCGTTTATCTGCACTTTTAGAAGCACGCTACCGCAACCTCACCGGCCTTGAGCGCGAAAGAGTAAAGCGCTTTCGCTATATAGCTAATATTTTTTCTAAATACGGTGAAGAGGGCACCATACCTCCTCCCATGCACCAAGTGCTGGCCAGTGAAGAAGGTCAAGATATACTCTTGGCCATGCTGCTGGATGCGTGTTACCAAGAAAGCCTTGGTATGCCTGTATCTCAGCCTGTGGCTCAGCCCAAAGCTTTTGAACAACCTGCTAAGTCTAGCAAATCGCGTAAATCGCGCTCTCAAAAAGGACGCGGCGGTGCCCGCTCTGACGAAGGGCGTGGGGAAGGCCGTAGTGCCCGTTCTGATGAAAGCCGCAATGAAAACTCTCGTTCCGAAAGCGCCCCTGCAGAAAAGCCATCTAAGTATGACGGAGAGGCCATCTCTGAAGGACGTAAAAGATCTCGCGACGCTTCTCATCACAGGGCGCGTCAAGAAGATAGCTCAGAACGACCTTCTAAAGAGCGTGGCTCCGACCGTGGTAAAGAACGTAGCGCCCCTTCTGCCAACAAAGCAGGCCGTAGCCGCAGTGGTGGCAGACACAGCAGTGCGCGCAAAAGCACAGAAAAAGGCAATGTCTTTGGCTTAGGCCCATCCGGCAAGGTTAAAAAATCCAAGTCCGGCTCCCGCGGAGAATAATATATGAGCTATGAAAATGCCACATCGCTAACCACACCAGAACAAGAAGAAACTTCAGAGCAAGAAACAGGATTTGCAACACCTGCGCTTGATCTTGAAGATTCCATGTGCGAAGAAGTGGCAGCAAACTTTGAAGCTTTGTTGCGCGATGTGGACTTTTCTCCCGAATTACGTATTTTCCAAATCGGCTTTTTTAATGGCACTTTACGTCGCAGCCTCGATCAAGAACTGCGTATGGTTTATATAGGCCTTTGGGCCAAGGCACTGGAGCAATCTTTTCCGCAAACGGCAGGGGCTTTTTTCAAGTACTTTGTGCAGCATCATGTACAAAGTTTGCAAGAAAGCACACAAAAAATGGTACAGGAAAAAATCCTTGCCTATCGCGATATGATTTTGCGCTCCGATGCTAAGGATTTTAACCATATTAGTGAACATTTGCTTTCTTTTACCAAGGTAAAGGAAGAAGATCGCAAAGCCAAAACCTTGCGCCTTTCCTTGGCATTGCGAAACCATTATACTTTTATTTTTCAGCGTCTTGTGTAATTTTTATGTATAAAATATCTTCTGCTCAAGAATTTGCCACCATTGCGCAAAAGCTTTTGGAACGTAGCCTACTTTCCCACGCCCCTAAGTATCAAGGCACATGTATAACCATAGGTAATTTTGACGGCGTGCATGTGGGACATCAAGCCCTCTTACGCCGCACTGTGCAAAAGGCAGAAGAGCTACACCTGCTCCCTGTGGTGCTTACCTTTTGGCCGCATCCCTTGGCTGTACTGGCCCCTTCTCGTGCTCCGGCCTTATTAAGCGCCCAAAGCGAAAGGTATGAGCTTTTCGAAAAATACGGCATTGAGCTGGTATTAGAGCTTGATTTTACGCGCGAGCTGGCCGCCTTAACGCCGGAATGTTTTATACAACAAACCCTTGCCCCCTTGGAATGTCGCCAATTGGTGGTGGGCTATGATTTTTCCCTAGGCAAAGGCCGTTCAGGAAATTTTGATGTATTACAAAACCTTGGCGAGCAATATGGCTTTGGCGTAGAACGCCTAGATTCCGTCATTGTACAAGATGCTGTGGTAAGCTCCACCCGCGTGCGCAATCTTATTCGCACAGGGGAAGTGTGGGAAGTGCATGCCCTTTTGGGGCGCCATTATCACCTTAGCGGTACGGTCATTCACGGCTATGGGCGCGGCGAAGGTTTGGGCTTTCCCACGGCTAACCTGGAAGTGGGCAGCACCCTTATTCCGCGTGTGGGCGTGTATGCCACATGGGTACATACTGGGGATGGGCAAAAGCCCCTGCCTGCTGTGACCAATGTGGGCTATGTACCCACCTTTGGCAATGACGCTTTGTCGGTGGAAAGTTTTATTCTAGAAGGCACGCCGCAGCTTTATGACAAAGATATTCGCCTTTCCTTTGTGCAATATATACGCGATGAACAGCAATTTAGCCATATAGGCGAGCTGAAAGAACGCATTGCCAAGGATGTGGCTTTAGCACGAGATATTTTAGAAGTTCCTGCACCCTAATAAAGGTACAAGACCATATTTGAGGTGACTATGATTCCATCTCCTTTACCGCGTAAACCACGAAAATCACGCGAATCACGCGCACTAGGCAAAGCTGCCGGGCTTATTTCCGAATCTTGCGAAAAACCAGGCTTACGGGCTTTTCTCCTAGGCTGCATATTTTTACTTATCATGTCTGCTTATTGGTGGAATTTTGAACAGCGCCTTGCCAAAATTCAGCCTCCCGATGGTTCGCATCGTGTTGTCAACGAAGATGATATTTTAGATAAAGAGCAATTGCGCTTATTGCATGCTTGGCGCACGCGCTTTCAAAAAGAATGGAATGTGCAGCTCTTAGTGCAAGTCAGCGCCGGCTCCTTACAATTACCTCCCTATCCTGCCAGTACGCTGTATGTGGGCACAGGCTTAGAACATGCAGAGGCTGTCATTGCCGTACCGCCCTTGGTGCGTAAGGCTCTTGGTGAAGGTGTACGCATAGAAGCCGAAGAAGGCCTTGCCCTTTGCATTAAAAAGGCCACGCCTATCATAGAATATACCACACACAGCCATGGGGCAGAGCAAGACAATATATCGCCAGAGCAGACAGCCGAGCAGGCAAGCGCGCAAATAGCCGCCGCAGGCGCTGCCACTTTACACTGCCTTGACGCCACCTTACAGCATATTTGGGACGCATTATAATATGAAACACGTACATTTATATACCGACGGATCTTGCCTTGGCAACCCCGGCCCCGGTGGCTGGGGCGCCATTTTACGCCTTGTGGTTTCCGGACAAGAAAAGGAACTTAGCGGCGGTTATGCCAAAACCACCAATAATCGCATGGAAATCATGGCCGTACTGGAAGGCCTGCGCCAATTAACAGAGCCCTGCCTTGTGGACGTGTATTCCGACTCTCAATATGTCTGCAATGCCATTCAAAAAAAATGGCTGGCCTCTTGGCGTAAAAATCATTGGGTCAAATCTGATAAAAAGCCTGTAAAGAATAAAGATTTATGGGAAGCCCTCTGGCCATTCTTGATAAAGCATCAAGTGACCTTTCATTGGGTGCGAGGCCATGCCGGCCATGCAGAAAATGAACGCTGTGACGTGCTGGCGCGTGATGCCGCCGGACAAGGAAATTTACCTGTAGACGAAGGGCGCGCCTTGAATGAGTAGGGTGTAGCCATGCTTGCAGATAGTCTAGAACCCCTTCTCGGGCCCCTGTGGCAGGGCTTATTTTGGCCCATGCTACGCCTGCTTATGGGCATGAGCATAGGCCTTTTACTGGCCAATATATTGGAAGCCTTACGCTGGACGCAATATCTTGCCCGCTTGGCCTCGCCTTTATCACGCGCGGCGCATTTGGGGGATGTGGCAGGGGCGGCCTTTTCCACAGCCTTTGTGTCGCCTGCTTCGGCCAATGCCCTTTTGGCAGAAAAATACGAAGAAGGCAAAATCAGCAAGCGCGAAGTAATTTTATCTAATCTCTTTAATTCCTTACCTTCCTACCTTACCCATACCCCCAGTATATTTTTTCTGCTTTGGCCTGTGCTGGGCTTTCCCACCTTTATCTATGTGGGCTTAACCCTGCTAGCGGCCTTTATGCGCACCCTTATGACCATAGTCGTGGCGCATATGGTTTTGCCTCCTGTGCCCGAAGGCTGCGTCATTTGCCATATGGACACCAGCCCTGTTTCTTGGAAGCAGGCCTATGCCAAGGCTGTAAAACGCTTTAAAAGGCGCATCCCTAAATTGCTGTATTTTACCGTGCCCATCTATGTGCTCATGTATATATTGCAAAGCCAAGGCTTTTTTGACATGGCAGAGCTGTGGCTAGCGCAACATATGGCCTGGCTTTCCTTTATACGCCCCGAAGCCATGGGCATCATTGCCCTGCACTTGGCAGCAGAACTGGGCGCAGCGCTCTCGGCGGCAGGCGTAGCCCTATACGGCGGCAATTTAAGCCATGAAGAGGTGGTTATGGCACTCTTGGTGGGCAATATACTTTCCACCCCCATGCGAGCTTTGCGCCATCAATTGCCGTCCTATGCCGGATTCTTTTCACCGCGCTTTGCTTTGCAACTGGTTATTAGCAATCAAAGCTTACGCGCCCTTTCCATGAGCATGGTTACGGTGCTGTATTATTTGTCTACTAGATGACGCTTGGTTGCACGTCCTGTGCAACACAAGCTCTCGCAAGCGTCGGCGGCAACGGAAGTGAATTCCGTCTTGCCTTTGGCTTGCTCCCCTGCGGGACTAGGCCGCGTCCTGCGGCCCCGTAGACATAGATGACGCTTGGTTACACGCTTTTGCTCTCGATTTGTGTAAAAGCTCGTTCCTCGCTAACACAAACGACTATGCCGTGACCTAATTTTAGCAAGTTTTACATACATCTGCTTAAAACAGGCTGTTCAAAAAGGGTTGAATGCGAGGCAAGCGAAGCTTTTTGCGCAAGGAATGTATAGAGACATACATGACTGGAGCAAAAAGCAAGCTTAACAACGCAGGCAACCCTTTTTCAACGGCCTGTTAACGTTTTTTCTTGCGTAAATAGGAAGGCGCCACCTTACGCTTTTGCCCACCTTCTCTTTTGCCACCTTCTTTGGGTGCACCGGAACGCGAAGGCCTCTTACCGGCCTTTGCCCCTCTGCCTTCAGCCCTGCTCCCAGAACGGCTCTCAAGTCGGCGCGATACACCTCGTCCCAGCTTGCCTCCTTTTCCTGTTGCGGCAGCTCGGGGCAGACTTTGCGCCTGTACTAAACTTAAGGTAATTTCAAGGCGTCCCAAGTTCACTTCGGCAAGGCGCACCTCCACCCTTTGACCAAGGGCATAGCGCTCGCCACTCATAACACCTATAAGCTCTTGCTTTTCTGTATCGTATTCAAAATAATCATCGCCCAGTTCTGCAATGCGTATCATACCTTCCACAGGCATGGCATCCAGCTCCACAAAAAGGCCAAAATCCGACACACCGGCCACGGTGCCCTCAAATTTTTGCCCTTCTCTGCCTTGTAATACCAACACAGCGAGGCGACGCGCCATTTCACGCTCTGCTTCCATGGCAGCGCGCTCACAGTGATTGATACCATCGCCTATGGCTTCCAATTTATGGTCAGGGAAGGCTATTTTTTGCAGTCCTAAAGTTTGCTTAAGAGCGCGATGCACCACCACGTCGGCATAACGGCGAATGGGCGAAGTAAAGTGGCAATAGCAAGTAGATGCCAGACCAAAGTGGCCGCCATTTTCCGGCTGATACCGCGCTTGCGGCATGGTGCGCAAGGTTAAACGACCCACCAAAAATTCTTGCGGGCTATCCTTGGCGGCGGCTAAAATGCCTTGCAAATCCTTTGCGCCGGGCTTAGCAGGGATTTTTTCCGCCAAAGCTGTGGAGGCCGCTGTAGGCGCTAGGGTACGGAAAAGCCCTTCCAGACGCAGGCTTTCCGGCTCTGGGTGCACACGATATAATACCGGGCTGTCATTTTCTTCCAAATATTCCGCCACAGCTTCATTGGCCGCAATCATAAATTCTTCAATGAGCTGATGGGCAAAATGCTGCTCTTTGCGGCTAATGTCCACAATATGCTCTTGCTCATCAAAATGATAATAAGGCTCCGGCATATGAAAATCTAAAGTCCCACGCTGCACGCGCTTTTCTGCCAAAATACGCGCAAAGGCCTCGGCCTCTTCTAGCATGGGCAAAAGTACTGCGCCATGCTCTTTTTGCAAAAAGGCTTCACGGCTGGCTGGGTCTTTATCCAGCACTAGGGCTTTTACTTCCGTATAGGTCAGGCGCGCATGAGAACAAAGCACGGCCTCACAAAAACTCTTTTGATGCAAAGCGCCGGCCTTATCAAAGTGCATTTCGGCCAGCATAATGAGCCTATCCACATGAGGATTCAACGAGCACAGGCCATTGGACAGCGCCGTGGGGAGCATGGGCTCCACAGAACGCGGAAAATACCAAGAATTACCACGCACGCGCGCTTCTTTATCCAAGGCCGATTGGGGGCGCACATAATGGGTCACATCAGCAATACCCACATAAAGAATATAACCGCCATTGTCCTTTTTCTTCACATAGATGGCATCGTCAAAATCTCGCGCTGTTTCCCCATCTATAGTTACAAAGGGCAAATGGCGCACATCGGCGCGACCGACATAGTCAGCTTCTTGGGGGGCACTGGGCAAATCTTGCGCCTCAGCCAAGGCCGCAGGGGGGAATTCCCCAGGAGCGCCATGATTAAGCTTTACCAAATTTTCTTGCACATCCACATTATCTTCGCGTCCGTGGGTGGAAAGCAGCTCGCCTTCCCATAAATCAGAAGCCAACTGCTTGGTGGGATGCACCAAAGCCAAGGTATTGGGTAAAAGCTCTTTTGCAAGGTCTTCGGTTATGGCATCCTTGGTCAAACGAATGCTAAAGGGAAAGCGCACATCGCAAGGCTTACAAAATAGGAAAGGAGAATCAGGGCTGGCATGGGTGCCTAGGCGCTGTTTCTTATTCTTTTTGGTTAGGCGCGCATGGGCGGCAGGCGCCTCGCGCAAAGCGCTAATGCGTACCATAATATCCTTGGCTTTACGCTCCACCACGTCCACAATGCGTCCTTCGGGTTTTTCCTTGGAGCCACGCCCCGGCAAAAGCACCACGCGCACCGTATCCCCATGCCAAGCTTCGCCTGCTTGCGAGGGGTGAATAAAAATGGAAAAGGAGCTTTCTTCCTTGGGATTTTTCTTCTTGCCCTTATTGGCACTATCAGCCGTATTTTCCGGGCGTGCCATATCCACAAAGCCCACGCCAGAGCGCTGCACACTATAATAGCCCACATAGGTGCGCACCTGCCCGCGCGCCACCCATTGGCCGCCGTGCATGCGCATAATACGCCCCTCTTCAGCAAGCTCATGCAGCATGGCTTCCACCGTATGCTTTTGGCGACGCTGAATATCCAAAAAGCGTAAAATTTGATCAAGGCGCAGGGGTTTTTGCCCCGATTCCAAAAGATGTACTAACATATCCTCTGTGGGGGACATTTGCGTCTTACTTTTCTTCTCTTTTTCGGGCTTGAAGGATTTTTCTTTCTTAGGGGATATTTTTTTCATAATGTACACTTTCTTTTAAGATGGGGGACGCGAATTGCAAAAAAAATCCAAATGGTCAGGCTCAACACCCATACCATTTGGATTGTGTCAACATCAAGGGCGCTGTATGACTTTATGCACACATGCCCGCCAATGCGTCATTATTAATCTCTATTGCCACCCATAAAGCGCAGCATCATAAGGAAGAGATTAATAAAATCAAGGTATAAGGTAAGAGCGCCCAAAATAACACCGCGGCGTACGG
>CAYJAL010000063.1:3790-11191 GCA_964367875.1 uncultured Desulfovibrionaceae bacterium | reverse complement strand
ATACGTTTTCTGGCAAAGTTTAGGCATATGAAATACTTTTTTCAGATGTCGACGACACAAGACATGCCTAGGGCATGGCTTGCCGCCACGTAAAATAAGCCAGAATTTACTTCTGGCGTCCCCGTAAGGGGTATTTGGAGTGAGCGTGCCTTTCTTAAACACGTATGGAATACGTTTTTAAGCATCGACTATGTAGAGCATTTAAAGGAGTACCCATGTCACAGCAAGCCCTTGCACAGGATTTTGAAAGACTTTTAGGTAAAGAAAATGTTTTTTCTTCCGAAGCAGACAGACAAAGCTATGCCTATGATTCTGCTGTGTTAGAACAAGTTATCCCCTCCTTGGTTGTCAGACCTACCACTGTAGAAGCCTTGGGTACCACCATAAAAAAGCTCTATGATCGCGGTATTGCCATGACAGTGCGCGGCGCCGGCACCAATCTTTCCGGTGGAACCATACCCGACAGCACAGAAAGTGTGGTTATTCTCACCAATGCCTTAACAAAAATCCTAGAAATTAATCGTGAAGATTTATACGCCATTGTGGAGCCCGGCGTGGTGACTGCGCAATTTGCCGCAGAGGTGGCCAAAGCTGGCCTTTTTTATCCCCCCGACCCCGGTTCCCAAGCCGTTTCTACCCTTGGCGGAAATATTGCAGAAAATGCCGGAGGCTTACGTGGCCTGAAGTACGGCGTTACCAAGGATTATCTTATGGGCATTGATTTTTTTGATGCCACAGGCGAACGCGTTACCTCTGGTTCGCGCACCGTAAAATGCGTTACCGGCTATAATTTAGCAGGGCTTATGGTGCAATCAGAAGGCACCTTGGGGGTTATTTCCCAGGCCATCATGAAGCTTGTACCGCCGCCCAAAGCCAGCAAAGCCCTTATGGCTGTTTTTAACTCCATGCACCATGCCGCAGAGGCCGTGGCCGGCATCATAGCCGCTCATGTGGTTCCGTGCACCTTAGAATTTCTTGATAACAATACTATTGTGCGCGTAGACGATTATACAAAAGCCGGCCTCCCCCGTGATGCAGCGGCCATTTTGCTTATAGAGGTTGACGGGCACCCCGCTCAAGTGGCCGATGAAGCCGAGGCCGTGGAGAAGGTCTTACGGCAATGCAAAGCCGCACAAATTCATGTGGCCAAGGATGCAGAAGAAAAAACAAAACTTTGGGAAGCGCGGCGCATGGCCTTGCCGGTACTAGCCAGATGCAGACCCACCACAGTACTGGAGGATGCCACGGTACCGCGTTCTAAAATTCCGGCCATGATGCAGGCCTTAGATCGTATTGCTAGTAAGTATTCCTTAGAAATTGGTACTTTTGGCCATGCCGGTGATGGCAATTTGCACCCCACTATTTTGTGCGATAAACGCCAAGTGGAAGAATTTCACCGCGTAGAAGAAGCCATTGATGAAATTTTTGATGTGGCCTTAAGCCTTGGGGGCACCCTTTCCGGTGAGCATGGCATAGGCACTGCTAAAGCCAAGTGGCTAGAAAAAGAAACCTCTAAGGGCACTATTTTGTTCTCTCGCCGCTTGCGTAAAGCCCTTGACCCTAAAAGTTTACTAAATCCCACAAAACTTGTCAGTATTTAGGGAGATATTACGGTGACATCATTACAACGCTTAGCCCAGCAACTTATGGCTCTGGATGATCGCATTATAGCCTGTATGAAATGCGGCCTTTGCCAAGCTGTATGCCCCATTTTTAGCGATTCCATGATGGAAGCCGACGTGGCTCGCGGAAAATTAGCCTTACTAGATAATGTGGCCCATGAATTATGTAAAAATCCGCAAGCCATAGCAGATAAGCTGGGACGATGTTTACTGTGCGGCTCTTGTCAGGCCAATTGCCCTTCCGGCGTGCGCATTATGGATATTTTCTTGGAAGCACGAGAAATAGTCTTTGCCTACGTGGGTTTACATCCCCTAAAAAAAATTATCTTTCGCTCCTTTTTAGCCTCGCCCGGCCTTTTTAATATGGCCTTGCGTGTGGGCGCCCCTTGCCAGCCCCTTCTTTTTAAAGCGGCGCACAATGTGCAAAAAACCAGCCGTGCGCCCCTCTTGGATAAGCTTATCGGCGCGCGCTATATACGTCCTCTGGCCAAAACCCCCCTGCATATAAGCCAAGGGCGCATACATAGCCCTGCGGGAAAAAGTTCTCTTAAAGTAGCCTTTTTTCCCGGCTGTTTAGGCGATAAAATGTATACAGATATGAGCCAAGCCTGTCTTAAGGTCTTGCGCCATCACGGCGTGGGTATTTTTATGCCCAAAGGCCTCACCTGCTGCGGTATTCCTGCCATTGCCTCTGGAGATATTACAGGCATGCTGGCGCAAACCAAAGCCAATGTCACAGCCTTGGCGCAAGAGGATTTTGACTATCTTATTACGCCTTGTGGCTCATGCACCGCCACCATAGAAGAGTTCTGGCCGCGTTATGCCCAGCGCATGGAACCTAAGGAAAGGCAGCTCGTAGCAGAAATTACGCCTAAAGCTATGGATATAAGCAAGTTTTTAGTTCATGTGCTGGGCATTTCCGCCCAAGACATTACAAAACAAGCAAATAGCATCAAGACAACCTATCACGACCCTTGCCATTTGAAAAAATCCTTGGGTGTGAGCGCTGAGCCGCGCCTTCTTATGGAGCTTAATCCTCACCATGAATTGATAGAAATGCATGAAGCCGACCGCTGTTGCGGCTGCGGAGGCTCTTTTAATCTTTTCCACTATGCCATTTCCAGCCGCATTGGACAGCGAAAAAGGCAAAACATCGTCAATAGCGGCGCCCAAGTGGTGGCCACCGGCTGCCCGGCTTGTATGATGCAACTGGAAGATATGCTTTCCCAACAAGGGGATGCCATACAAGTGAAACATTATATGGAAATATACGCAGATTCTTTACCCTAGATAGAGGAAGCAATAATATGACACAAGAAAACCTCCTAGACATTTTTTGCGCCAAGTCCGCCGTGGTGGGCGCTAAAGTGGTACGCGTACGCAGCGAAGAAGAAGCCTTAACCTATGTACTTCAAGTGGCACAAAGCAAAAACCTTTGCCCATTATTGATAGAGGAACACGCTAGCAAGCAAGGCCCCTGCACCTCCGAAGGTATTCCCACGCGCCTCCAAAAGATCATTGCCGCCCCAGAGCTGGAAGCTGACCTGTACGACAAATTGGAACAAGCCTGCACACAAAAAGGATATCTTTGCATAGAAAAAAACTTACGTAACTATATGGCAGGAATAGATATAGGATTTGGCACAGCGCACTGCGCCGTGGCCGCCTCCGGCACCTGCCTTGTGAATTCCGACGGTGAAGAAAAACGCCTTGCCACCATGCTCAGTGAAATTTGCATTCTTATGGTAAAAAGCAGTCATATTTATGCAGAGCTCTCTGACATTACCCCTATTATACGCCAGATGCAGCAAAAATCCGGTGCCTACACAGCCCTCATCTCCGGCCCCAGTCGCACGGCAGATATAGAACGCGTGCCCGCTGTGGGTGTGCACGGCCCCTTGGAGCAACATATTGTTATTTTAGAGGAAGAATACTGTGCATAATCCCCCCCACCAGTCACAAAAATATGCAGAAAAACTTGATACCGCCTTAGAAAATAGTTTTTTGCGTAAAACATTAGATACCTTTGCCGTGGCTTACAAAACCCATCGAGATGCCGTATTTACGCATATTGACGCGCCGCATATTATAGAAAAAATAGCTCAAGCAAAAGATTATACCGCGCAAAACCTTGAAAAGATCTATGAAGAATTTAAACGCCATGCCGAGGCCAAAGGCGTCATAGTGCATCGCGCTGCCACTGCCGAGCAGGCCAATGAAATTATAGCGCGCATTGCCAAAGATGGCGCCGTGCAACGCATAGCCAAATCCAAGTCCATGACCAGCGAAGAAACGCAGCTCAATGCCTATCTGGAAGCTCAAGGCTTCATGGTGGATGAAACAGATCTGGGGGAATATATTATTCAATTACGCGGCGAAGGCCCTTCGCACATGGTAATGCCGGCCATTCACCTTTCGCGTTATGAAGTGGCGGAGGATTTTACTCAAGCCACCGGGCAGCCTCAAGACCATGATGTGGATCATTTGGTCAAGGTGGCACGTAAGACTTTGCGCGCCAAATTTGTAGAAGCAGACATGGGCATTACCGGCGCCAATTTTTGCGTGGCAGAAACAGGGTCTTTTGCCACCTGTACCAATGAAGGCAATGCACGCCTGGTATCCACCCTGCCCCGCATACATGTGGCCATAGCCGGCTTAGATAAGCTTATCCCCACCTTGGATGATGCCATGAATGCCTTGCAAATTCTCCCCCGCAATGCCACAGCTCAGCTTTTAACTACCTATGTGACCTGGTTTACCGGCCCGGGACAGTGGCAAGGCGCTGACACTGAAAAGAAAAAAGAAATGCATATGGTTTTCTTGGATAATGGACGCACCGAGATAGCCAAGGATCCTCTTTTTTCACAAATATTTCGCTGTGTACGTTGCGGCGCCTGTGCCAATGTATGTCCGGTGTATCGCCTAGTGGGCGGTCATGGCATGGGGCATATTTATATTGGCGCCATTGGCCTCATTTTAACGTATTTCTTCCACGGTAAAGAAAAAGCCAAGGAGCTGGCCAATAATTGCATTCAATGCGAAGCGTGTAAACATATTTGCGCCGGTGGTATTGATTTACCAAGGCTGATTTGTGAAATTCGTCAACGCCTTACTGAAGAAGACGGCGCTGCCTTGCACGCTTCCCTATTAAGCGCTGTCATGAAAAATCGCCGCCTCTTTCATAGCCTCTTAAAATTTGCCAAATACGCACAACTTCCTGCAACGCAAGGCGCGGCCTATCAACGCCATTTGCCGGCCATATTTCTTGGCAAGCATGGCTTTAAAGCCTTACCGGCCATAGCGCACACATCCTTTCGCGATACTTTTGCCAGCATACAGCCCAAACTTTCCAAGCCACGCTTAAAGATTGCTCTATTTGCCGGCTGTGCACAAGATTTTATCTATCCCGAGCAACTTAAAGCCGCTGTGGAAATTTTTTCTAAGCTTAATGTGGCAGTGGATTTTCCCTTACAACAAAGCTGTTGCGGTTTACCCTTGGAAGTTATGGGGCAAAGAAAAGCTTCTTATGCCGTGGCACAGCAAAATATTGCTGCTTTTTCCGGCAAAAACTACGACGCCATTGTGACCCTTTGTGCTTCATGCGCATCACATCTTAAGCATAAATATAAGCAAATAATTGAAAAAGAAGACACTCTAGACACTGCTAGCCAAAAACGCTGTAAAGATTTTGTACAGAAGATAACGGACTTTAGCTCTTTTATACATACTACCTTAGGCATAAGCGCACAAGATATGCGTAAAAGTACAGAAAAAGTCACCTATCACGCCGCATGTCATTTATGCCGTGGCCTTGGTATTACCCAAGAGCCACGCGCACTCATAAACATGGCCGCGGACTATGTACCCAGCAAGGAAGAAGAAGTGTGTTGTGGTTTTGGGGGATCTTATTCTGTAAAATTCCCCGGAATTTCAAAAAATCTTTTGCACATGAAATTACATCATGCTTTGGAAAGCGGTGCCAGCCGCCTTGTTGTGGACTGTCCAGGCTGCCTTATGCACTTGGATGGCGGCGTAGAAAAGGAACAGATGAAGCTTAAAATAAGCCATATTGCGGAGTTGGTGGCAGAAAATTTACAGAAATAAAACTGTTAGTATATAAAATGGCTTTTTATGGAGGAGGGAAACACTGCTTGGCATGAGCAACAGTTTTTCCCTCCTCTTCTTTTCAAATATAGATGCAATAAGCAGTTTCTTATTTTACTTTTTCGCCTTCTTCACCTAGAGGTTTACCCTCAAATTCACCGGTAAGGGTATATAAAAAAGCAAGAATGCTGGCTCTATCCACCGAAGAAACTTCGATTCCGGCCAAATATGTACCCATAATGCGTATAACATCTTCTAAATTGCTCACAGTGCCATCATGAAGGTAAGGCGCTGTTAAAACAATATTGCGCAAGGAAGGGGTTTTAAACTTATGTAAATCCTCATCCTTATTAGTAAAGCCTTTCAAGCCCACATCAGAAGCCAAAGGATTGCCGCGATGAGAAAAATAATCCTTCTTCAAATTCATAAATTCAAAAGACTGCCCACCCAAGGCTTTCCCCACATGACACGAAGCACAGCGATAAGCTTTAAAACGCGCATAGCCATGTTTTGCCACATCACTGATAGCACTCTCATCCCCGGATAACCATTTATCAAAAGCACTGTGAGGCGTAATTAAGGTTTTTTCATACTCTGCAATGGCATGGGTAACATTTTGCTCTGTCCAGCCCGAGGGATATGCGGCCAAAAATTCTTGCGTTAAAGCTGTATCCTTAGCAAGCTTGGCTATGATTTCACCCCAATTCTTACTGCCCATTTCAATGGGATTCAGCGGCGGCCCACCAGCTTGCTCTTGCAAATCTGCTGCACGTCCATTCCAAAACTGCCTATGATGATATACAGCGTTAAATACTGTGGGGGCATTAATATCCCCTTCTTGCTCGCGCACACCCTTAGAAAAACGTAATCCGTCGGCGCCGCCCTTGGTAAAATCATGACAAGAAGCACAAGAAACAGTATCATCTATGGATAGTCTTTTATCGTTAAAAAGCTTTTTTCCCACAGCAGCTTGCGCAGCATTGTAGGGTACAGCTTCAATCATTTGTACAGGCTCATTGGCATGTTTAGGCGCCATACCCTTCGAAGCAAAATATTTTGCTCGCGTAGCGCGCACCCAATCTAAAATATCTTCTTTATCTTGGTTTGTTAAGGCAGTACCCCAATGCACTGCAGCAAATTTTGCCGGAGGCATAGTATCATTAAGCACCACCCACTCCATCTTAGCCACGGTGCTTTCTCCCACATGCGATGCTTTTTGTATGTCAGTAAGCTCTACACGTAAGTCCATAGCGCGGATACCATCTACATAATCTTTTTCAATTATCTCTTTAATACCTGGAATTTTAGCATAAAAAGGCAAGTCTATATCTCGTGTATGACATGCCATACATTTTTCTTTTAAAATACCATCTACATTTTGAAAGCGTTCACGAATGCCCACTTCATCCATAGGAACACAAATACCTTGGCTTGGTGATACTACTAAAGCCATAGTGCATAAAATCCCCATGAAAAATATACGCGTCTTTTTCATTTTTACTCCCAATTGTAAAACGTAGCTTTTTACTAGTAATAATAACTAGTAAGGAAAAAATGCCACAGTTTTTCAATCAAGGCAAGTAAAGACATTTTATACATAAAAAAAGGGACACAATATCTTGCGTCCCTGAAGTATAATCTACCTACAACAATTATAAATCGTCTAAAGAGCCCA
>CAYJAL010000063.1:0-3748 GCA_964367875.1 uncultured Desulfovibrionaceae bacterium | reverse complement strand
TAAAGGAGCCTAAATTTTCGTGTTGCAATCGCAATAAAGCTATATATTGTAATGTTTTTTTATAAATTCTGCTGTCAGGATTGATATATTGCGCCGTTAAAACGTGTTGTTCTGCCTCATCAAACTCCCCCATTTCCATAAGAATGCGTGCCACATTAAAATGAGCATGGTCATCATTTTGAGAAAGAGCCAATGTACGCTGAGCAAAGGCCACAGCCTCGGTATAGCATTTGCGTTTGCGCAGCTCCACACCAAAATCACTAAACATATGCTTATGCTTTACAGTAATGCCTTCTTCCACTTCCAGCAGATTACGCAAAATAGGCAAAGCCGTTTCCACAGAATTGGTACGCTTTATACGCACCAAAGCCTTGCGAAAAAGCTCACGCAAAGTACCTTCAACTTCCTCGGCAGAAGCGGTGGGTTTTTGACTTTGTAAAAGGTGCTGTGCTTCCTGTTTGGGGTATTTTTTTATATGGGGTTCGTGAACAAATTTGGAAGTAAGGGTAGCTGCGTCCACATTTTTCAGCATATCCACAGCTTGAAATTGCCCATTAAGCATTTGTACGGAATATACAGAACCTGCAGCCCATACAAAATAATAGGTTTTCTTCCCTGTGGTATCCATACGCGAAAAGACGCCTATAAATTCCCTATCCATTATGCTCCCCTCGTAAAAAAACTGTCATCAAATGATAGTACAGTACAACTTCTAAAAAAGCAAATCCCTATGCAAAGCATTTTTATGTGCCGTTTTTACTTCTACAAAAGGCTGTAAACGTACATACAGAGCACCACTCTCAGCTGTAGTATACACTGTCATTCCGACATCTTGTAAAGCTTTATATACTGCGGCATGTGGATGGGCAAAATTATTTTGCCGCGCCACGCTTATAAGCGCCACTTCAGCCCCCACAGCCGTGTAAAAAGCAGGAAAATAACTATCCCAAGCACCATGATGCGGCACCACCAAAACCTTAGCTGAAACATCCATCCCTAAGTCCAACATATTTTGCAAAGCTTCCCTTTCTGCATCGCCACACAGCAAAGCCAAGCCCTCTATTTTGCCTTTTTCTTCTTGCACCAACCTAAGCACAAGGGAGGCATTATTTTTACGAAATTTCGTCCCCTTAGGCGGCCACAATACTTCCATATAAAATTTTTTGTCATGACCAAACCCTAAGCTTGGCAAGGATAATTTTTGCCCTGCATATACAGCAGTACTTTGAAGCTCAGGAAAGTTTTTTTGCCACAAAGCATAATCTTTTTTACTAAATTTTCCCCCATTGGTGTAAAAGTATTGTGGCCTTACATGTGGCATTATATACAATAAGCCTCGCAAGTGATCCACATCTGCATGGCTAGCAAACATGCTCCACAAACGTGGCGCTTCATTATACACCAGCGAAGGCAACACCAGTTGCGTTCCCGGTTCAAAGCGTTGAAAAGCAGAACCGGCTCCATCCACTAAAATACGCTGCCCCCCAGGCATATGCAAGGCTATGGCCTGTCCATGCCCCACGTCAAACATCTGCAAATACACCTCTTGCTGTATATATTGACGTACATCATGTACAGAGCGCAGCACCGGCGCCACGCAAAAAAGACAGGCCGCCACAAGGCATAATCTGTGTATATTCTTAGGAACCCTTGCTTCACCGCGCCAAATATCTTGCCAAGACACACGCCCCACCAATAAAGCCATGGCCAACATAAGCGCTATCCACGCAAGCAATACACTACCATGAGGGCGCATGACAGCCATGCTATATAAAATAGAATGTTCCTGTAAAAATTGCGCTGTCGCGAGCAAAGCTTGGCAAGGCCACACAGCTAAAGAAACACAATACACAGCAATTTCCTGTACCGGCCCCAAGGAAAATACAAGCCCCAAGGCTCCCCAAGGTAAGACCCAAAAAGCCAGCACAGGCAACCACAAGCAGTTAGCCACAAAATACATACCGCTAGGGGGGAAATACAATAGCATGAGAGGAAGCAGCATTACTTGAATGCCACAAGAAATAAAAAAGCTGTGTACAAAAAAACGCCCAATCTTAGAAAGAATTCCCCGAGGCTTTAGAGATTTCTGCGCCTGAGAAAAAGAGCCTTGCTTATCCTTTACGCGGTCAATATGAGATATTATGGGTATAATAATACATAAACTGGCCATACAGGCAATGGAGAGCTGCAAGCCCATGTCATACAAAGCTAAAGGCCACGCCAGACTAATAAGCAGCAAAGCACACACCAATACATGGCGAAGCGTCACCACACGTTGACGCCAAAATATAAGAAAAGTTATGGCCAGCATACACACAGCGCGCATTAAAGAAGCCGGTGCATTACCCAGCCACAAGTACAGTACAGCTAGGGGCAGTGCGCAAACTATATATAGTGTATACCGCGGTACAGATAAAAAAATCTGCGGCCATACAGCAGAAACGCCTTGTAAAAGCAGCCATGCCACAAAGCCCACCAAGGCCAAATGCTGCCCCGAAAGTGCCAAGGAATGCACCAAGGACAAGGCTTGCATATGGTTAACGGTTTCTTGATGTAAGGTAAATTTTTCACCAAGAAGTACGGCAGGTAAAAAGGCCAAAGCTTGTCCATAGGCAGCACCTCGCCCCTGCCCTGCTTGAGCCAAAACATGGGTAAATTGCTGTACTATATGTTCACGTACTTGGGCAAAAAAATGCGCTTTACCTATAATTTGTGGATCTCCCATGGAGTGGCGCGTCCATATACGCCAAAAAACTCCTTGGCTTTGCCAATAGAAACCAAAATCACTCTGCCCCGGATTAGCAAAACCTTCGGTACTGCGTATTTTTGCTGTAAGCTGTATTTTTTGCCCAGGCAAAGGGCGAAAAGGCATTTTTTGCTGCTCCATATGCTCTTTTTGAGCCTTATCCCTGGCTCTATCCCATGTCCAAATGCCAAGGCCAGGTAAAGGAGAAGCAGCAAGTGGCAAGCTCTCTGGCTGAGTAAGCACAGGCGCAATGCCTTTCAAAAAGATACGCAAGCGCCCATCGGTTAAAGATTGCAGGCGTACCACTTGCCCTTCCATGCGCACGGCCTCCGGCCTACCTTCTTTTTCTGCCCAAACTGGCAATGACGGCCTATGCGGTAACGCCATGGCTGCCACCATAAAACCTGCCATGCATAAAACCAAAGCCAGGGAAATGTACACTTTTGTGTATAATCTACCATCGATGCAAAAAAGAAGCGCTGCCAAGGCCACTGCCCACCAAGATCCATACACTGCCCATAAGCCGCAGAGGAAAAAAAGACTTAGACTTTGCCATAGAAGTAAGGGTTCCAATAAGGGAGAAAAGAACGCTTGCGGTGAAGCAGGTACAAGCATGTCAGGACGGGCTTTGGGCATGGCTCTCCTTCTGTGCTGGAATAGATAGAAGAAATACGAAAAATATGGGGGAAAAGCTTGTATAAAAACTTTTCTCCATAAAACACATTAAAAACCTCTATTAATTAAAATATATCCTTTTAAGCAAAAGGCAAGAAAAAAGAAGCTTCCATGAAGCTCCTTAGATTAATGACAACACATATATTAAAAAATATTTGAATACTATAAGAAAAATACTGTTCTTTGTATTTTAAACTCTCCATTGCGGCAAAATTTTCTTCTCAACGATAAGACTTTGCCGCAATTAAAGTTTTTTGGAAAGGCCGACCCAACGGGCGCCGAAGGCGTTTACGTTTGCGAGGAACGAGCAATTACGTAAATCGAGAG
>CAYJAL010000062.1:0-11231 GCA_964367875.1 uncultured Desulfovibrionaceae bacterium | reverse complement strand
TTGACATCTTCTGCTACTTCCAGCACGAATTCAGGATAATTTTTGATATATTCAACGATCATCTGGTCACTAATTTCCGTATCGGGGAATTTGCTACAAAGTTCATTCTTAATATGTTCACTAAGCGCATCTTTATCCACACCGCCTAAGACCACATCATTGCCATCAAAGGTAATGCTCACGCTTTTTTGTGTGGTTTCAAGCCCCTCGGTACCCACTTCAGGGGTAAAGATATCTGCAATGGAACCATCTTCAAAAAGCGTGGCTGTTCCCGAGGAATCATACTTATTAAGAATGCTTTGGTTTGCCCCTGCACCCATACCTAGGGCATGAATGGCACCATCATCGCCCACGGCGGCTTCTAATCTGTCAAAGGCACTTGCAAGATTGCTGTCCGTATTAGGTCTGCCGTCAGTCATAAAGAACACTTGGTTTACAGCGTCACCATCGCCATTTTCGAGCCACTCGGCAGCATCATTAAAGCCTTTGGAATAATAAGTGCTATGATGATAGTCTTGATTGTTAGTACCTCTATCGTACACAGGCAAACCATCAGCGTCTAACTTTACACTGCCATCGGCATTGTACACAAGCTCTTGGTCTTGAAGGCCACGTAATTCTTCTAGTTGTGCAATGACTTCATCCACATTGTCTTCAGTGAGAGCAACATTTAAAATAGTATCTTGCCCGCCCCAAAAGGTAGTAATTTGTAAATTTACATCGCCGCCCAAGGGGTCTTCTGCATGCTCAGTTAAGGTGTTTTGCACAAATTCAATGATGGAATCAATGGCGGCATCCAGACGTGTTTTTCCAAAATCTTCTGAAGTGGGTTCTTTATCAATAACACCATTCCAACGATTGTCCCACATGGAGGCAGAAGTATCGAGTACAATGGAAATGTTATAATCTGTACCAGCTTCAAGAAAGCTTGCGGAGCCTTCTGTGGCCACTATTTCGCTTTCCGGTAAAGTTTCCGAACGATTTGCCACAATATCAAAAGAGGTGCTGTCACCATCGGCGTCGGTAACTTTAATAGTTTCTGTGGTGCTACCGTCGACAGGTACATTAGTAACCTTAGCAAGCCATTGATCACTGCCTTCAGCATTGGTAAGGGAATTACCATCTTTGGAGGTAAGCACAGTATTGCCTGCGGCATCCGTATCTACAGTACCGTCGGTGGAAGTCCATTGACCATTTTCGTAAGTAAAGGTGCTCTCACCAAATTCTAAAGATTTACCCTCATTGTCATCAGCTCCAAAGTCAATGTTCACAATGGTTGTGGCCGTATCTGTAGTGGTGTTGGTGGTTACATCATGAGTGGAAGCTGGAGTATCATCCACAATGGTAATGGCAATATCTCCCGAAGTGGTGGCATCGCCATCCACGTCGGTGATGGTCACTTTAAAAGACTCGGCTTCCTTAGCAAGGGTGTCATTTTCTTTGCTGCTATGGTCAAAAGTCGTATTTTGTTCATAGCTATATGCAAGACTAGAGTTACCATCTGTGCCTGGCTCTGTGGGACGCGTAAAGGTTAAAGTACCGTGCTCTGTCTCTATTTGAGCCTGATTGCTTTCATTAAAGTCTAGCTCATGCTCTGTGCCATCATTCAGGGTAATAGTTATTTTTTGATCAGCAATGGTGCCATCACCGGGGGTAAATTCTAGTGAACCTGTACTGGAAGCCCCCTCTTGCCCCATATTTTCTTCTGACACAGTCATATCAGAGCTTGTAATGATGGAAGCGCTTGTGATGCCCTGCGCAGTGATGGTGAGTGAATTGGAAGAGCTATCGCCGTCTTTATCGGTGACGGTATAATTAAAGGTAAAGTCTTCCTTTTGCCCTTCTGTAAGGCTAGTGTCTGTATAATCAAAGGTATACGAACCATCGGGATGAATGGTAATAGTACCTTTATCCGATTCAAATTTTGCCAGCTCATTATCAGAAGCTGTCCAGCCTTCGGGCACGCTCCAGCCTTCCATGCCGGATTCGGGCAAGGTGACAGAGCTTAGGCTTCCTCCATCAGCACCCATATCGTCATTGTCGAGGATATTTCCGCTAATGGCTGCATCGCCTTCGGTAATGGTATTGCTATCTTGGGCGGTTTCCGGAGCATCGTCCACAATGGTAATAACAATATCTTCTGAAGTGGTGGAGTCTCCATCGGCGTCGGTGATGGTCACCTTAAAAGATTCAGTAACGGTAGTGTCGTCTTCTGTACCGCTATGATCAGCACTTTGATTTTGCTCATATTCATATTCAAGGGTAGAGCTACCGTCTTCACTGGGCTCCGTGGGTCGCGTAAAGGTTATGGTTCCAGACCCCGTTTCCACTTGAGCTTGATTATTTTCATCAAATTCCAATTCGTGCTCGGTGCCGTCTTCAAGGGTAATGGTCACTTTTTGGTCATGGATTGTGCCATCGCCGGGGGTAAATTCCAGCTTACCCGAAGAGGAAGGCCCCTGCCCTACGGAGTCATCACGACTGCTAAGAGCGGTATCGGTGCCAGTGATATTAGGAACGGTATCTTCTGTATCTTCTGGGTTGTTAGAGTCTACAGGAGGTGCATTTTTTTGTGTTTCATTTCTTTGGGCTGTGGTGGAAAAACGCCTTTGATTGGTAATTTCATCCAAAGAGGTGGTGCCACTGGAAATGGCACTGGCTATGGCATCGGGATATTCTTGATCAAGGCGACCTATACGATCAGTGCCGTCAAGTAGCGTTCCTTGCACAAAGTCCACGCTGGAACCACTGCCCTGAGCGCCGGCGGCACCAGCTGCAGGCATAAGCTCTTCGCCAAGGGCCGCAAAAAAAGCCTCACCGGGGATAACTTCGTCGCCAATGACAAATTCCGGCATGGTATCCGCATCATAGGCTTGATAAAAATTCTCTAAGGAAAGCTGAGATCCATCTTCAAAAGAGATGGTAAGATTATCTCCCTCTCGTGTAAGTGTAGCTTCGCTAGGGTCAAATTGCAAAACAAGGCGATCGTCGCTTTGAGGGCTAAGGGTGGTAGATTGACCTGCAGCAGGCTTTTGTAATGTGATGTCAGCCATGATTAAATCCTTTTTGTACTGTCTTTATTTTAAGCATGCAAAAAGACCCTGCTTAGACGCAAAAAAACAAAGACAAAATATGTCGTTAAGTGTATGAAAATATAAGGTATGTAACATGAGGAGTCACATAACGAGGAAGAAATCCCCAGGCTACAAAGAGCTTTTGTAGCCCGCAAAGTAGCGCTGTAAAAAGCGTGACTTGCAAGAAAAGGAGCATCACAGCTCACACGTAAGTACGTAATTCACACATAGATGTGAAAATTACTATTGTCAACATATTTTTAGTTGAAATGATGATTTTAGAAAAACATATTAAACCTATATGTATTGTTGATTTACAAATTTTTTCTTATTTCTTGAACTTTTTTTAATCCACCATGGCAAAGGGCTCTCCCCTCCTTGATCTTAAATTTTACTCTTGGCGTAATGATATTTTATCCTTCCAAAAATCCCAATCATATTTTTTATACGCATGACAACCAAAAGGCAGCTTGCCTTTATTGGCGGCAAATAAAACGCGTGGATTTATTTCGAAAGAAAAAGGTATAGATTCCATGGGAGAGGCCACTTTAAAATTTGGATCTATTTTGGGGCCGTACTCTGCGTAAAAAAGATCTTCATTTATGGGAATATCCACAAAAATGCTCATGACGCTAACTTCTAAAAGTATTTTTTGCTGTTGTTGTGAGGAAGAATCTGTTGCTGTAGATGAAATTTCATGCTGATAAGGGACTTTCTTTTTCAGAAAATTTACAAAGGCACGTACATTTCGTAAAGAAAAGCCCCCATTTCCTGCGTAGGGAAGTAAAGGCGATTTTTCTGTGGATAGGCCATGCCCGAGAAAAAAAGGCGCGCCAATATAATCATAGCCTGCTTGTGCCCAATACTCTAACTCATCCCTAAACACCCAAGCATCTAGCTGGTATATGAGAATATAATTATATTCTAAAAAAGGTTCATAAAAATCTGTGGTAAGTAAAAGCCTGCTGTATGTTCGTATGCTTGTAAAATTATCATCAGCAAAGGGAGTGAGAAGTAAGGCTACATTATGTTTAGCGGCAAGCTCTTGATATTTTGAAATATCGAGTTTTGAAGGAAAAATTAAATGTAGAGGATGTTGCCATAAAATTTTTAAGCATTGCTCAAAAGAAGATATATCACTTAAAGATGGTGTATCAGAATAAGCAATAATTACTACAGCGTTTTTTTGTAATTCATCCTTTTGCTTCATTATCCCCCCTAGAGGTGAAAATAATTATATTACAAAAGTTGTGCATTATTTTTCAAATAAAGGCATAGTTACGGGGGCTTGTTTTACTTCTTTTGAGTTAGAAGTTTTTTTAGATTTTTTTTCTGTGTTTTTTACTGTTATTTTTTTGCTTTTTTTACGAACATTTTGCACTTTATCTTTCAAAAAATTTGTCAGTGTTTTTTCTGAAACAGTAACACCTATTTGCTCTAAACCTTGCAAAAGTTGTTTCCATGTTTTTCCATCATTTTTTGCTTTAATAAGCTCTTCTTCATATTCTGCTAGTATGTCAGATTTTGTTTTCTTTTTCATGGTGGAGAAGATTTCCGCCAATTGCTTTTTCTTATTCATGATAAAAAACTCACATTTTTTAAGATAGTATTTTATGACGTAAATTATACCGGAAAAAAGTAGAGAAATCAAATAAGAAAAAAATGCCTGCAATATGTCATATACTGCAGGCAAAAAAACTTTTTTAAATTATTAACTATCAAGCCAATGTAAAAGTACTTTAAAAAGCTGTGGAGGGTCTATGGGCTTGGTAGTATGATCATTCATGCCGGCGGAAAGGCTTTTTTCTCTATCAGATTCCATGGCATGAGCCGTCATGGCAATAATGGGAATATGCGCAAAAGTCGCATCTTCACGTATTTTTTTGGCCGCTGTAAGCCCATCCATGCGTGGCATTTGTATATCCATAATGACCAAATCAAATTTTTGCTTATATATGAGCTCACAACCTTCCACGCCATCATTGGCAACAGTAACCTGTAAGCCCACTTCTTCTAAGATGCTTTGCGCAATCATTTGATTAATTTCATTATCTTCCACAAGTAATACATGCTTACCACCATGCTTTGTGCGTAGCAGTTCTTCAAATCCTTGTTCATACACAGCGGAATCAGGCTCAAAGGCGGCCCCTAGCGTATCCACAAAGGTATCATGTAATACAGAAGGCTCTAGCGTTTGGATATGTATAAAGCGTGCAGGTATTTCTTTATCTTTTTGCGGATCAAAATACACCATGGGAATGGAGTTAAAATAGGCCGTATTGCTTGCAATAAGGCTTTCAACAATAGCAAGCTCTTGAAATTCATGGTGCAATATAATGATATGTGGCGCCGAGGTAGAATCCACAATTTTTTTCATGCTCATGCAATCTTGCACAAGGCTGAGCTCGGCATAGCCTAATGGATCTAAGGTAGCACGTACGCTTTCAAAACTGTGCGTATCAGGGAAAGCAAGTAATACCTGTATATTTTTAGAAGGCTTAATGGCAATATGTTCTTTTTGCACTACCCTTTCTAGGCGACATGTAAAGTGAAAAGTAGAGCCTTGGCCTACGCTACTTTCGCACCAAATATCACCGCCCATAAGCACCGTAAGGTTTCTGCATAAAGCAAGGCCAAGCCCTATGCCGCCATAGCGTCTGGTGCTTGAAATATCGGCTTGAGTGAAGCTATCAAAGAGCGTTAAGAGCGTTTCCTCGGGGATACCAATACCAGTATCCTTTACATAAAAATGTAAAAAGCTCCCCTCATCGCAGGTGCGTTCTACTTCCACATGTATGGAAACACCGCCTTCATGGGTGAATTTAATGGCATTGGTGGTGAGGCTGGTTAAAATTTGATGCAATCGTAAAGCGTCGCCTATATAGCTTGATTCTACTTCGGGCGCTAGGGTAATGGTAAAGTCTAAATTCCTTTCTTCAATCCAATGGGCAGCCACTTGTTTAATATCATCAAGCAGTGATTGAATGGTAAAGGAATGCTTTTCAATGGTCATATTACCATCTTGTATCTTAGAGAAGTCTAAAATATCATTAATAATATTCAAAAGTGACGCGCTGGAAGAATCAATTTGATTGATATATTCTTGCTGTTTTTCACTTAAGGCTGTGTTCTTTAAAAGATGCGTAATGCCAATAACAGCATTCATGGGGGTGCGTATTTCATGGCTCATATTGGCCAAGAAGTTGCCCTTAATAGCATTGGCAGTGTTGGCAGATTCCACTAAATCATTAGCAATCTTAATGGCTTCTTCAAGCTCTTTATTGGCTACCTGTAAGGCTTCTTGGGCTTCATGGGCTCTGGTTACATCAGAGCTTGAGCCAAATCCGTATAAAAGTGTACCTGCTTCATCAAAAATATATTTGCACGATGACAGTAGCCATTTTATGGAGCCGTCCTTGCAGCGTGCGCGCAATTCAAAATCGCGCATAATGGCATTTTGCGGTGTGGCAGTACAAATAAACTCTTCCGCATTAAGCAAAAGCGTATTGAAGGGCTTGCCCACAATTTCCTGCGGCGTATATTGTAAAACTGCTGTTAAACGCGGAGAAATATAATCTATATTTTGTTGCGCATCCACAGACCAAATAATATCCCCTGTGGCTTCTTCTACACCGCGAAAACGCTCTTGCGCCACGTAGAGAGCTTCATTGGTGCGTCTGCTATGAATGGCCGTACTAATCAATGTGCCTGCTGTGCGTAATATTTCTTCCTCAGCGCTACTCCACGTATATTCAGAATGGCAATTATCAAAACCAATAAAGCCCCATAAATGTCCGTGAAACATAATAGGTGCTGTCAAAATAGAAACAATACCTTGCGGTTCTAGCACATCTCTTTCTGCTTGAGGCATATTTTTTACAAGGCTGTTAACGCATTTACCGGCAAGAAAGGTGCCTATCCAAGTGGGTATACCTTCCTCTACCAGCATATTACTTACAAGGTCATTGCCTTGCTGCGGCTCTGCCCCTTCAGACCATTCATACAATTGTGAGGTGTAGAGCCTATCATCTTCTTCGGGATTGGGGGCACCATGAATACTCCACACATACACCCTATCCACATGCGTGGCATTACCCAAAATTCCTAACACCATATCAATGGTCAGGTCAAAGTTTTCACTTTCCGATAATAACTCTTGGGCAACCAAGGTGGTAGCTTTAAGCAAAGTATCGCGGCGTTCCAAGTCTTGAATATCAAAAGAACCCTGTTTATTTATGTTTTTTTCCAAAGAAACTTGAATAAGTGCAGCATTATCTTCTTTCATAAAATACACCACTCGCGCTTGAATACGTTCTTCTGTTCCCACAGGCATAAAAGCAAAAGATAAAGGATCTTGCTCTTGTTGCAACAGCTGTATGTGTTTTTGAATACTATTCTGTAAGCCAGGAAAAAGATTTTGGAAATTATCTATGAAATCGTTGGAATCGCTGGAATGATTGGAACCGCTCTGCCATCTTTCAAAGGCAGCATTCCATTTTAGCAATTTAAGACTATCCACCTCCACAACAACAAATATATCAGAGGACGTATCCAGCATTGTTTGTAGGCATTGGGCAGAAAAAGTGTGTTTCATAATATCCAAAGGGCTTAAGAATTTTCACAAAAAAGTATAATTAACACCAAGATTTGTTATAAAAGCTATTTAATAGTAATTTCATTTTTTTGTAAAGGTTAAAATGAAAAGGGGACATATTGTCCCCAGCAATTAAAACTTGAAGGTAAAACTTCCTTTGACAGCTTTTTTATGGCGAAAATAGCGAAAAGAAATGTTCCCTTTCTCTGGCCTTTGCCCCTCACGAATAATAAAGGGAGCATCTGAGACGATAAATTTTTTATCTCTTGTATCATACTCTGCCCCTTCATACACTTTTCCATTATCATTAACAGCGTAAAAATACAGCTCTTTAGCTGTAGTGGGTAATCTTTTTGTTATGCTTGTATAAGCAGGTATAGAAAGCCAACCAAAAGTTATCCATGTGTTCTCATTACTATCAAGATAATGTAAGGCCATGGCCACATCGCCGGAAGTATAATTGTGCATACTTATAGGAGTTTTTGCTACAGCTACACTGAATACAGTGCTTACATGTAAACAAAAAAACAAGATACAGCTTACAAAACCATACTTCATATATTTTCCTACGAAGATTTTTTTACAAATTCTGATTTTAAATTCATGGATCCAAAGCCCGTAATCTTACAGGAAATATTGTGCCCTGCTTCATTCACAAGCTGAATATTGCGCACTAAGGTACCTTGTTTTATGGGCTGCGAAGCCCCTTTTACCTTAAGGTCTTTTATAACCACCACATTGTCACCATCTTGAAGCACGGTGCCATTGGCGTCCACAACCTTTATATTTTCATCTGAAGCAGCTTTTGCAGCATCACTTTCTGTCCATTCATGCGAACATTCCGGGCACACAAAAACAGCACCATCATGGTAGGTATAATCGCATTGACATTGCGGACATGGGGGGAAATCTGTAGACATACTAACCTCTTAATTATGATATTTTTGAATATATTCGCCAAGTCTGCGTACGCCTTCCTGAATATTTTCCATGGAAGTTGCATAAGAAATGCGTAAAAAGCCTTCTGATTGTGAACCAAATTCCACACCAGGTGTGACGCCCACGTGGGCTTTTTCCAAAATATCAAAGGCTAGCTTTACAGAGCATCCGCCAAATTTTTTGGCCAGATGACGCGCATTAAAGAGTAAGTAAAATGCCCCTTTAGGCTCTACAGGTATGGAGAATCCTAAATCGCGTAAGGCCGTGATGGCGTATTGACGGCGTTCATTATACACTGTGCGCATACGTACTACATCATCAGCAGCGTGCTTTAAGGCGTGGGTTGCTGCCACTTGAGCCACGGTATTGGTAGAAAGTAAAAATCTTTGCATATAGGCAATAAGCGGCTCAACAAAGTTTGGGGGCACAATAAGATAGCCCACGCGCCAACCTGTCATGGCATAGGCTTTGGAAAAGCCCCCCACTACAACGGCATTTTTGGTAAATTCTAAAATACTATGCTCTGCGCCTTCATAGGTCATGCCATGGTAAATTTCGTCAGAAATAAGCAAGGGGCCATTTTCCGCAATATTCGCAATGGCCTGCATTCTTTCTTTTTCCATAACAATGCCTGTGGGATTGGCAGGCGAATTTATAATGATGGCCTTGGTAGCATCATGAAGGGCTTTTTGCACATCTTCAGGGCGGAATTGAAAGCCTTCTTCTTCTTGCGTGAATACTTCGCACACTTTTCCTCCGGCTTGACGCACAAAGGTAGAATAAACAGCGTAGGAAGGGTTAGCTAAAATTACTTCATCATCTGCATCAAGTAAGGCATCAAAAAGCAATTTCATGCCAATGGAAGTGCCCGGAAAAATAAGTACTTGATCTGCAGAGATATTTACCGAATAGCGTTGCAAATAGTGATCTGCCACAGCTTGGCGCAATTCAATCATGCCTTGAGAAGCTGTATAATGTGTCATTTTTGCATCAAGTGCAGCCTTTCCGGCATCGATAATACTTTGCGGGGTATCAAAGTCAGGCTCGCCGGCTTCTAAATGTATCACGTCAATACCTGCGCGCTGCATACGTTGCGCACGGTCAAGAATTTCCATGATTAAAAATGTTTCCACACATTTAGAACGCTTGCTCAATTCCACACTGGACATGCTTTGCTCCTTCACTTTTTTCCACTACGTGGCAAGGCTATATGTTATGGCATAGGCAAAAAGCCATACCAAAATTCTGTTAAACCAAAGAAGAACGGGTTTGCCCATAAGGGTGCGGCGCACGCTTACAGCCAGCGCCAAGGCAGAACCCAGAATATAAAAAAAGAAAAAACCCAATGCGGCCAAAAAGCCCCATTGCATACCTAAACTTACACCCAGCATAAGGGTTAAAAATGCTGGTAAGCAAGAAAGCTCATTACCGGCTTGCCGAAAGGCGCCATGCTGTTGCCAGCCACGCCCATGCACACGCCCATAAGCCGAATCGCCGCCCTGATCGTTATATCTGCTTTGGCCGCTGTAATAGGTTCTTTCCTCATAGGTATGCTGCGAGGCGCCCTCATCCACAATTTCTGCTTCAATGGCTTCTGTTTTATTGTGTTCTTGCTGCCCTTGTCGCTCGTTACTCAGAACAGGCCTAAAGTCAGCTTGCACGGTATGGGTACAGGCTGAACATATATTTCCCTCAGTATCAAAGTGCTTACCACATTGTGAACAAATGGACATACATCTCTCCGCTTATATGTAGTTATTTGCTGGCATACGCTCCATGCCATACCACAGATCTATAAATTTCCGGCACTGTGTCCCCTTCTGTACTCACGCACAAAATAGAAGATGCAGCATCTAAAGCCAAAGCTTGCTTATATTCGCTGGCGGCCTCATCTGTCATAAGCCAGTGCACAAGGCCTGTGGTGGATGCGCCGGATTCCCCCGCAACAATGGGGCAATCTGCTGGAATATTTTCATTATTTTCGCAATGGCGTAATGGCGCCGCAAGAATACGCATGCCATCGGCGGCTAAATAATCGGGACAAGAAAAATACCCTGCGGCATAGTCTCGCAAAATGGGCCACGATTGCATACAAGGTTTACCGCAAGCAAGTCCTGCCATCAGTGAATGCAGATCGCCTGTGACCGTATGAGCATTGCCATCGCCGGCTGCAGCTGAAGTATAAATACAATTAGCACTATGTGGTTCCATAATAATGCATTTAGGCGCTTTTTCTCGTAAAACGGCATGAAAAAAAGCCACCATGGCGGCGGGAAAAGACCCCACACCGGCTTGTAAAAATACATGCGTAGGCAATATGTCCATGGCCTGCATTTGCTCAAGGGCTTCCAATGCTAAGGTTAAATAGCCTTGCTTAATCCATAAAGGAATATCTTCATACCCTTCCCACGAGGTATCTTGCACAAGAATATGCCCTTTTTCTTGAGCTTCTTGCCACGTTTTTGCCACAGTATCATCATAATTTAGCTCTGTTACCGTACAAGAAGCGCCTAAATCGGTAATATTTTTGACGCGCCCTTGCTCAGAGCCATATGGCATAAAAATGCGCGCTTCTTGTTGTAATTTTTGCGCTGTCCAAGCCACACCGCGCCCATGATTGCCAT
>CAYJAL010000061.1:0-11251 GCA_964367875.1 uncultured Desulfovibrionaceae bacterium | reverse complement strand
CAGTTTCAAAAAGTTCTTGAGCTGTATCCTCCGGTGGAGGCAAGTAAAAATGGTCGATAATACCACAACCGGAAAGCCAAACCATAGCCATAAGAGCACAAAGCGAGTGCAAAGATTTTTTATACATTATGTTCTTCCACGTAAAGGAATGCAGCCTGTGCCGCTGTGGCGCCATCGCCTACAGCTGTACTGACCTGTCTACAAAGTTTAGAGCGAATATCCCCTGCAGCAAAAAGCCCGGGTATATTGGTACGCATTTCAGTATCTGTAAAAATAAAACCGCTACCATCTTTTTCTACTGAATCCGGCACAAAGTCCACATGGGGAGTAATACCCACAAAGACAAAGAAACCATCCACAGTAAGCTCTGATGTACTTTTATCTTGCACATTTTCCAGAGTCAAGCCTGTTAACACTGTTTCGCCATGAATGGCGCTTACAATGGTATTACGTATGATTTCCACATTTTCTGCCGCTTCTAGGCGATCTAAATACACCTTGGCACCGCGAAATTCTTCACGTCTATGAATAAGGTGTACTTTTTTTACTATTTTTGAAAGATACAAAGCTTCTTCCAAGGCCGTGTTACCACCGCCCACCACAGCCACTTCTAAGCCGCGATAGAAATTTCCATCGCAAATGGCGCAATAGGAAACTCCATGCCCATTAAGCTTTTGCTCATTTTCCACCCCAAGATGCCTGTGCATGGCACCGGAGCAAATAATCACAGAGCGCGCTTCCAGCACGTTTTTTCCCACATGTACTTTATGCAGGCCAGAGCCATCTTCGCTCAGCTCCATGCTTGTTACAGCTTCGGTGAAGCGATCCAGCTCTAAATCATCCAAGTGCGCCGCAAAGGCGTCGGCCAATTCATAGCCTTTAATACCCTTGGGAAAACCGGGATAATTTTCTATGGACTCGGTTTGCAACACTTGACCGCCGGGAGTGAGCTTTTCAATTAAAGCCACTGTACAACCGGAGCGCACCATATACAAAGCTGCTGTAATGCCTGCAGGGCCGGTACCTACGATTATGGCATCATAGACACTCATGCAAGAGCCTTTGTATCAAGCTTTTCTTTCAAAGCGTCCTTGGTCACAGCGCCGGTGATTTGTTCTACCACTTCGCCGCCCTTAAAAATAATTAAGGTAGGAATGGCACGAATACCAAATTTAGAAGGCGTATTGGGATTTTCATCCACATTCATTTTAGCAATCAAAACCTTGCCTTCATATTCTGTGGCAAGCTCATCCACAATGGGCCCCACAGCACGGCAAGGGCCGCACCAAGGAGCCCAGAAATCTAATAACACAGGAATATCGGATTTTAATACGCTGTCGTTAAAAGTGGCGTCGGTAATTTGCATAGCCATAAAAGGTTCTCCTTATTGAATAATTGTTATATGACAATAATACTATACGCAATCAAACAGTGAGTGCCCAGCTTATGCCCAACTACTGTTTTGGGCATAACTGTCTTTGGCACAGTCTAAATTTCAAAGTACAGCCTGTCAAGCCTCTAGGCGCACATATTACAGTAATAGCGCTCAAAGGTCGGCAACTCTTCTTGCCTCAATGCTAGCTACAAGCCAAGCATATCATCAGGAATCACCTGACCGCGAGCAATGGCTTCAAAACTCAAATCATGGTACAGCCCTTGCGAGGCGTACAACCAGCCTGTATACGCCACCATGGCGGCATTATCGGTACACAGCGCGTGCGAAGGCACCCTAAAATGCAAGCCTCTTTCTGTAGCTAAAGCCTGCATCTTGGCGCGCAAATGCGAATTAGCCGCCACACCTCCGGCCAGCACCAGGCTTTTCATTTGCGGTTGAGCATCTAAAGCTCTTTGAGTTTTAATATATAAAGTATCCACCACGGCAGCGGTAAAAGCTGCGCACATATCGCACAAAGCCTGCGGCGCGTCTTCCACTGTATCAAAAGGTTGCAGCACTTCCGGATGTTTTGATATATACAGCGTTGCCGCCGTTTTTAAACCACTAAAAGAAAAATCCACATTATCATTATCCGTATAAGGGCGCGGAAAAAGCGCTTTGCCCTTTTGTGCCACATGGCCGCGCTGTGATAAGGCATCAAAAATACGTCCGGCAGGATAGGCCAAACCCAGCACCTTGCCCACCTTATCAAAGGCTTCACCTGCGGCATCATCAAGGGTGCGCCCTAACACTTCCATAGATGTGGCAGAGTGCATGGCATACAGGTGGGTATGTCCACCAGAAACCAAAAGACCCAAGGCCGGAAAAATCAGCTCATCTTCTAATGCTGCCGTGAGCAAGTGTGCATGCAGGTGATTCACCCCCACTACTCTCTTACCGCTGGCCAAAGCCAAGCCCTTGGCAAAGGATACCCCCACTAAAAGCGCTCCCAAAAGACCGGGCCCGCGCGAAACGGCGTACACGTCCACATCGTGTGGTTGTAGCTTGGCTTTGGCTAAGAGAGCGTCGTATAAGGGGCCCATAAAGCGATAATGCTCGCGCGAGGCCAGCTCCGGCACCACGCCCCCAAAAAGGGCGTGCATTTCTATTTGCGTGGCCAAAACCGAAGCCAGCAATTTTCCATCTTGCACAAGAGCTAGCGCTGTTTCATCGCAAGAACTTTCAATACCAAGGCAAATCACTAGTGCACTGCCTTAAAGAACTAAAGAGCCGTACATTTCTTTGTAAAATGCACTCACATCGTCCACTTCAGCGGCTGAGCCAATAAATAAAGGTGTACGCTGATGTAAAGACTTGGGCGTAATTTCTAAAATGCGATCTACACCATTGGTGGCTTTACCTCCGGCTTGCTCTACCAAAAAGGCCAAGGGCGCTGCTTCGTAGGTGAGGCGTAATTTACCGTCGGGCTTTCTGCTGTCACCGGGATACATATAAATGCCGCCTTGTAAAAGAGTACGGTGAAAATCTGCCACGAGTGAGCCCACATAGCGCGCGGAATATTGGGTACCGTGCGCAGCTTCGGGATTTCTAAACCACTCCACGCTCTTTTTAGCCGCATCATCCCAATAATGCCAATAAGCCTCATTGGTAGAATAAACCTTGCCACGCTTGGGCATGGTAATATTGGGGTGCGATAATAAAAATTCGCCTACTTCTGGATCTAAGGTAAAGCCATGCACCCCTTGCCCTGTAGACAAGATAAGCATGGTAGAAGGTCCATAAAGGATGTAACCGGCGGCCACTTGCTGTGTACCGGCTTGTAAAACCTCATCCATGGTGGCTTCACCATCTCCCCCCTTGGGTCTGCGCAAAATGGAGAAAATAGTACCCACATTGATATTTACATCAATATTGGAAGAGCCGTCCAAGGGGTCAAACATAAGAATATATTCGCCACGAGGAAAATCTTCGGGAATGCCTATAAGTTCCTCCACTTCTTCTGAACCCATGGCACACAAATTACCACAGCGCTGCATACGATATGTAAACACATTGTTAGCAATTTCATCTAATTTTTGCGTATGTTCGCCTTGTACATTAACCTCACCGGTACCACCCAAAATATCCAGCAAACCAGCTTTGGCCACACGGCGCGAGATAATTTTTCCGGATAAAATCAAATCATACAAAAGAGCTGTAAATTGTCCTGTAGCATAGGGACTACGCTTTTGGTGCAATAACAAGTGTTCGGTAACGGTAATTTCTGGCATGAACTTTTCCTCGCTAAAAGAGTCGACACTTAAAATAAGAGGCAAAGCCTTGGCCTTGCCCCTTTTATATCATAAGACTGCGTCTTAGTTTTCCTAGGTCTTTAAGCCATCCTTAAAGACCTAATCATTTACTATTGAGGCCCAAAAGGGCTGGGGCGTGCCGGCGCAGCCGGAGCTGATTCAGAAGCCTCGACTGGCTCAGAAGTTGGCTCAGAAGCTGCTTCTTCCGCAGGCGCATCAGTGCTTTCTACCGGCTTTTCAGCTTCGGTATTAGGCGCGGCTTCTGTTGCTTCAGTAGGCTTTTCTTCTGTAGCTTCTTCCGGTGCAGCATTTCTTTGACCAAAGGGCGAAGGCATACGCACAGGCTCAATGGGCTCAGCAGGCGGCGGCGTATAGCTTGGTGCCAATACAGGCTGCTGTACACGGCGCTGTGGTTTTGGCTTTGGCTTAGCCATAGGAATGGGCTCTACTTCCGGAGCAGGAGGCATCTTCAAAGCCTTAGGCTCTGGGAAAGGACCATTGCTGGTGGGGCCTGTACGAGGATTATCCTTCATACCAAAGGCGCCATCATCCACAGCCACAGCAAAAATAAGCGGCACATTGCCAAAATAACGCACAGACCAATAGAAGCTACCGGAAGCATTGCTCACGGTGCCGGAGGTTTTCTCAAGTACTATAGTATCCCAAGGTATACCGGCCATGGGGGTGCTGGCAAAGTCATATTTACCAGACCAAAGCAAGGCATTGGGAGCAATGATAATTAACTCTTCTGGACTAGCAGAAAAAGGCAACAATGCACGCATATCAAAGTATACAGTAACAATGCCTAAGAAAGAATGTGCATCATATAAGGGTATAGCCAAAAAGGTTTCAGGCCCCATGGCTGTATCTTGCACATAACCACGCAAAGCGCGTGCATTTTGCTTGGGATCTGCTTCCAATAAAGGATAAAAATCTAAAGCTTTAATGGGCGGCCCTGGCACTTGACCAATTAAAGTGCCGTCTTCTTTGATACCGCTAAAACCGGAAAGCCAAGGAAAACGAGTAAAAAGGGAAGCAATAAATTCTTGCGTGGGCGCCTTATCGGCATTGGATATGATTTTTTCCAAAGCGGTAAGCTGAGCATCCATGCCCATCATGCTTAAAGAAAGTTTTTCTTCATAATCGTCCAAAGAACCAGTGTCGTCATAATCAATGGAGGCGGGCACATTTACATTGCTATACCAAAAACTTTTGGTTCCCTTCCACATATCCTTGGTGGTTTGATTGGAGCTACAACCCACAGCCCCCACCATGCAAACGCACAGCAAAAGCCCTACCAATTTTTTTTGTAATGACATATTTACTTCCTCTAAGCCTTCTATTTTTTTGCCAAAGGCAAGATACTAAACGCTATTTATCTATGAATGCAAACGCGCATCCAAACGATCTGCCAAAGCGCCCAGCACAGAAATAACTCTTTCATTACCAGGAGAAGGAGTTTTTGCCTGTGCCGCTAGCGACGCATCCATGGGGCTTGTTTCCATGGCCTGCAGACTTACAATCTTAGCTTCCAATTCTTGTTTTTCGTCTGCACTTTGTGCACTTTGCACCAATTCTTGGTAAATCTCAAGAGCTGCAGCATAATCGCCTTGCTCGGCTAAAACATCAGCCATGGAGCGAGTGCGTAAGGAAAACACCTCATTATGCTCATTTTCTTCATTCACATCCTCTACAGAGGAAGGATTTTCCGCCGTATTTTTTTTCTCAGAAATTTCTTCCTCAGCTTGCACGGACTGCGCCACGGGCGGGGCAGTCTTAACGGATTGAGCAGATTGCGCGGGCGTCGGAACATTTTTTTTGGTATTCAAATTAATTTTTCCCGACACAGATAAGGTAGTCCCTGCTTTAACAGGTTCTTCTGAAGCCACTTCTGCTTCTACTTCTTCAGTGTTAACTTCTTCAGGGCTAACCTCTAAAGGTGCAGCTAAAGTAACTGGCGCAACTGGCACAGCTGCTACTTCGCTAGCCTCTTCTTGTGGCAAAGCAGATTCTTGGCCTGTAAGACTACGTAAACCTGCAGCAAAAATATCCGTCATAGAAAGGCCTTGTTGCGTGCACATGGCACCCAAAAAAGATGCTGCCAAAGCCTTGTCTTGCCCACCATCTTCATCAGCAAGAGTCTTTCCCCAAGCTTGCCAAAAGCCGGCATAGCGCGAAAGCATGGGAGAAATTACGCTAAATTGCTCTTGTAAAAGCGAAGCATACTCTGCCACCTCTTTATGCTTATGCAAAAGCTCCACAAAGTAAAAACGGGCTTCTATAAATTCCGGGTGCCTATCAAGGCCGCGCTGTAAGGTTTTTATGGCGCGCGGCGCATCTTGTTCTGCAAGCATTTTTGCCAAAGGAAAAAACAACTTTGAACCGGGCTCCAAATCAACAACTTCTTGGTACCAATTAATTTTTTCCTGCATCTTTTTCTCCTTGCTTAGACCCATCTGCATCATTGGTAAATAGGTATAATATCTCATTTTCACGCACATAATGAAGGCGCTGTCTGATCATTTTTTCCACATAAGCATCGTCTGTTTTTAACAAACGAATTTCTTTACTTAATTGTACATTGTGCGCTTCAACTTGCGCCAATTCTTGTTGCATTTGGGCATATTCTTGGCGCAAAGCATTAAATGCTAGCACGCCGCCATCGCCCCAAATCATGCGGTAAAAAAGTATCACATTAAGTATTCCCAAAAAAACAAGAATACATGTGCGCCAAAACATTACCATGAAAAAACCTCTTTAATCCTTGCGCTGTAGGCTTTCTTTATAAAAAGAATACACATAATTATAGCCAGAATACACAGTCAAAGCCGTGGCTATATATAAAAGCACCATGCCCAGCGGCTGCACATCCATACCCCATAAAGGGTAATGCAAAAGCAAGGGCACCAAGGCTAAAGTTTGTAACAATGTTTTGGCTTTACCATAATTATCCGCCGCCAGCACAATACCCTCATCCATGGCAATGGCGCGCAAACCTGTAATAACAAGCTCGCGGCACACAATGACTATGGAAATCCATGTGGGTATCCATCCAAGGCCGGAAAGCATAATAAGCACAGAACAAATAAGCACTTTATCCGCAAGGGGATCTAAAAACTTGCCCAAGGAAGTCACCATATTACCACGTCTGGCAATATAGCCATCAGCCCAATCAGAAAAAGATGCCACTATAAAGGCCACTGCGGCTATAAAACAAAGCACAGGCCCCTCAAAATACAGTAAGACCACTATAAGCGGGGTGAGCAGTATTCTAAATAATGTTATCTTGGTAGCTAAATTAAGCTGCATGGTAAAACCTAATACCCTTGGCTAAGTATTTTACCTCTCGCATGTATAGTGAGAGACAGTAACAGAAAAATTCTAGTATTGCAATAGGTTCCTCTAGAAAGACTCTAGAGTTTTCCTATACCTACTCGTGGCTGCTGGCCAAAGCTTCAAGGCTAGAACCTGCGGCCTGATTAATGGCATCGGCCAGCGTCAAAAAACCACGCTTGGCCGGCGTTTCTTCTTCTAAAAACACCACAGGAACGCCGCTGTCCGCCGCCACCACCGTGGCAGGATCCAGAGGAATATCCCCCAAAAATTTTAAACCATAACGCTCGGCTAATTCTTTACCGCCACCCTTCTTGAAAAGATTGATGGCCTCGTGACAGTGCGGACAGTAAAGACCGCTCATATTTTCCACAACGCCCAAGACGTTAGCCTTGGCATGCTGTAAAAAGTTCAGCGCCTTACGCACATCGGCTAAGGATATTTCTTGCGGGGTGGTCACCACCACACACAAAGCATCGGGTATGGTTTGCAAAATGGTCATATGCTCATCCCCTGTTCCGGGAGGGGAGTCGATAAGCAAAAAGTCCAGCTCACCCCAGGACACATCGGCCACAAATTGGCGAATGGCCGCCGTTTTTTTGGGCCCGCGCCACAGCACGGCGCTATCTTTTTCCTTAAGCAAAGAATCCATGGAAATAACAGATAAATTTTCATTATACGGCGCCGGAAGCATAAAGGTGCCGCTTTCGTCCATTTCTATACCGCCGTGCAAACCCAATAAATTTGGCACGCTGGGGCCGTGAATATCCACATCTAAAATACCCACTTTAAAACCGCGCGCCGCCAAGGCAGCCGCAGTATTTACGGTGACAGAGCTTTTCCCCACACCGCCCTTACCGCTCATAATAAAAAGTTTATGACGAATTTTACCCAAGGTAGATGAGATAAGTGTATCTTGTAAGGCAGCAGCGGCATTTACTTTTTTTTCGCCGCCGGCAGAAGAACAGGATGAAGATGAACACGAAGAGCAAGAAGACATTGTATCCTCCAAAAAATGTTACAAAAAATTACCAGCCGTGGCTGCCCACAAGATCCACAAAGACAGCGCTTCCCATATCTTTTACCAGTACAGAGCCATTTTCGCGGCGTACCTGCATAAGGCGCTGGGCGCGCTTTTGTTCCCCCACAGGGATAAGCATAATGCCCCCTTCGTCCAATTGACGTACCAAGGGCTTAGGGATTTCAGGCCCGCCAGCAGTTACCAGAATACGGTCAAAGGGCGCCGCCTCCTGCATGCCAAGGGTGCCATCATCCTTTTTCATATAAATATTTTTTATTTTCATATGCTGCATAAGTAAGGTGCGCGTGGCCGCAAAAAGTTGCGGTATACGCTCTACCGTATACACACGGCAGCCCAAATAAGCCAGCACGGCAGCTTGATAGCCAGAACCTGTACCAATTTCCAGCACACGCATGCCTTTTTCCACGCGCAAAAGCTGCGTCATAAGAGCCACAGTGGAAGGCTGAGATATGGTTTGCCCATAGCCAATGGGTAAGGGTCTATCTTCATAAGCCTGCATGCGAAATGCTTCTTGCACAAAGTCATGGCGCGGCACTGCATTCATGGCGGCCAAAACGTGTGTATCCGTTATGCCGGCATTTTCCTGAAGATTACGCACCATGGAAGCGCGTAAAATCCTGGGATCTACGGCGCGAACAGTGGGGCTTACGGGGCTTTGGGGTACATTACGGGTTCGATAATGGTGCATAATCCTATCTCATTAAATACTACTGGCTCAAGTTTACACCAACTTAAAAAACAAATTTCTCTTGCTAAGTCAATATAAAAGCGCACTGGGCAGGCCTCAAAGCCCTGAAAAGCATACTAGGGCGCCCCTAGCACACATACAAAAATAAACCTTTCAATTGCCTAAAAAATAAAGCTTTATTTTATTTCTGCGCAAATAATGACAAGAGCTGTAATACCATGTATAAAGGCACAGTTGCATTTTTGCACAAAATATACAATGAATATAGGTTGTACCATGAAAATAAAAACTCTTTTTTCTACTCTCATTTTATTACTCTTTCTTGGCGGACTTGGCTATATGGGCTATCTTTTTTTTGAAGATCGCATGGGGCCAAGTATCACCCTTATTCCCAATACCGGCGTCATCTCTCCCAAGGGTAGTTTAACCCTTAAGCTACATGATCCTTCCAAGGTGCGCTCTGTGGAAGTGCTTTTGCACCAAGGCTCCAAAAGTACCTCCGTGTTTTCTAAACATTTTGACCCCTACCAAGTGGATGAAAATGTAGAATTTTCTCTGAAAAACACCCCGCTCCCCGAAGGAGAATATGAGCTGGAGCTTAAAGCCATGGACGCATCTCTGGCCTCTTTTGGCCTTGGCAATAGCACCAGTCAAAAGCTGGCCGTGCGCTTAGACACTGAAGCACCGCGCGTTACAGTAACAAGCCCACCTCCCAATGTACGTCGTGGTGGCAGCGGTGCCATACGCTACACCATTAATGAAGAGGTGCTCTCCACAGGAGTACAAATTGGTCAACACCTTTTCCCCGGGCATAAGCAAGCAGATAATAGCTATATTGCTTTTTTTGCCTTTCCGCACACCATGAAAGTGGAAGAATTTAAACCTGTACTTAAGGCACAAGATCTGGCCGGCAATATGACCGAGCAAGCCTTACGTGCTCATGCCCAAGACAGAAAGTTTAAGGCAGATACCATTAAAATCAGCGATGCCTTCCTTGATCGTGTCAGTGCCAAGCTTTTGGAGCTTGCCCCCAATGCCTCCACACCTTTGGAGCGTTTTCTTATTATCAATAGCGATATACGCTTTGCCAATACACAATTTCTTTACCATTTAGGCCCACAGACAGCCTCTAAGCAATTATGGAAAGGCAGCTTTATGCCCTTACCGCGTTCTGCCTCCCGCGCCGGCTATGGAGAATACCGCACCTATGAATATCAAGGGAAGGTTATAGATAATCAATGGCACTTGGGTCATGATTTAGCCTCGGTAAAGCAAGATAAAATCCCTGCTGCCAATGATGGCAAGGTGATTTTCATAGGCGACCTTGGCATTTATGGAAATATTGTGGTGCTTGACCATGGCCTTGGCCTTATGTCCCTGTACTCGCACCTCACAGACATCTTAGTAAAAAAAGATCAAGAACTGAAAAAAGGACATATTGTGGGCACCACCGGCGTCACCGGCATGGCCTTTGGCGACCATGTGCACTTTGGCATGCTGGTGCATGGTATTGAGGTTTCCCCCTTGGAATGGCTTGACCCCAAGTGGATAAAAAATAATATCAGTGACCGTATCCATGCAAAATAACACTACAAGTACAAGCGCTTATATTTGCCTCGGCTCCAATAAAGGCGACAGCAAACGCACCATGGAAAGCGTGGTAAATTTTCTGCAAGAAGCAGAAGGCTTACACGTTTGCGCTCTTTCTCCGCTGTATTATACAGAACCCCAAGGCTATAAAGACCAAGCCTGGTTTTGCAATCAAGTGCTGCGTGTGCAATGTGCCCCTGAGTGGACAGCGCAAAAACTTTTACGCTTTTGCCTGCAGTTAGAAGATATGCTTGGCAGAACTCGCATAGAAGATATGGCACTGCGTTTTGGCCCCCGTGTTATTGATATAGATTTACTACTTTTTGGGCACGAGCAAGACCAAGACCCCTTTTGCACCCTGCCCCACCCTCGCATGTTGGAGCGCGCCTTTGTGTTAATTCCCTTGCGTCAAGTGCTGGAGAAAGATACACTTTTAACGCACTTAGATGTGGAACAAGCCTTACAAAAGCTTACGTACCGCCTCGAAGATGATAAAATTTACCAATAATTTACTGCCAATAAGGAGCACGCTATGTGGAAATGGATAATTTTAGCCCTGTGCGGTTATGTGCTGTACAGACTTTTTGCCAATGATATAAAGAAAAAATTGGCCAAACAAGATGATGCAGAGGAAATAAGCAAAAAAGTGGCCACCGGCGACATGGTCAAGGATCCAGAATGTGGCACTTATATAGATAAAGATAGCAGTATTACCGTAAAAAACGGAGATACCATTCACCGCTTCTGCAGCTATGATTGCCGTGACGCTTTCTTAGAAAAAATCAATAATGGCGGCCGCGTCATCGAAAAAGCTTCTGAGAATCAAGAGTAATTTTATTACTCACAGATTGCTGATAAAGTCTACTGGTGGGAAACCTTTTTTGAAAAAAAGGTTCTCCCCCCAGACCCGC
>CAYJAL010000060.1:0-11292 GCA_964367875.1 uncultured Desulfovibrionaceae bacterium | reverse complement strand
CCACTCCGCCAGTCTCTTTTGCAGTCTGATAGCGGTAAAAAGTATCTCTTGAATTGAAAAAGCCTGTGTATAACCTCTAAAAATAGGTTGTTAAGGCTCGACTACTTATTGCCGCCGTATCCAGTTGTGAAAAAATAATTCTCCTATTCGCTTACACTCCATAAACAAAGCTTCTAATTTCTATCGAGACAATCTTTATATATGTGGATTACGAGTTAAATTAAAAATCTTCCAATCATTTTTATCAAAAGCTCGCGCAGTACGTCCATCGAGGCTTTCCTTCATAATACCCACCATAATCATGTCATAAGGCATATGTCCAAGCTTCACTGCTTCATCCTTTGCTTCTATAATTTCTTTTGTTATACGAAATATGGCAGATTTTTCAGCATCAATAGGTTCAAACTCTATACCTTCCACATAGTGGTCATTATATCCAGAAATGAGCATTTGGGGTAAGTTTAAACCATAAGCTACCTTAAATGCTTCGTGCGCAGAAAACTTATAAACATAATTTCCCACCCCTTCATATGTGGGCTGTAGAAGAGGGATATGCTGCTTACCATCAGCAACAGCACCCTGCATATAGTTTTGAAAAAAGACATTTTGATCACTAGGCTCAATCAAAAAAACACCCTTTTTGGCGACGCGTAGCATTTCATATAAGGCAATATAAGGACGAGGAAAATGATGAAAAGCTTCCTTGCAAAACACATAATCAAAAGAATCGTCTGGAAAGGTTAATTTTTCTGCATTTTGCACAGAATAAGCAGGAATAAGCTTTTTTTCTTTAGAAGCCTTTAACAAGGTTTCAGAAATATCTGTGGCCATGACTTTTTTAAAGCCACGCTCCATAATATTTATGGCATCAAGCCCCCATCGACCATCGCCCACCGTGAGCCACGACGCATTCTTATCAAAAAAATTATCTAAAAAAGCATAGGCTTTCCTAAAACGCCACATACCAGCAGATTTTTTGTCAAACCACGACTCTGAAATTTTCTTTCTCTGTTCATCTGTAAAGCTGTTAGCAAAGCCTTCACTTTCCATCTTATATCTTTTCTCAAGAATACCGTTCATATAACCTCCTAAGACATCAACTACATGTACCTATTTTTAGTATAAAGTCAATCAAAGCTCATATAGCACCTCAAACGCCTCCCTGTAGATACACCCATTACTATTACTACTATTCACAAATAAAATCAAAGGAGTTGGTATGTGCGGTATAAATGGATATTATTCTTGCTCTCCTCTCACACAAGAGGATAAAAATAAAATCGTTGCCATGAACAAATCCATGCACTACCGCGGACCTGATGAACAAGATTTTTGGATGGGGGAGCATGCCATTTTTGCCCAAGCCCGCCTTTCCATTATTGGAGTTTCCAATGGAAAACAGCCCATTTGCAGTGAAGACTCTAACTACATCCTTATTTGCAATGGAGAAATTTATAACTACAAAGAATTAAAGCTAAAACTCCAAGAACAAGGGCATATATTTTCCACTGAAAGTGATTGTGAAGTATTACTCCATCTTTATGAAGAAAAAAAGAAGCCATGCTCCACGATTTACGCGGCATGTATGCTTTTGCCATTTATGATGTAAAAAAGCACACTCTCTTTATGGCCAGAGATATCAATGGCAAAAAAACCCTCTATTATTGCCAACTATTTGGAGGCTTTGTTTTCTCCTCTGAGCTTACAGCCATTAAAGATATGTGGTTGGAAAACTACGATATCAATTGGCAAGAAGTTAAAAGCCACGTTAAACATTCTTACTCTCAAGAACTTGAAAACACATGGATTTCTCAAATAAAACGCCTTGCACCAGGACAATATGCTTATATCGACAAGTCCGGTATTCACACGCAAAAATATTGGAAAAAAATACATACCAACCAATATAAAGCCCCTTACACCATAGCTAAAAAAGAATGTTTGAGTATTTTATCCGACGCTGTTCGCCTCCGCTTGCATTCAGAAGTTCCCATAGCTATTTTACTCAGCGGCGGCATAGACAGCTCTGCCATTGCGGCCTTAGCAAGTATGCATAAGCAAGAGGTACATGCCATAACCGTGGGTTATAAAGGACATCCTGCCTGCGATGAAAGAGCTTTGGCGCAAAGACTTGCCAAGGAAAAAGGCCTTATTTGGCACGAAATAGAATTGGATGAAAACGATTTCGAAGAAATTTTTTATGAGTATATACAATACCTTGATGAGCCAAATGGAGATATGGCTTCAATAGCTCAATGGGCAATTTATAAAAAAGCCCGAGCCTTGGGTTTTAAGGTGTTGCTCAGCGGTATAGGCGGCGACGAGTTATTTTATGGCTACCAATGGCATAATGAAAAAGGAGAATTCAAAGAGCTCATAAAAAACTTTTATGCCACGAACTACACACAGTTAAATACTTTTATGGCCGAAAATGCTCGCGATATTGCCCGTCTACATCAAGAAAGACGTAAGCAGTCTCCCTATTTAAATCCTGCCTATAAAGGATATGAAACTTTACACTATTCTTGGCCAGATAATTACTCTTTTAACAAAGATAATTATTGGAGTGATTATTTTGATGATGAAAAAGACTCTATAGATCAAATATATAGTTATTTATTTAATGTGTGGTTGCCCAATAATTGCTATTATATGAGCGATCGTTTAGGCATGGGAAATTCCCTTGAGGTGCGTGCTCCATTTTCCGATAAAAATCTTATAGACTTTGTTTCTAGTTTGCCTTTAGCATTCAGATACCAAAAAGACAATCCCAAAGGTTTCTTAAAAGATATTCTTAGAGGCATAGTGCCCGATTACATTTTAGACGCTCCCAAACAAGGTTTTGCTCCACTCATGAATTCTATAAATCATATTATAAACACATATAAATCTAATTTTTTCAACGAAAAACTCACTACATGGACACAAGTTGTTATAGATGCTTTTATGACTAAACATACTGGTAAGCATAGAGTTTCATAATCTATTGTTCCTTGCTGAATAATCACAATATTCTGATATAAAGTGAGAAAGTAAATACAACGGAATCTACTTTTTAGCTAAAATACTTTGTGCAATTTCTAAAAACTTTTTTACCGCCACCTGCATATTCCAATCTTTTAGGCAGCGTGCTTGCCCTGCTTTGGCTATAGCTCCCCTCTCTTCTTCATGTTGCAAGTAATACAAAATTTTTTCCACAGCTTCGGCATGATTTTTATAGGTAACAACCTCTTTATCTATTTCAAAATACCGTGACACGCCTTCAAGATGCTCTGTCAATACAAGAGAGCCACCACCAGTACCTTCAAAAAGCCGCATATTCGAGGTGTCTTCGCCGCCCAAATCCATGGTTTTCTGACCATTAGGAAGAAGAACTCCATGCCAAGCTCTATCATCCACAACTATGCGTCCACGGCGCAAAACTTTATGCATTTCCAAACCAAACACAGGCGGGTGAACATAGGGACGCATGACAGGACTAATGGAGCTTGGCTCGCAAAGCAAGTATAACTCTAAAGAAAAACCGTGCTCCGTGGCAGCCTCGGCCAAGATTTCCAGCAAAGCACGCCTTTGTACATGTTGCTTTGGACTCACGCTACCCACAAAAACCACATCTACTTCGTGAGGGCGCAACATAACCTCTCTTGCTATCCAAGTAGGCATGCCGGGATGAAACATAATGCCATCGTTAGCACCTAAGGTTTTAGCTAATGCCAATAGTTTAGGTAAGCCAGAAAGAATAGCGTCAAAACCACTCCAGTCAATATGAGCCGGTATATCTGCCGCACGCCAACCTAAGATGCAGGGCGGTATATAGGATAGCGTCTCTAAAAAACTAGCATTAAAGACTGTGGGGGAGGTAATATAAAGAATGTCTGGCTTAAAATTTTCTACTTGCAGGCGTACAATGTCTTGCTGTTCTTGCGTTTCTTGAGAACAGGGAAGACCATACTCCTTAAGCCACATACATTGTGCTTGTGTCCAATTGGCCATAGTCAAAAAAGATTCACAACCAATTAAATAAGGAGACATCATATGTATAGCGCTATAAGCATCTCTTATAAGAGTTTGCAATTGCTCATGATAAGATTTTTCCACCAATAGTGGATGAGCTTTATACAAAGCGTCTACATAGCCCCCATACAAGGTATGCAATTGCATAACACGCAAGGGTCTTCCCATATATTGTGTTAAATTACGTGTCAGCATATTTCCCCCATGTTGCTCGTTACGCCTTTTTAAACCAAACACCTGCTCCATCACATTTGTGTAAGTTAAACTGCACACCCCGCTCTTGCTCAAATTCATGGACAGCCTTACGACATCCGTCCCAATGCCCATAATCATCAATTTGCACATAGGCACCGGGTACTAATTGGTCATACAAATGTATCAAAATATCTCGTGTTGACGAATACCAATCGCCATCCATATGTAAAAAGGCAATGGGCCCCATTTGTTCTTTCCATTGCGGTAATGTGTCGCAAAAGTAGCCCTTTACTATGACAAGGCGCTCTTGTGCACTGAGTTTTTCACATAAGGAAATAACAGAAGACTCAGGAGCTGCGCAGGTTCCGGTACCCCAATTACTTTCCTCAGCCTGTTTACCTGCATGCACATCATTTTCATCAGAAGGCGGCATTCCGCTATAGCTATCGCATGCAAAAAGTTTACGCCCTGTGGTATCATGCTGCTGCAAAACAGCAGCTAATAACCCACTGGTGCCGCCGCCAGCAACGCCACACTCTACAAAATTCCCTAAAAGCCCCTGTGTGCAAATATCTTTAGCATTTGCAAAAAGGGTTTGTAGGCGCTGTATACCCACCATTGTATAAGGGCGAATACGAGGATACAGGGCATGGAACTCACTATCATTGAGCGTTATTTGTGGCGTTCCTATATGCTTTAATACAAGCTGCAACATCTCCTGAGCATGAGCATTTTGAGGAAACCAGCGCAACTCTTCCTTTAACGCTTCAGCAGACTCTAGAAGGCTTCCCATTTGCAAAAAGGTAACACCACGAAGTTGATCAATTCCCTCACAAGGAACACACAAACTTTTAGCCATAGCAGTAAGAAAGAGGGTTTCTGAAAAATTTTTTTGCATAAAAGCCATGTTTGCCAGCTTACGCAATTTCTTTACCCCCATCTCTTTCATTGATGATGGTTGCTTTTTAAGTTCATCCACCCATTCTAAAATTGATTCACCATGCATACTATTATACCTTTTGTAAATTTTATTTTACCAATCTTTTATATACTATCAGCTTTATTAACCATATCTAAAACTACTAGAAATGCTCTATACTTCATAATGTCGTTTTTTTAAATAATCATACATACGCTTAACACCTTCTACAATGTCCACCTGTGCTCTCCAACCGAGTACAGTTCGAGCTCTTTCGATACTCACTACAGATCTATTTACATCACATTTACGGACTTCTTCATACAGTACATGCGCTTTTTTCCCTGTGACACTTTCTAAAGTTTTCAACAGTTCATTAAGGGTCATGCCTTTTCCTGAGCCAATATTGACTAAAAGCCTTTGTTCTGTGTTATTTAAACTCAATAAAAACGCATGTATTACATCATCAATATACACAAAATCACGAATAACGTTACCGTCACCCCAAATATGAATATCTTTACCTTGTAAAATTTTAAAAAGAAAAACCCCTATAACACCTTGCTGTGTATTTTCTTCTTGCCCAGGTCCGTAAGGGTTAGCAATGCGCAAGCACGCATATTGCATTCCGTATAAAGTAGCATATACATCTAAATACTTCTCTATGCAAAGCTTACTCACTCCATATGCGCAAATAGGATTAGTTTTCACATTTTCATGCAAGATATCTTGTTCACATGTTCCATACACAGTGCCAGCAGAAGAAGCAAAAAGTAACTTCATAACTTTAGCCTCTTTCAAGCATTCTAAAAGCTGTAAGGTTCCTAATATATTTTCTTGCGCATCTTGTATAATATTTTCGTTTGAAACAGCGGGAATACTTGTCCATAAAAGATGAATACATATATTACAACCGTAAAGCGCTTTAAGTAAATCTTCTTTTACAAAATAATCACCCTGAAAAAAACGAATCTGCGAATTATACTGCCACCTTGCAGGGCATGGCTTTCTTGAAAAAACATGTACAATATGCCCTTGCTCTAACAAAGCCATAACAAGATGCCTACCGATAAAACCAGTACCACCTAGAACACATATTGTATGTTTTTGCATAAAAGATTTACCTATTAATTTAAAATAGTTTTATAAAGCTCTAGATATTGCTTTGCCCCCAAATCAGGAGCCCAACGCTCTAAGGCATGAGCACGGCATATTCTACGAGTAACCCCATTCTCACGTGCTTTATCAGCCCAAATAATTCCATGTAGTAGTTGCTCTACATTTTTAGATTCTGCTAAATACCCTGTGGTCATATGATTTATCATTTCCTGTATTCCAGTATTTTTAAATGCGATAACAGGAGTGCCACATAGTAAAGATTCTGCAACAACGTTGGGCTGATTATCTTCTAAGGACGGTACAACCATAGCATCTGCAGCATTATAAAGGGGTATCATTTGCGTAGGCTCATTCATAAAACCAAGAGTTTCTACACGAACACCTACTTGCTTAAACTCCGGTGAACAATTACTTCCTAATAATAAAACAACTATTTTCTCTTTTAAATGCGTTTGTGCAAGAAGGTGTAAAAGTTGCACAAGATATATGCCACCTTTGCGCACATTGGTAAGACTTTGTGATGCAAAAAAAAGCACTAAATGCTCTGAAGTTAACCCTAAAGAAGCACGTATTTTCTCTTTATCTAAAAGTCGATATGTTTCTACAGGATGAGAATAAGGGAAAGTAAACACAGGCTTATTTTTAAATAAAGCACTACTACGCGCTTCCTGTGCTAGCCACTGACTGGGCGCCACCACGTGAATATCCAATTCACGATACGCCGCCATACGTGCACGCCATATATCAAAAGACAAATCGCGCTCTTGTGTGGAACCAAGCTCTGGACAAGCTCCACACATTTTTTCAAATTTACGACAGCCATTACTATAGTGGCAGCCTCCAGTGAAGGCATTCATATCGTGTAAAGTCCAAACAATTTTTTTTCCACGTAAATATTCAAGACAAAGTGAAGGGTCTAGCATACCCGCCACCCAATGCAAATGTATAATATCTGTATCTTCCAAATAGGGTACAGATTCTAAGGGTACACATTGCCCAGGAATGGAAAAATATTCCGAGCCTTGAGGACGCTGGGGATAATGCGCCATTGCTTGATGTAATTTTTGTCTATAGCTCTGCAATTCTTTGCGTACAGCCTTTTCAGCTTGGTGACCATCTATGATAATTCCACCCCCCTTAGACAAGGGCTTTGACGGAATAACATGCACCCCTTTTTGAGAAAATTGTTGCTGTGCTACAAGAACCCTACTTTGTATACCAATATCGCTGGAAGCAGTATGTAAGCGAAGACATGTAATGCCAGCGCCACCAGCATCGCTGGTGGAAAATATAGTTACACATGGATATTTTTTTTCTACACTATTAGGCTTAATAGCCTCCATAAAAAAAGAATGAGGCTTACGCACAGAACCATCTTCTTGTACATCAAGACCATACTGAAGCATATGGGATAAAGCACTTTCATTATACGCTACTTGCTGTATATTCTCAAAGCCTTGCTGATGCAACAATGTTTTTAAAGACACAGCATCATACATCCACTTACAAGCCTCCCCACTCAAAAGAAAACTTGTATCCACGGGAGGCAGGGCTGTTTTAGGCGTATGAGGTGTTTGCCCCTTGGCGTGACTAATGCCAAACGCAGCCTCTTTACCAAGGCGTTCAATAATAAAATTCTCTTGAGGCACAGGATTTTGCTTCCACCAGTTCAGCATCTCCCCGCCGCTCTGGCTACGTGTAAGCTGATCTATTAGCTCCACCATCATCCATTGATGGCGTTGCTCTGCTCCTTCTTCACCACGCCGTGCGGCTTCTAGGCAATCTAAGTAATTACGAGTAATATTTTCTAAATCCGGTAAAACGACCCGCAAAAGCCCTCCGGGGCGCAACACGCGATAACATTCCTCAAGAAAAAATTCTCCCCAAGCCTTAGGCATATGCTCAAGTATATGCGAATGATACACCACGTCAAAGCTATTATCTACAAAGGGAATTCCTAGACGCAAATCATAGGCCAAGACCTTACCGCCTTGATCGGTAAAATCTATATTGACCCAATCTTCATGGAAGGTGGCGCCACAGCCAAGGTTAAGCATTTTTTTGGGGGACATATTTCCCTCTTTAACAAGATTATTTTTATAAAAAGCACTTTCTTTTAAAAGGTTACTCTTTTTCTTAGCCAAAGTAAATTTATACAACATACAACAAGCAAAGCCAAGAAAAACTTGACATTAGATTATAATATCTACACAATGCAATGATTACCTATACTCAATATGGGAGGTTTATTTTGAAATCAGCCTTAGAAAGTTTAGTTATACTTGCTACAAAATGTGGTATAGATCTCTCCTATGTAGTATCCTATTTTCCAGGCCATTTTTATAGCCCTCTACTTTCGCAAGCAGAAGTAGCTTCCGTGGCAGATAGAGTTTTTGCTGAACACGATGGAAACTTCCCTGACATCGACCTGCGCTATGATTTCCAGCTGGAGTTTTACAAAGAGCTCTCACGGTATTACGTATTTTGGCCTTATCAAGACGAAAAAAGAGAAAATCTGCGTTATTTTTCTCTCAATAAATGTTTTCAGCATGCCGACGGCTATTGGCTTTATGCCATCATGCGCCATTTTAAGCCCAAACGCATTGTAGAAGTGGGCTCCGGCCTTACATCTTGCCTTATGCTAGATGTAAACGAGCATCATTTTAAAAACTCCATAAAACTTACTTTTGTGGAGCCCTATCCGGACAGGTTACTCACTCATGTAAAACCGGAAGAAAGAAACAATATCCAACTAGTGCAAAATTTCGTGCAAGATATCGATATAAGTCATTTTACCCAGCTTGAAGCAGGTGATATTCTCTTCATTGATAATTCACATGTGGCCAAGTTAGGTAGTGATGTTTTGTATATGTTTCACACCATATTCCCCTTATTAAAACCTGGAGTCATTATTCACCTCCATGACATTTTCTTCCCCTTTGAATACCCACGAGAATGGATAGAAGAAAAACGCTGGGCATGGAATGAGTGCTACTTTTTGCGCTCTTTTTTACAATACAACACCCACTTTGAAGTTCTCCTCTTTGGCAACTGGCTAGGCCAAAAACATCCTGATCTTTTAGCAAAACACACCCCTATGTGCCTTAAAGACATTGGAGGCAGTTTTTGGATGCGTAAAAAATAAGCCGCATAAACAACACCTAATCACTATAAACATTGAGGAAGTATGGCTAAAAATGCACTCATGATTCTGGATACAGATCCCATTATTATTCATGGCATTACATGGAAGCATGTATTCAATCCCATGTGGGCATTTGGCTCCTTACTCAAAGAGCACTCCGTTAATTTTTTGGCCTCGCTAAGTTGGAGCCTCCTTGATGGGGAACGTGCCAAACATATGCTGGGGCATTATCATTTATACAAAGAAAATTTCCCCCATCATCATGTCACAATTTTATGCAATGAGCTCCCAGAACAAAAACTGTTACAGCGCTTTGGCATGGACGCACGACTCTCCCACCTAAATGGCCTCCTTGACCCTGAAATTTATACCATTCAAGAAGGCGAGAAAATTTACGATGCGGTTATAAATAGCCGCCTAGACCGTTGGAAGCGGCATATTTTAGCTAAACAAATTGAAAAAATGGCCCTCATTACCTATGGCTACTTAGATACACCAGAAGAAGCTTCTTATTTAAAATACTTACGCCGCGCTTTTAGTCACGCCCACTTTCCAAACTATGACCAAGAAGGTAAATACCGCTGGCTTTCAGGCCAAGAAATTTCTAAAATTTATGCCCAAAGCCATACAGGGTTAATTTTATCTGACATAGAGGGCGGTTGCTTTGCAGCTTGTGAATACCTTCTCTCTGGCATTCCCGTAGTTTCCACAGAAAATATTGGCGGACGAAATACTTTTTTACATGAAGACTGCGCACGTATTGTTACACCTACGCAACAAGCCGTAAGCTCAGCCGTTAATGAACTTAAAAACCGCACCTTTGATCCACTTGCCCTACGCGAAGCGACTATAGAGCGCATGTTCCGCTTTAAAGAAAGTTTTATTGAAGCATGGCAAGCCATCTATGACAGAGAAAAAGTGCACAAAGATGCTCGTGCACTTTTTGCAGAAAAATATACTAATAAAATGGTTGCTATTTTAGACGACCATGAAGTTTTACCCTATCTGCAAGAACATGGATTGTGTTCCTCTCAAGGGCATTCCGTATATAGCGCAGCGCAAACTTCCCGTACAAAATTTTCCATAGTGGTAGCAACCTACAACGCTTCCCAATTCATTCGCCGCTGCCTCAACTCTCTTCTCACGCAAGCTTGGCCCCATGTGGAAATTATAGTGCAAGATGGAGGTTCCACCGACGGCACTGTAGATATTTTGCAAGAATATGGTCAAAAAGTTAACTGGGTATCGGAAAAAGATCATGGTGTTTATGACGCTTGGAATAAAGCCATGGACAGAGTCACTGGTGACTGGGTGCTTTTTTTAGGTGCCGACGATTTTTTTGTGGATGAAAATGTCCTCAATAAAGTTATGAAGCATATTGACGCCTTGCCAGAGCATGTACTTTTTGCTTATGGCGCCATGGCTCGAGGCGAAAATACTAAAATCACAGATTTTGTAAACCGCCCTGTGGTGGAGGTGTATCGCCGATTTATAAGTGATATGTCCTTCTTCTTTTCTGCCACTTTTATACGCACACAAGCCGTACGCTCCTGTCCTTTTGATGCAAGTTTCAAAATTGCCGGTGACTATGATTTTGCGGCAAAACTCCTCACCCATGACAACTTGGCGCGTTTGCCTGTACTTATTTCGTACATGGAGCGTGGAGGCCTTTCTACTCACAATGCCACACGTTGTGCCATGTTTGATGAACGCGGCAGAGTTTTACATCAACAAGTACTCCCTCGCGCTCAAGAATATGTTATGGGCTGCATGCAGGCCTACTGGGACGAAGATATATCAATTCAATAGTTCTCATAACAATACAAAATCAACAATACACACTAGTTAGTCGAGCCTTAACAACCTATTTTTAGAGATTATACACAGGCTTTTTTATCAG
>CAYJAL010000059.1:0-11564 GCA_964367875.1 uncultured Desulfovibrionaceae bacterium | reverse complement strand
ACGCGCCTAGCCGCGCAGCGGAGCAAGCCAAAGGCAAGCTGGAATTCACTTCCAGCGAAGGCGACGCTTGCGATAGCTTGTGTCGTACAGGACGTACGACCAAGCGTTATTTAATAAGAGGACAAAATACATGAAAAGCCCCCTTCGTATGGGTCGCATTGGCTATTTAAATGTCTTGCCCATTTACTATCCCTTGGAGTCAGGGCGCATAGCTCATGAATTTGAAATGGTGGCGGCGCCGCCTGCGGTGCTTAACTCCATGATGGCGCGCCATGAGCTGCATATTTCTTCCATATCTTGCTTTGAATACGCTTGCCATCCAGAGCAGTACTATGTGGTGAAAGATCTTTCCATAGGTTCGCGTGGCCCTGTCATGAGCGTGCTTTTGCTCTCTTCCTGTCCCATAGAAGATTTACAGGGCGAGGAAATTCTTATTACCGGAGAAACAGCCACCTCTTCGGCGCTATTGCAGCTTCTTTTAGAAGAACAGTACGGCGTACAGGCCAGCTATAAAGTGGGCAATGTGAGCCAATGCCTTGCCACAGGGCATATGCCCAAGGCTTTTTTGGCCATTGGGGATGAGGCTTTGCGCTTACGTCACCATGAGCTCTATCCCCATAGACTGGATTTGGCCGAAGGTTGGCGCAAGTGGACAGGCCTTCCTTTTATTTTTGGCCTTTGGGTGGTGGCACGTAAGGCTGCCCAAGATAAGCTTTTTTCGGTGGACCCCACCAAGCTTTTCCACGAGGCCAGAGAGTGGAGTTTTGCCCATATGGATGTGATTTTAGATCTTACCCAGCATGGCTGCCCTCTTTCGCGAGAGGAGCTTTCCACCTATTATCACGAGGGCTTGCTGTATACTTTGCGCGGTGACGAATTACAGGGCTTGCAATTGTTTTATGATAAATTGGCGGAAAAAGGACGTATTAAGCGTAGCCCTGCCTTGGAGTTTTACACCTTTTAGGGCAGGCTGTTACAATAAATCGTAGCACGATTTTTAAAAATTGACACGCTTCTCACTTTTGTATACATTTCGTGTACACAAAAGGAGGAGAAGATGAAAAAGTTTTTTGCCGCAGCTATGCTGTGTTCTACGCTTATGGCTACTGTGCCCATGGCTTATGCCGCACAAGGTTTTTCCGACGATACTCTTGTTACCGCTTGGAGTACCCATGTGGGGCCATTAAATCCGCACGATTATGGCGCCAATATGATGTTTGCGCAGGCCATGGTCTATGATCCCTTGCTGCAATACGGCGAAAATGGCACCATCCTTCCCTGTCTTGCCTCTTCTTGGAGCCTTTCTCCCGATCAAAAAACCTACACTTTTTCCTTACGTAAAGATGTGTTTTTCTCCGATGGAGAGCCCTTTACGGCTGAAGCGGTGGTGAAAAATTTTGATGCAGTGTTTGCGCGTAAAGCGCGTCACTCTTGGCTGGAGCTTATTAGCCGCGTGCAGTCCTATGCCGCCACCGATACGCATACCTTCACCTTGACCTTAAAAAGCCCCTATGCCGCCACCTTGCAAGAGCTCACCTTTGTGCGCCCCTTGCGTTTTTTGTCGCCGCGCGTGCTGGACGCCATGGCTAAGGGTAAGCCCTTGCAACCTGTGGGTACAGGCCCTTGGCAATGGGTGGAGCGTAAAGACGGTGAGTATGATGTTTTTGTGCGCAATGCAAAATACTGGAATGCTGAGGAAAGCCACGGAAAATCTTTTGCAAAAGTTGTTGTAAAAGTTATCCCCGATGCGGAAGCCAGAGCTGTGGCCTTGGAAACACAAGGTATAGATATGCTGGTTTCGGTTATGGGCGACCATGGTACGGCTGAGGTGCAACCCGATGCCTATGCGCTTTTCACCGAGGATGACACCTATACCACGCTTATGTCCGGCCCGCGCAATACGCGTATGATTGCCATGAATAGCGGCAAGGGCGCTTTGCAAGATATTTTGGTACGCAAGGCCATTATGCGTGCCATTGATCGCAAGGGTATTTTACAAGGTGTGCTTTTGGGGCAAGAGCTACCTGCCGAAAGGCTTATGCATGCCTCCTTGCCTTCTGCTAATATCTCTTTAACGCCTTATCCTTATGATGTATCCGCCGCGGCTTCTTTGCTGGAGCAAGCAGGCTGGAAGCGTGTAGAAGGGGAAAAGTTTCGCCAAAAAGATGGGCAGCCCTTACGTATCAGCTTAAAATTTGTGGCGCATGAATCTTTAATGCGCTCCATTGCTCAAGTGGTGCAAAGTAATTTGGCCGTCATTGGAGTAGATGTGCACCTCATTGGTGAAGAAGGTGTAGCCTTTATGGAATCGCAAACGGTGGGGAATTTTGACCTTATTTTTGCCAATTCTTCCGGTGCTCCCTATGCGCCTTTTTCCTACGTGAGCATTATGCAGGTGCCGGGGCATGCTGAGCATCAAGCCCAAAAGCATATTGAGCAAAAAGCGGCACTGGACGCTGCCATGGAAAAAGCTTTGCACAGTACAGAGGAAAGCCAAAGGGCTCAAGGCTTTGCGGATATTTGGCGCATTTTGCATGAGGCAGAAGTTTATGTGCCTTTAAGCTACACGGCGGATAAAGCTTTGTTCCGTAAAGATCGCGTACAGGATTTCCGCTTTGCCCCTGTGTCCTATGAATTGAATTTAGATAAAGTGGCACCTAAATAATATGCTGCGCTTTATTGCACGCCGTTTGCTGGCGCTCATCCCCTTAAGCCTTGGCATATCGCTTTTTGTTTTTCTTGTGTTACGCCTTGGCGATGCCGATGCTGCGCTGGCCTATGTGCGGCTTTCCGGCTTGCCGCCCACGCAAGAGGTTTTAGAGCAAGTGCGCTTGGAGCTGGGGCTCAATCTTCCCCTTTGGCAGCAATATCTATATTGGCTGGGGGAGGCTGTGCAGGGTAATTGGGGGCTTTCTTATGTGTCCGGAAAGTCCGCCTTGGGGGAAATCCTCAAGTATTTACCGGCTACCATGGGGCTTACCTTGGGTGCCATGGCGCTGACGGTGGTGGGCAGTGTTATTTTGGGGGTGCTGGCGGCTGTATACCGTGACCGCTGGCCTGATTATTTACTGCGTATTTTTTCCTTTTCCGCCGTGTCCATGCCTTCCTATTGGCTGGGTTTTTTGCTGATTTTGCTTTTTGCCAGATATTGGCAAGTATTGCCGGCCATGGGGCAGAGCGGATTTTCATCCTATATTTTGCCTGTATGTACTTTATCCTTCATGACCTTGGGCTTAAGTTCGCGCTTGGTGCGGGCGGCAGTGCTGGAGCATATGCACAGCCGCGCGGTGACTTTTGCGCGTTCTCGCGGTTTAAGCTCTTGGCAAGTAGGCTTGCATATTGGGCGCAATGCCGCCATTCCTGTGCTTACGGCGCTGTCCATGTATTTTGGCGAGCTCTTGGGAGGCGCTGTAATTGTGGAAAGTATTTTTAATTGGCCGGGTGTGGGGCGCTATGTGATTTCGGCTATTTATAATCATGACTATCCTGTGATTCAAGCCTTTACCTTGGTGATGGCCTGTGTGTTTTTATGTATTAATGTGTTGGTGGATTGCGCCTATGCTGCCCTTGACCCACGCGTGAGGGTGCAGTCTTTGCGTAAAAAATCTTTATTTGGAGCCGGCGCATGATAGGCCCGATACGCATGATACGCGATATAAAAGTATGGCTGGCTGTGCTCTTATGGATACCGCTTTTGGCCTGTGTCTTTTTTGGTGCATGGCTAGCGCCCCATGACCCTAGCCTTGTGGATATGAGTCAACGCTTTTTGCCCAGCAGTGCAGAACATCTTCTGGGCACAGATCATTTGGGGCGTGATGTCTTTTCGCGTTTAATAGTGGGGGCGCAATATTCTTTATTTACCGTGGCCGCCATTATTAGCGTGCTTGTGTGCTGCGCCACGCTTCTTGGGGCTTTATGCGCCTCTGTGGGCGGCCTGTTAGACGCTGTGGTCATGCGTATTTGCGATGGTATGATGGTTTTTCCCACCATTGTATTGGCGCTTTTTCTTATAGGTGTACTGGGTACAGGGGTGAGCAATTTGGTACTGGCCATTAGCGCCACCCATATGGCTTGGTATACGCGCCTCGTGCGCAGCTATGTGCTTTCTTTGCGCTCTAAGGACTATGTGCTGGCGGCGCAAAGCATGAATGTAAGCCGTATGCGTATTATCTTCCGCCATTTTATACCGGCCATTGTGGGGCAAATTTGCATTGTGGCCACCTTGGATGTAGGGCATATGCTCTTACATGTGGCGGGGTTATCCTTCCTTGGGCTTGGTATTCAGCCTCCTACGCCGGAATGGGGCATTATGATTGGTGAGGCGCGCTCGTATTTACGCACTCAGCCGCAGCTTATTATGTATCCCGGCCTTATGATTTTCTTAGCCACGGCGGCCAGTAATCTTTTGGGCGATGCCCTGCGCGATAAGCTTGACCCTAGCTTGCAAGAGGAAGGTGTATAAATGCTGCGCGTGCAAAATCTCAGCCTTAAGGCCGGTTCTACCGTGCTGGTGCAGGATGTGTGCTTGGAGCTTAAAAGCGGAGAAAGCCTTGCCCTTATGGGGCCTAGCGGCTCCGGAAAGTCCCTTACGGCCATGGCTGTGGCAGGATTGTTGCCACACTCTGTGGTGCCCGTAAAAGGAAGTGTACAGGGGCAGAATGTGGCGCTTATTATGCAAAATCCTGCCGATTGCTTTGATCCTCTTTTTACTTTGGCATGGGTTTTTCAAGAAAGTTTTTGCAATACGGTGCCCAAAGAGGCCTTGGCTGATTTTATACAGGATCTTTTGCATAAGGTGGGCTTTGCACAGCCGCAGAGCATTTTAGCCGCCTATCCCTTTGAGCTGAGCGGCGGCATGCTGCATCGCTGTATGATAGCCCTAGCCCTTGGCGCTATATTGTGCGGTCGCGCTTCTTGTGTGGTGGCCGACGAGCCTTTGTCGGGCTTGGATAGTCCTTCGCGTTTGCGTATTTTGCATCTTTTGCGCCAATTACAAGGACAATACGGCTTTGCTTTGCTGTATATTGACCATGATATAACCTCTGCGGCGCAGGTGGCTAAGCGCATAGCCATTATGGATTCCGGACGCATAGTCGAGCAGGGCAAACTTAAAGATGTGCTTGAAAATCCACAACATGCCGTAACACAGGCCATGGTGCAGGCTTATGGGCGTTTGCAGAGCTTTTGCACAGATTCTTGCCCTTCTTCTAATGCCGGCCAGCAAGATATTGTGCTAGATGTGCAGAAAATTTCCAAAAAATATGGGCAAAAAACAGTTTTACAAGATATTAGCCTGCAAATACAGCGCGGACAAAGTGTGGGGCTTGTGGGGGCCAATGGCGCCGGCAAAAGCACCCTTATTCGCTTGCTGTTGGGCTTGGAAGCTGCCGATGAAGGCAAGGCTTTTTGCTTAGGGCGCCCTATTATTGCTTATGGCTCCCAGGGCTCCCATGGAACCCATAGTAGTAAAGCTGCGTGGCGTAAGGATTTACAGGCCGTATTCCAACATGCGCGCCTAGCCGTGAATCCGCGTATGCAGGGGCGTGATATTCTTTTGGAGCCCATACATGCCCACAGATGTGTAGCGCCTTTTGATACCATTATGGCCAGCAAGGCGGCGCAAGATGCCAAGGTGGCAGAATTACTTGCCTTGGTGGAATTGCCTGCATTTTTCGCCAAAAAATATCCGTCGCATATGAGTGGAGGACAATTGCAGCGCTTATGCCTTGCCAGAGCCCTGGCCTTACAGCCGCAAATAGTGCTTTTAGATGAATCGCTGGCAGATTTAGACGCTGCCGTGGCTGAACAATTACAAAATCTTTTGCAAAAGCTTAAAAAACAATTGGGCATATCTTTTTTGTATATTTCCCACGATATGAATGCCGTTTTGCGCTTGTGCGATACCATTGCCGTTTTGCATGAAGGGCGCATAGTGGAAACTTTTGCCGCCATCAATGCCCAAGAGGCGCAGCGTCATCCGGCTTTTAAAGCTCTTTTGCCCGCTTAACAGAGCATATAGATACAGCTTTTTCTTTCACTCAATACCCATCATTATAAGGGTACAGAATCTTTATTCTTGAATTTTACGTGTTTTAACACTATGAAATACAGTGTAATGAACACACATTCAAAATCAACTTCCCCTACATATGGAGCGCTCATGGAAAAAGCCCCCCTTACAGTGGCGCCTTGTGTGGAACATGAGACCACATGTTTTGTTTTTGCCACCAATGATGCCTATGCCCCCTATCTTGGGGTGGCTCTGCATTCTCTGCTGGCTCACGCCTCGCCCACTGCCTATTATGATATTTGTATTTTATACACACAGGTCAGCGCGCAGCATCAGCAAAAGATTCTTGAATTGCAAAAAGCACATTGTAGCATACGCTTTATTGATATTTCCCCCCTTTTGCAGGCTTTGGATGACACTATTTTCGTGACGCATGCCCATTTTAGCAAGGAAGCCTATTACAGATTTTTTATTCCCCAAATTTTTTCAGCATATGAAAAGGTTGTCTATCTTGATTGTGATATGATTTTTTTAGAAGACATACATCATTTAGCAAAATCACCATTGCATAATAAGCCCATGGCAGCTGTTTTGGAATATAAATTCAAATGCAAGGTGGAATTTGATCCCATTTTACGGCATTACGCCTTAGAAATCCTCAAACTGCGCAATGTGCAAAAGTATTTCAATTCAGGTGTGCTCATTTTTGATATTCAGCATTTGATAAGCATGAATTTTACACAAAAATGCTTAGAAAAACTTAGGGAAATTCAAAGGCCGCGCACCGTAGATCAATGCGTCTTAAATAGTCTTTTGCAAGAGAATATGACCTTTCTTGATGCCGGCTGGAACTTGCAAACCCATGTAGAATTAGCAGAATTAAAAAAGCACGTTCCTTTACAGGATTACGCCAAGTATATGGAAGGTTTTCTGGCGCCTAAAGTTGTACATTATTGCTCGCCTCTCAAGCCTTGGAATACAGATTCCATCCCCTTTGCCGACCTGTGGTGGCAATATGCTAAGCAAAGTGCCTTCTTGGATGCTATAGCACCACGGCGTGCCGGAGACTAAAGGATAAGAACATGCACCTTTTAGAATATTTAGAGCGCTATAATCCTTTATTTTCTGTAAAATTGCCCCCCCATCAGCAAAGCTTTCCCATGCATATGATTTGGCAATGTTGGTTACAAGGTAGCGCGGAAATTCCCGCACTGGTAAAAGCATGTATGAAAAGCGTACAGACATACCATCCTCATGCCGTCATTAAAAAGCTAGATCTAAACACCCTTCACAAATTTATCGCCATACCGCAAATATTGCTGGATAAGTATGCTCAGGGCAAAATAGCGCCGGCGCATTTATGCGACTATATTCGCGTGGCCTTGCTCGCAAAATATGGCGGAACATGGATTGACGCCACCGTATTTTGCACAGGCGAGCTCCCTAAAGCTATCTATGAGCAAGAATTTTTTGCCTTTAAATTTCCCTCTTGGTGCCAGCTCACAAGCATGAACACTGCGGAAAGTTTTTTTTCGCAGTCGCTGCATATTACTAAAATGTGTTTTTCCAATTGGTTTATACATGCCCAAAGCCAAAATAGGCTTATGCAATTATTACAATTGTTTTTAGAGAAATATTGGACTGAAGAAGACGCGGTTTTTGACTATTTTATGTTTCATATTTTTGCCACCTATATCATTTTAAAAGATAGCGCCTGCCAAAGTATGTTTAAAAATATGCTCGAAATAAGCAATGCTTATCCGCATCTATTGCAGCAGTGCCTCCACAAAGAATTTGACCCAGCCTTGTATGAAAGCATAAAAAATGCAAGCCCCATACATAAACTCACTCATAAGCTTTCCCATAAGCTTCACGATGATGTACCCGCCAATTCCTTCACAAAGCATATTGTAACTTCTACGCCATAAAGCGCTCCATAAGATAAAGCTCATTCAGGTAAGAGGCACATAAAAATATCGCTTGCCCGTTACTGCACAAAGTGAATGGGGTTTTGATTTTTGAATAATAGAATCGATAATTAGTAATAGTCTGTATTTGTATACAAAATAGTAATGCTGCGTGGTTTTTCTTGAAAAGTAGGGCTGTGCAGCGTTTTTTTGTATTATTATGGGCAAAATACCATTAATTTTATGGTGAAAGATGCAATAAATATAAGTAAAGCAATAGCTTAACTTTAAAATATTTTTTACATTGTATTTTTAGGTGGTTAAAAGCGAGGTTTAGCCAAAAAAACATCAGAAAGTAAAAAAAATCGTTTAGTCCTCTTGCTTTTGTGCATAGATAAAACTATATATATAACATCAACAGAGGCAGGCTGTGCATTGTGCTTCACCTATATTAAGCCACATTTGACTGTGCAGTTTTTGAGAATTTTTGAACAAGCGAGGTTTGAAATGAGTAACTATGCAGAAAAGGCATTTGCGAGAGATGCCGACAAAGAAATTGACAAACGAATGCCCCTTTGGAACATGCATCATCTAACAGCGGCTCAACGCAAGAGTGATTTTTATTACAACCCCATTTGGATAACCGATGTATCCAGAGAATGGGAAAGTGTATTACATCTTGCAAAATACGTAACGTTTAAAGCTAAGGAGTATATTCCGCCCACACAAGATGGAGAAACCGGCTTTTACTACCTAAAATACGGTAAAGCCAGAGCAGTACATGAAAGCGCCAGCCCCACCTATTCGGGCGAAGAAACAAAGGTCACTTTGTATCATATGGGGGAGGGGACATTGCTTTATGACCTTGCCGCCCACGAACAATCTGCCCACTATAATACCTATGCCTTAACCCCTTGTGAAACCTATTTCTTCACTTCCTCGCAATTCTTAAGTGAAAGTTTTACCTCGCTATATCCACAATTAACCTTATCCTTAGTGCGCTCGCAAGCACTAAAAAACATGTATTATATGCGCCGTATTGTAAGTATTGCCGGCGGCAATGCTTTTGCCAATACCTGCAAGCTTATGCTGGAGCTTTCGCGCTCTTACGGCAATGCCCTTGATGTACCCTTAGGCGTCACGCATGAGGAAATAGCCTCATTACTTTGTGTGCGACGTAGTTGGCTTGGTAAGATATTACGGCGGCTTAAGGATGAAGAAGTCATTAGCCGTTGTACTAAGGCAAGGCTGGTAATTTCTGATTTAGATAAACTAGCGCATTATGCCACAGCCATCTAAGTTATAAACTCACACATTGTACAGGCATTTTCTTTCTGAGAATGCCTGTATTTTGTTTCTTTACCATAAGGCTTTTTTTCACTATAAGGAGGGGGCAGATTGTATTTTAACCCTTAAGGAGCATTTCTATGTCTGCCAACATTGCCCGTAATAATGCCACACAGGCCATTACTAATTATCGTTCCACCAACGCACCTTTGAATTTTGTAGAAACAAAACCGCAAGATTTTTTTGCCTGTAATGTTTTTAATGATAAGATTATGCGCGAGCGTTTGCCCCGCGCTGTATATAAATCATTGCGCAAAACCATAGATCTTGGCGAGCGCATGGACTCAAACATTGCTGATAATGTGGCCGCTGCGATGAAAGATTGGGCCATAGAAAAAGGTGCCACGCACTTTACCCATATTTTCTACCCCCTTACCGGCACCACCGCCGAAAAGCACGATAGCTTTTTGCAGCCCGATGGTTTTGGCGGCGTTATGGCTTCTTTTTCCGGCTCCATGCTCATTAAGGGCGAGCCCGATGCCTCCAGCTTTCCTTCCGGCGGTGTACGCTCCACCTTTGAAGCCCGCGGCTATACCGCATGGGATGTGACCAGCCCAGCCTATATTATGGAAAACCCCAACGGAACATTTTTATGTATCCCCACGGTATTCCTTTCGTGGACAGGCATTGCACTGGATAAAAAAACGCCTCTTTTGCGCTCTAATCAAAGCCTTAATAAAGAAGCAAAGCGCCTCTTAGCCATTTTTGGTATTGAAACAGATATGCCCATTGTGCCCTTTGCCGGCCTTGAGCAAGAATATTTCCTCATTGATGGCAATTTTAACTTTGCCCGCCCCGATATTCACTTAGCCGGCCGCACCCTTTTTGGGGCGCGTTCTGCCAAGGGGCAAGAATTTAGTGATCAATATTTTGGTGTTATTCCTCAGCGCGTACTCTCCTACATGATGGAAGTGGAGCGCGAGCTCTTTAAGCTTGGTGTGCCCGTTATGACACGTCACAACGAAGCCGCCCCCAGTCAATACGAAATCGCCCCTCGTTATGAGTCCGGCAACTTAGCCGTAGACCATAACCATGCCATTATGACCGTATTACGCAATGTGGCCAAGCGCTACGGCATGAAATGCCTTTTACACGAAAAGCCCTTTGTGGGCATTAACGGTTCCGGTAAACACCTAAACTACTCTTTAGGTAATGAAGCCTTAGGTTCCTTATTCGATCCCGGCGATACGCCGCATGAAAATGCACAATTTATGGTATTTTGTGCTTGTATGCTACGCGCTGTGCACAAATACGGCGCCTTACTGCGCGCCACCGTGGCCTCTGCCAGCAATGACCACCGCTTAGGTGCTCACGAAGCGCCGCCGGCCATTATGTCCATCTTCTTAGGTGATCAGCTCACCGACGTTTTTGAACAATTCCGCGCCGGTAAAGTGAAAGGTGCTCGCGGTAAACGTCTTATGAATGTGGGCGTAGATACCTTGCCACCATTGCCGGCAGATCCAGGCGATCGCAACCGCACCAGCCCCATTGCCTTTACCGGTAATCGCTTTGAGTTCCGCGCGCTGGGCTCTAGTATGTCTGCTTCCGGCTCCTTGGCGGCCTTAAATACCATTATGTCCGATTCCATGAGCTACGCTGCAGATTACCTCGAAAAAGCCCTTGCCGATGGTAAAACCGCACTCAACGACGCCGTACAAAGCTTTATTCAAGAAGTTATCGAAGAGCACAGCGCTGTTATCTTTAATGGTGATGGCTATTCTGATATTTGGCATAAAGAAGCTGAACGCCGTGGCTTGCCCAATTTGCGCACCACACCCGAAGCCGTGGCAGCGCTTATGTATCCCGAAGTGATAGAGTTGTACGAAAGTCAAAATGTGCTCAGCAAAGTAGAGCTTAAATCGCGCCAAGAAATTCAATTTGAACTCTATTGCAAAACCATTCGCTCTGAAGCCATGCTGGTCAAACGCATTGCCAAAACCATCATCGCTCCTGCAGCCATGCGCTATCAAGGCGAGCTGGCCAGCACCTGCGCCAGCTTAAAAGCCATAGGAAAATCCTTTGAAACACCTACCCTTGATGAAGTGACAGAATACTTGCAAAAAATGCAGGCCGCTGTGGCAAAGCTTATGAAGCAATTGGAAAAAGTAGATAAAATAGAAGACGATTTGCAAGCGCAAGCCAACTTCTATTGCCAAAAAGTAATCCCCGCCATGGTGGAAGTACGCCAATGGGCTGACTTGCTGGAAGGCGTGGTGGCTGATGACTTGTGGGCTTTGCCTAATTATCAAGAAATCCTTTTTGGTAAGTAGGTTTTATTGTTAAAATTTAGTTTTTTTGTG
>CAYJAL010000058.1:10937-12252 GCA_964367875.1 uncultured Desulfovibrionaceae bacterium | reverse complement strand
AAGTAGACGGCGAGTCCTTCTTTGCTGCTCTTGGTGAAGAACTTATGCCTGCAGCCGGTCCAGCCGGTACCAGCCCTCAAGGTAGCGGTAATAGTGTGGATACCATTTTGGGTGAACTTCTTGGCGGTATTGATCGCCTAGGACGCCTGGATCAAGCCTATCCTGATGACTTTGATGAAGAAGAAGATCGCGAAGGCGGCGGTGATGTTGATGATGTTAACCTTGCGCCTTCTTTGCTTGGTTTTATTGAAATCCCCGATGGTAATGATGACAAGCATCCAGAACTGAGCGATGCTGATATGTTTGTTACTGAATCAGGCGTTGGCCGCGAGGAAAACGGTAAAGTAAATAGCGATAATCCTAATAAAGTTTACGACGGCGACTTAGAAGTAGCTGTGCAGATTGTTGCCAGCGATCCAGAAGGCGGGGCTTTAACCTATAGCGTTACCGGTACAAGCCCTTATGGTACTGTGAGCATTGACCCTGCTACAGGCGTGCTCTCATTTAAACTTAATGATGATGCAGCTAACAGCCTTAATCACGACCAAGTTATTGAAGAATTTTTCATTGTTACCGTTACGGATCCTCAGGGAGCTACAGCTTCTGCCAGCATCAAGCTTGCTGTGGTGGGTACCAATGACAGACCTACTTTAGAGTTTCAAGGTGTAGAGCCCGGTAATGATAGCGGTTTTACTGAATTCACCACCACCACTAGCACTGCTGATGGCACTGTAACTGCCCACTATGCTTCCAAAGAAGATGATGGCATGACGATCAAAGGCCAAGTTCAGGGCTCTGACGATGATAGCAGCGATGTTGGTTATGAAGACGGTGGCGAGGGCATGACCCTTAAATATTTAGCCAGCACTCAAGATCAGCATGATATTTTGAACGGTGCCAATAATGTGAGTGGTAATGACGACGCACGTCTAGAAACACAAAATTTAACAGGTACCGTAAATGGCGACTACGGCACTTTAACCATCAATGCTGATGGAACCTTCACCTATACTCAGCAAGCAAAGCCTGAAGGTGCAGAGTTGGGTGCAGATGGGCAATTCTATTATACAAATGGCACTACAGACGCAGCCCTTGATCGCTATAATGCATTGCAGGATCTTGATACCGATAAGGACGGCCTTGAAAAGTTTGTTGTTTATGTGCAAGATGGTCAAGGTGCGTGGCGCGCTCAGGAAATCAATATTCAGATTAATGGTGTAAACGACGCACCAGTAATCACTAATGATGCTGATAACCTTATTGTGCAAGAATCTGGTCATGGTGATGGCGATAATAACAGCGCTACCGGTTTTGA
>CAYJAL010000058.1:0-10837 GCA_964367875.1 uncultured Desulfovibrionaceae bacterium | reverse complement strand
TCACCATTTACGTACAAGACGAAAATGGTGCATGGACATCACAAGATATTACAGTAGCTGTAACAGGTAAGAATGATCCTCCTGTAATTACTGATGCAGCTGATAACCTTGTTGTGCAAGAATCTGGTCATGGTGATGGCGATAATAACAGCGCTACCGGTTTTGATATAGTGAACAAGGACTTTGCCGGTGATCCAAAGGATGCAGGGCAAGTTACGGCTAGTGACGCTGACGATGCCGTAACATACTCTGCCACCCTTACCAATGGTGACGAAACCATTAATGGTGATAAGTATGCTGATTTCGGTTCGCTTGTAATGAACCCAAAAACAGGTGTGTATGAATTTATATTAAACGATACAGCTACAGATCCTGCTAACAAGCTTGGTGAAGGTGAGAGCATTACCTTAAAGTACACCATTACTGTGACTGACGGCGAGGCTCCTCAAACTCAAGATATCACTGTGACCATAAAAGGCACCAACGACAGACCTACTTTGGAGTTGGCCAGCACAGCTGATGCTAGCACCGGAAATCTTGTCATTACTGAAGACAGCCCCACTGTCGTAACAGGTCAAGCTAAAGGCTCTGATGTTGATGTAAACGATGATCTTGTGTACGGACTTTCTGCGCCTACAGCCGCTCCTAGCGTTGATAGTAGTAACATCACTGGTAATACCATGGCTGATTCAGCCGTTGGTAAGTATGGTACTTTAAGTATTGATCCAGACACCGGCGAATACACCTATACCTTACAAGCCAAGCCCGATGCCGACGCTTATGCTGGTGGTGAAAGCAACGCCGACTATATTGCTGCTCTTGGCCGTTACAATGCTTTGCAAGCTTTAGATACAGACGCTCACGGTTCTGAAAAGTTCACCATTTACGTACAAGACGAAAATGGTGCATGGACATCACAAGATATTACAGTGGCTGTAACAGGTGCCAACGACGCGCCCAAAGTCAACACAGAGTTAACCACCGACGTGCAAGTGTCTGAAGTCTATCTTCCAGATGGAACAAAGGGCACAACAGATGCTAAGGATATAGACGCTGATGACGGTGTTTTCTCCTCTAACGTAGCCACGGGCTCTATCATCTACTCTGATGATGACAATGATACTTTAACCTTCAGCTGGAATGGTGCTCAGCCTAATCTTTACACAAGCGAAGGCACTCCTGTTTATTGGACTGTAAGTGAAGATGGTCTCACCCTTAGCGGAACAGCAGGTAAGGGCGGCACAGATGTTCTCATTGCTGAGATGAACCCAGCCACAGGTAAGTACACAGTAACGCTTCATGACTCTGTGATGCATGATGCTCCTGATACTGAAGAAAACACTCCTGGATACGTATCTGATGATGCAGACCACAACACCGACCTTGATGGCGACGGAGATTTAGGTACAACTGACAATGATGGAAACACTGGCCTAGAATTAGGCTTCAGCGTATCTGACGGCACTACCAGCACTCCCGGCAATGTAACTGTACAAATAGAAGACGATATCCTTGAAATCAAGGATTCCCCGATTACTACTGCCACTTCCACAACTGTTTCTATTGATACTGGTGATTTTGAAAAGGAGCTAGCCAGCCTTTCAAAAACAGAGACAATAGGAAATTTGATATTCACTGCTGGTATTCTTAACGCTGATGGTAATGATTTGGACCCGTCTGCCAAGAAAGAGTTATTCTTAACTGTTTATGATCCGTCTAACGGAAAAGCGGAAGGCCTTGGCGTCACGCCCAATGATAACGGACCGGGTAACGATCAGATAGATTATACAAGTAATCAACATGAAGCCATTCAAATTGAGCTTCCAGATGGGCAAACAAGTAATGGCGTCACCTTTACACTAGCACAGTGGAACGGAAAGGCTGCCCCAACGGTTATATTGTATAACGATGAGCAGAAATTAGATGCTAGCCTCTATGTGCTTACGTATAATGAAGGTAGTAAACAGCTTGAAATCACACTAAAAGATAATAATCTTTCCTTTGATAAAATTATCGTTGCTGCTAATGGAGAGGACGATGGAAACACAAATGGAAAAGGCGCCAATGACTTTGTGATAGAAAGCGTTAATTTTACGATGACCACTGCCACTGCAACAGGTTCTCTTGAGATTACAGGTGCAGACGGTTTGGAGTCTGTAGACATTGTTCCACCATATAAAGAGGGAACTACTCCGTACTATCAAACTGTTATTGTAGATGGTGCCTCCAAAGTAATTACTTTTGCCATAAACCCTGTTGATGGTAAATTGTATGGTATAGAAGGGCAATATACATCTGGGAAAGATTTTGATTTTACAGATCCATACTTCACTTTTGAAATTAACGATGATGGCCAATGGAATTTTGTTCAAAACAAGCCTTTTGGTAACGATGTTACAGTCACAGTAAAGGCTACAGACGCTGACGGCGATAGTGTTGAACATGATATCGTTATTCGTCCTGATAGTACCCCATTTATTGGTACCACTGCCACTGCACAAGTATCTGAAGCTTTCTTAGGTGATGGTAGCCAAGCAGATCCCGGTAAGAATGCTGATGGTATAGATTTCCCCGAGAGCGCTATCTTTAAAGGTGAAATTGATAACTTCTATGCAGGTAACCTCACTGAGGATCATGACTTCGACGATGCCTTTGCTTGGAATCTAAATAATACTGGAACAGAAGATGACCCAGTATACGTTCCAACGGATGCTGCCGGTAATGAAATAAAACTTGAAACTTCTGCCGGGGAAACCGTGCTCTGGAGAGAAAACGGTACAACTCTCGAAGGCTATGTTCAGCGTGTTAATGATGAAGGAAAATTAGAAGAGGTTCCTGTAATTTCTGTTACTATGGATAAAAATGGCAAGTTTGAAGTTACTCTTTCTGAAAGTGTTGAACATGTTGATGCTAACGGCAATAATATCGAGCTTGAAAATGGTAAAACCGACCTCAACTTCGGCTTTAGCATTACAGATGCCGATGGTGATACTGCAGCCGGCAGTGTTAGTGTGCAGATTGAAGACGATATTCCGAATGTTGTCGGAAATGCGGATGCATTAATCTTCACAACAGAAGGTGTTGCCAGAGCCGAAGCTTATGTAAACATTGACTTTGGTGCTGATAATGGCGATGGTAAAACTCTTGAAGTTGGCGGAACGATATTTACCTTTGCAAATGGCGAATGGACGCATGATGGCAGCACAGGTTCTTCAGTTGATGGTAATACCCTTACTGCTGCTGATGGTACTATATTGAGCAGCGGACATGGTGGTACTGGTATTTGGTCTGTCAAGTTCACAGAAGGTGATAATGACACTGGCATCGTTGAAGGTAGTAAAAAAACAATTACTGTGACAGATGCTGATGGCGATAGCAGAGATGTAGTTCTTGACGCTACACCACCAGCAAATGGCGAATTTCTTGCTCTTGATAGTGAGCAAGGAAGTTATACGAATCCCGGTGAAAACTATAATGCCTCTGTTATTTTAGATATGTCCGGTTCAGTGTATGACCCACGTTGGAATGGTGCTTTTACAGATAGTTCTGGGAATAGAACAACAAGGCTTGAAGCTACTTGTGATGCTTTGACTGGATTTATAAATGACTTGATAGAGCATAAAGAGAGTCCTATAGGTGGTGATGTAAACCTTAATATCACAACTTTCTGGGGGGGTAGCACAACTGTAACCTTTAACGGCGACAGTTTAGGCGATGCTTTAGAATATGTTGAATATCTTGAAGCTTATAATCTTTACTCGTCTGCTGTCTCTGTCTTTGGAACAGATAATTTTAATGACCTACCTAACACGATCAGAGTTGATGAAGATGCTAAATATAGCGGCAATGCTGGCATAGTTGATGTAGCAAAAGGAGATACTAGTTATTCTTTCGAAGAATATTCGTTGCCTAAAAACTTTGATTTAGACTTCATTGAAAAGAATTTTGGCATTGGTACGAAAGAATATACTTTCTTCAAGAGCATCTATGATAATGGTGGTTCTATCACTGTTGCAACATATAACGGTGATATTGTATACAATAATGGAACAACAGGTGGAGTTAACGCTGACGGGAAGGTTACTAAAGATTCTGACTTCCATGATGGAACATATTACGAGAATGGTTTTAGTGAAGCAGCCGATGAGTTAAAGGACTTATTTGCGACTCCCGAGTATGAGAATTACACAGGTTTGGCTTTCTTCTTGACTGACGGTTGGGCATCAGGTTTGGCTAGTGACAGAGAGGATGCGTTCGATGATTTAGTTGCAGCCTTAAATGGTGGTGATCTTCACACTATAGCCATAGGCGGCAATATTACAGCTGCTACTATAGCAAACCTCGGAGCGTTTTCTACTCAGTATGATGAGAACGGTGACCCTATAGTGCACAACTTTACCGATCAAGAACTTAGCTCGCTCTTTAGGCCTCAAGAAGGTGGTAGCGGTAATGCAAGTGGACTAAATGCTATTGGCTACACTGCTATTGGCGAGGACGTAATTATTTCAGGCGAAAATATACTTGAAGTATTAGCAAAAGTTGCAGGTGAACTTGGTAATTCCCAAATTGAAGCCATATTAACCAAGATTGTCAGCGGAGATTCAATAACTGCTGATGAGCAAGAAGCGTATAACATTTTCCAAGTACTCGCCCTTGCATTCTTGAAAAATAATCCTAACTGGGTATACGGTAATGATCTCAACGGTGACCAAAACATTGATGACAGTAATAAAACTTTCGTCATGGTTGGTGGACATGATGATGATAGTATTTATGGTAATGACGGTACGGATTTTGTTATCGGCGATGGTAATGACGAAAGCTTGCAAAAGCTTGCAGAAGACCTTGGAGTTACAGCAAATAACACACCAGATAATGCTAGTGATGATGAGTATTCTTGGAATAATCTAAACGCGGCATTAGGCGATAAAGACCTCGATGGAGATGGTGTAATTACTGATGCGGAAAACAATCAATCTGAAACAGTTGGCGATAAGCTCATAGAAGAGCTTATGACTGCTGCCAAGAAAGACCCGAGTGCGCTTTCCACAGCTGCTGAAAAATTGGAAGATTCAAACAACGATGGCGACGACAGCCTCTACGGCGGTGCAGGTGACGACCTCCTCCTCGGCCTTGGTGGCAATGACCTACTTGACGGTGGAGAAGGTAATGATATCCTTATCGGTGGTAGCGGCGCAGATAGCCTTTTTGGCGGTAGCGGTAATGATACCATCTATTTTGACCTTTCCGACAAGGTTGTGCATGGTGGTAGTGGTCATGATCTCTTCGTACTGAAAGAAATTGAAAATGTGGATATCAACGATGTACTCTCTGTGGATGGCGGAGATGGTATAGACGTGCTTCTTGCCAATGCAAGCTCTTTTAGCGCACTTAATGGAAAACTCAGCAATGTTGAAGTTGTCATGCTGGGTGACGATGTAGAAGCAGCATCCAATCTACAAGACAAGCTGATAAGCGACGCTAAGACAGAACTCACAGACAACTGGGAGGAAGGAACCACTCGCGACGATGGCTTTACTGAGTACAAAAATCTTCAAGATGATGATATGACTATATTGGTTAACAAGACCCTCCTCGGCGTCTAGTTTTTAGGAAAATCCTCAGATTAAGTCCCCCATGCCTAGCTCGTGGGGGACTTTTTTGTTGTGTGTGCTTTATTGCTAGAGAAACATTGGCGGCGGCTGGAGGGTGCCATGTTTTGGAGTTTCCCTTTTCTGCAAGGGCAATTGTTTAATGAAGTCGAGACTTCTTCAGATTATGCCATATAGAACCGATTGGTTGCTCATTAGTTAAAAGTACGTCCATCTCAACGATTCCGCTACTTGCACTTTCTCCGCCATCAATAAATACGTCTTCAAAGCTAAGCTCAGATTGGGACAACTTGATTATATCATCATCACCGGCACCACCACTTATTGTATTTCTTCCATCATGGGCACTTACTAAATTTGTAATGATTATGCTATCATTATCATCATCGGTATTTATTTCATTTTTTCCATAATTTGCTGCGTACATTGAAAATTGTTGTCCATTTGCCTTAATCACTAAAGTATCTGCACCTTCATTTTTTGTGAAAATATTAATGTCGTTACTACTCTTTGCTACCATAGCTCCAAGCTCAATCACAGTATTATTTTCAGTTGAGTTAGAAGAATTAGAGGCAGAGGTCTGTAACAAGCCCCCTCACGGAATGCCGTATTCCAAAGCTGCGAGACCACAGCCATGGCATACAGTTTATCGCATATGCGGGTATGTGTGCGTATTTGCCATATGGCATACCACTTTTAAATTGAACGCTTTTACAGGTGAGGTCTACGCTAAACCGGAGCTAGAGCCGATTATTGGTGAGAAGGTGAAGCTAACCATTGTCACTTTTAAGCTGAATAAGTAAAAATATTGCCCATCGCTTAAATATTTAGAGAGTTTATGAAGGTGACGTGGAGTTTTTGAAGTCGGAACCTCCTTTTATTTTCAAATTGTGTAAAAAAATGCGAGAGTATACCTTGTGTTCTTTACTTGTTTTCAGTCAGGCATTGAGGGGACGTCACACCTTTTGATGGCTTTCCTTAAAACGGTAGGAGCCTGTCTTTATCCAATCGCCTTGCAAAACGCTGAGAGTGTAAGTGTTTTATTTGTCACATTGTGTATTTAAATTATTTTTTTGTTAATTACTTTATACAAATAAAAATACTCATTTTTAAAAACAAGAGATATCTTTTTATTATCTATGAGGGATTTTAAGTTTTCTTTAGAAATAGAACGTGATTGTTTAGTATAATAAAGGATATAGTCATAATTTAGTGTGTCAGCATCATATTTTAATATTGCGAACCGTCCTGTTTTCATACGAAAAACACGAGGCTTGAAAAAAGTGAAAACAGCGTTTTTTTCTGTATTTTTTGAAATATATTCAAATGCTTCTTGAGCGTAAGCTGAGTATGGACCTTGTTTATGAGGTGAAGGGGGGAGCGTCATTTGAATATTTATAATACATGATATACAAAATAAAGCTATTATTCCATAATAATTAAATTTGTTAAACTTATATTTAGTTATTTGTGATATACCAATTATACAAAAATATATATAAAATGGTATAATTGGATAAATAAAGCGAATGCCTTGAAGTGCTGGCCAAAGTATGTAGAGTCCTAAAGTCATGGCTGAATAAAGTATTAAAATATAATCTTTAAAAAAATGTTTTTTGATACCTAATATAAAGAAAATTAAAGAAACAGCATAAATAACTGAAGATAAAAAGTAAGGTAAAGGAATAAAATACATTGGTAACTTTGCGTAATAAAGCATGTTGTTCCAAATAGAGCTTAAAGTGACATCTTTGAAAAATGCAAGATGGCCTCCTCCCGCTGCAGGGAACATGCTAGAAAAAGTAAGGTATAAAAAAATATAAAAAATATAGGGCGTTAAAAGGAGGGCCATTTTTGTTTTTAACGTATTAGACCTAAACTTAGGAAAGGTTGTAGCTTGCACCATAGGCAATAAAAAAAGAAGTAGTAGGCCATTACTCCGTAATGTGGTGGCTATGAATGCTAAGGCTGCAAAAATACATAAAGAACGTGCTGTTAATGCTTTACGTTGGAGTAGAGAATCTAGGTATAAAACAGCAAGAGTTGATATAAATAAAAAGGGGATATCACTCAATATGTTATTAAGATTATTTAGAATGATTGTATTAAAGGCAAAAGTAGAAAAAAGACTAACAGTTTGTAATATAGATAATTTTTTCCTAAAAAAGAAAATTAAAGTACATAATAAACCTAAAAAAGCTAAACAAATAGAACTCTTTAAAACGAATATAGACGAGCCAAAAAAAGCTATGATACTGGCTAAAAATAATGGAAATCCCCATGGATAAGCAACGGGTCCTATAGAGAAATCAGAATTTTCAAGCATCCAAGAATTATCAGTAATAAAAGTAGAGACTGTATTATTTAAGATACTGTTTGCTTGCATTATATAAGAAGAAAAGTCACCTCCCCAATTATGCCAAGGCGTAATAAAAAATAGCAATAAGCAAGCACTTAAAAGTAGTAGGATAAAAAACAAATAATGCTCTTTGTTTAGTATTAGCGTTTTCATAGTTCTCCATAATATGCACAAATATATTTTAAATACATCTAAAATATACTACTATGTAATTATGATAAATATTTTAAGCATGATATTTGTTTATATAGATACATACATCCTCTCCCAGAATATTTTAACCTAGATACTTTTTGCAAGTTTTTGACTCATAATTTTTAGTGAGTCACAATAGTAAGTATAGCTTCAATATCATCTAAGCTAATATATTATTCTGTTAAAAAACGAAATATTTTCGTAAACTAAAGTTTCCTACAAAGCCTATAATTATTCCTAAAAGCTTGCTCGCGTAGAGTCCCATTCCCAAAGCGTGAAAACCGCTTGTTATACCTAAATCAACGCCAGCCATAACGATGACAGTTAAAGCATAGGCTATCAGTTCTCCTTTGGTCGACCATCTTGCCTTATGCCTAAAGAGAATGAAAATACATAAAATATAGTTTACTACGGCTGCAACGCTAAAGGCCATAAGTGTTGCCGAAGTAATGGAGCTTTCCATGGATATAAAAGTTGTAAACGCAACTATATTTACAATAGCTGCGCAAAATCCAATAAAGGTGTATAGCAAAATTTGCATTGGTAGCGGGGCACAATGGGCGCTGTAGTGTAAAATGCAATACAAAGCGCGTACTCCATCACGCCACCCAATCTTTTTTCCTTCTTCATATGTTCTTGGTGTATAACTTATGGCATGCTCATAGACGCGAGCTTTACTTTGGGCAATGAGGGCTGTCACCTCGGGCTCAAAGCCAAATCTATCTTCTTTAAGGTTTGGCGCAATGGCTTGAATAGTTTCACGACGAAAAAGCTTATAGCATGTTTCCATGTCGCTAATATCTAGGTTTGTAAACATATTAGAAATAAATGTTAAAGATCTATTCATCCATGTATGCCAAAAATATAAAACTCTGCGTGTTTCTTGACGTAAATAGCGCGAACCATACACAACGTCTGCTTTATTTTCTAAAATAGGCTGCATAAGGTTAATATAATCTAAAGGATTATATTCTTCATCGGCATCTTGAATGCCAACCATATCACCTTTGGCATTTATAAGGCCAGTACGCAAAGCAGCGCCTTTTCCTCTATTAATTTCGTGTTTATACAAAGAAATCATGTGCGGATACTGCTCCTGCAATTTTTGCGCAATGGCATAACTATTATCGCTTGAATAATCATCTACAATAATGAGTTCTAAGGAAAGGCTTTCAAATTCAGGATGTTTACAAAGCTCCATGCAACGAGCTACGCAAGTTTCTAAAGTTTTTTCTTCATTATAGCAGGGAATAATGAGTGAAAGTGATGTCATTTTAGTTTTGCTCCATGTGTATTCTGTGCAGTACATTCATTTACCGTAAAAAGTTACATATCATCAACGGTGTACTCTCGTAATTTTACAGCCACAGTCCTATCTTACATGCTACCCAAAAACAAGGAATAAAAAGAAAAAATAGACAATGCTGCACTGTTTTATACTTTTTCACGTATTTATATGTTCAATTATTAAATAATTTCAACTTTATATGGTTAGTAGTCCATTGAGGAAATTGTTCTATCCCGCTAAACTTCTTTTCTAGGGAGAAAGTATGGTAACAGATAAAAGCAAGAACAAGCAAAAATACTTATTTATTGCTCCATTATTATCCCTTACAAAGTGTAAGGAAAGATATTTTTATTTTACACTTTTTCCATACGCACAGGAAAATGCCTAAGCGGTGGTAGATGTATAAGATATGGCAAATGGCATATTTTGATAATGGGGAACAAAAAAGCCGGCACCACATAGGCGGGAGGTTCTAAAAAGCTTACAGCTATGCGTAGAAAAAAGTATTGATAAGTTTTATTTATGCAATGAATTTAATTCAAAGTCATTGCGAGCGAAGCGCGGCAATCCAGGCTCAACGTAAGCTTTCTTAGTAAATATTCTTTGCAGTTAAAGGGCAAGTAGCGCTATGTTATTTCTTCGACAATGGATTACCGCGTCGACTCGTGCCTCGTCTCCTCACAATGCCTATGTATGTAGTATTATGTATATACCCGTTCACAGGTCGTAAGTAACAATTATGCAGATGTCAGGCCTTTAAAACGCCCCTGCTAGGGGCAGCTGGTAGGAAAGCCTTACAGGCGCATAAGGAAAACCACCAGCTAGGCTGGTGGATTCTTACTTATTTCGTTATGGTAAGTGGATATTGTTACGTTGCCTAGAGGGATTTTTTATAATTCTTCCCACTTCTATGTACTAGTAAAGAATTTTTCTTCCCAGATATAAGCGGCACTGGGTGGCCATAATATACATCTTTACCGTTCACTTGTAAAATAACGTCCCTAGGGAAAATGCTAGCATTATAAGCGAGGCTATTTTCTTGCACCGAGCTTACAACAATCCATATTTGTTGGTAAAAATCAATAAGAATGCCCTTCTGCGTCATTAACCCCTCGTTTAGGGATTTATATGAGATTTTCTTCCAAATATGCGTCACGCTCATTTTCAATTTTGGCTTGTTTTTCTTTCAGAATTATCCCTTCTTCATTAAGGCTGCTGCACGAAAATTCAATTCTTCTTCTCGCAATTGTAGTTCTTGTAATTTTGCTTTATAATCTATTATATAAACATTGCATGAAGAGGAATTTTATAGTGAAGCTTTTTGAAAGAAATACCCTTAAAAAATTATCTTTAAAAAATAGATTTTTTCGTGCTTCCACCTGG